>NZ_JBFAWY010000025.1:0-118495 GCF_040680575.1 Streptomyces sp. NPDC052020
CCGGGCAGCAGGACGTGGGCGTGCACGTCGATCGTGGGCGCGGTCACGGCAGCTCCCTCAGCATCGTCATGGTGCGGCCCATCAGGCCGGGGACGTCGGCGTCGCGGACGCCGTCGAGCTGCCACCGCCCGATCTGCACGGACGCCTCCACGACCGGGCGCACGCGCCGCACCCGGCGCTCGTAGTACGCCTGGAAGAGGGCGTCGTCCCAGGTGTCGGTCCCGGTCAGCATCCGCGCCAGCACGAGCGCGTCCTCCAGGGACAGGGCGGCGCCCTGGGCGAGGGTGGGCGGGCAGCAGTGGGCGGCGTCGCCGACGAGGACGACGCGGCCCCGGTGCCAGGAGCCCTCGACCAGCATCCGGTCGAACCAGGTGTAGTTCACCTTCGCCGGGTCGGTGATGTGCTCGGTGATCTCCGGCCAGTGGCCGCCGTACGCGGAGGCCAGGCGCCGCATCTCGTCGGCGTAGGTCTCCGGCGGGATGGAGGCGCGGTCGCGGTTGGCCTCGACGACGTAGGCGTAGATCGTGTTCTCGCTGGTGGGGCAGTAGCCGGCGATGTAGGCCGGGCCGCCGTAGGCGAGGTCGGTGCGCACGACACCGGCCGGGCGCGGTGTGGCGACCCGCCAGATGGCCATGCCGGTCGGCTCGGGCCTGGCCGTGATGCCGATGGCGGCGCGGGTGGCCGAGCTGAGGCCGTCGGCGGCGATCACCAGGTCGTAGCGGCCCTCGGTGCCGTCGGTGAACCGGGCGGTGACGCCGTCGGCGTCCTGGTCCAGGGACTCGGCGCGGGTGCCGAGCCGCACCGAGGCGCCGCTCGCGCGGACGGCGTCGATCAGGATCCGCTGGAGCTGGGGGCGCTGCATGCCGACGGTGGCGGGCAGGTCGTCGCCGCCGGTGCGCAGGTCGTCCTGGACGTGCAGGACGGTGCCGTCGGGGGCGGTGATGCCGACCGAGCCGAAGGCGTAGCCGGACGCCTCGATCCGCTCCCACACCCCCAGTTCGCGCAGCACGCGCAGGGCGTTGCCCTGGAGGGTGATGCCGGAGCCTGCGGTGGCGTTCCA
Source organism: Streptomyces sp. NPDC052020 (assembly GCF_040680575.1). Lineage (NCBI taxonomy): Bacteria > Bacillati > Actinomycetota > Actinomycetes > Kitasatosporales > Streptomycetaceae > Streptomyces > Streptomyces sp. NPDC052020. The sequence goes on from NZ_JBFAWY010000025.1 coordinate 1,061, forward strand.
GTCGTCCTTGGCCTCGATGAGGTCCACGGACAGGCCGGCCCGGCGCAGCAGGATCGTCACGGCGTTGCCGGCCGCGCCGCCGCCGATGACGAGGACCGTGCGGGGTTGGGTCATGGGGGGAACTCCCTTGTTCCACGGGCTGGTGGGGCTCCGCGTACTACTTGACGGCGATCGGGTTGACGGGCGAGCCGACCGCGCCGGTGATGGGCAGGGGAGCGGCGGTGAGCCAGAACGCGTGACGGCCGTCGGCCGCGCAGTCCTCCGCCAGCGCGTCCAGGTCCCACATCTCGCCGATGAGCAGGCCGATGTGGGGGATGGCGACCTGGTGCAGCGGCTGGAAGGCGTGCTCGAACTCGTTGGGCCGCACCTCGAAGCCCCAGGTGTCGGTGGCGATCGCGGCGATCTCCGTGCGGTGCAGCCAGCCGGCGGTGGTGAAGGACAGGCCGGGGGCCGGGCCGCCGGCGTAGTCGCCCCAGCCGTCGCGGCGGGCCCGGGTGAGCTGGCCGGTGCGGACCAGGACGATGTCGCCGCGGCCCACGGTCACGCCGTGCGCCTCGGCGGTCGCGGCGAGATGCTCCTCGGTGATCGCGAACGCGTCGGGCAACTCGCCGTCCTCGCCGATCACCCGGCCCACGTCCAGCAGGACCCCGCGCCCGGCGACATGGGCGGCCATGTGCTCGATGCCGGTGACCAGGTCGCCGTCGGAGGTGACGACCTTCTCGGCGGGGCGCCCGTTCCACGCCTTGCCGTGGTCGAAGATGTGCCCGAGCCCGTCCCACTGGGTGGAGCACTGCAACGGCATCGCGATGACGTCGTCGGCGCCGCCCAGCCCGTGCGGGAAGCCCTGGTGGCCGAGGGCGGCGTCGGTGCCGGTGTCCAGCATGGTGTGGACCGGGTTGGTCCGCCGCCGCCAGCCCTTCTGCGGCCCGTTCATGTCGAACCGCTGGGACAGGGAGAAGCTGACGCCCCGCCGGATCAGGGCCGCGCCCTCGCGGCGCTTGGCCTCGTCGAGGAAGTTGAGGGTGCCCAGCACGTCGTCCTCGCCCCAGCGGCCCCAGTTGGAGCACGCCTTGGCGGCCTCGGCGATCGCGCCCTCGGGGTCGTCGCGGTCGGTCACGACGCCGCCTCCGCCACACAGCGGGTGCGCTGGACGCCGAGGCCGGTGATGGCGGACTCCATGACATCGCCGTCGCGCAGCAGCCGGCCCCAGTGCATGCCGTTGCCGGCCGGGCTGCCGGTCAGCACCAGGTCGCCGGGGAGGAGGCGGGCGCTCTGCGAGGCGTAGGACACCATGCGCGCCACGTTGAAGATCATGTCCTTGGTGGACTCGTCCTGCATCGTCTCGCCGTTCAGCTTCAGCGTCAGCCGCAGGTCGCCGGGGTCGGCGATCGACTCCGCGGGGACGATCCAGGGGCCGAGCGGGGTGAAGCCGGGGGCGTTCTTGCTGCGCAGCCAGTCGGTGCCGATCTGCGGCATGTCCCGGCGGAAGACGGTGGCCCGGTCGGTCAGGTCGTTGGCGATCGTGTACCCGGCGACGTACTCCAGGGCCTCCTCGACCGAGACCCGGTGGGCGGGCCGGCCGATGACGGCCGCCAGCTCCAGCTCCCAGTCGGGCTTCTTCGCCCACGCGGGCAGTACCACGTCGTCGTACGGGCCGGTGACGGCGCTGGGCAGGCCGATGAACACGTACGGCAGGTCCTCCGCCGCGCGCCGGTCCATGATCTCCGCGGCCTCGGCGCGCCGCTCCTCCTCGGGCCGGTCGTCGCCCGGGGCGCGGTGGGCCACGTGCAGGTCGATGACGTGCTGGCGGTAGTTGGCGCCGGACTGGAAGACCTGGCGCGGCTCGACCGGCGCGTGCACCCGGAGGTCCGCGAGCGGCCTGCCGCCCTCACCCGGTTCCGCGGCCAGCGCGCGCAGCCGCGGCAGGGCGGTCTCCCAGCGCTCCAGCAGTTCCCGGACCGTCAAGTGCCCCTCGCCGAAGGCGGCTCTGAGGTCGAGCGCCTGGCCGTCGGGGGTGACGAGGGCGGGGAAGGCCGGCTCGTCGGGAGCCGACAGGGTGGCGAGGGCGAACGGTCCGGCGAAGAGTGCGGACGCGGGTTCAGGTTTCACGGACATGTCCTCCTGATTGCGATGTGACTAATCTGGACCCGCCACCCGCGATCAGGGAAATAGATTCCGTGGATGACAAGTATCCACGCCGTTGATGCCCTGGCGAGGGTGCGGCATTTGCCCGCCGCTGACCGGCGCCGTACCGCAAGGGGAAGTCCCGTGAACCTGGCCAGCCTCGACCTCAACCTCGTCGTCGCCCTGCGCGCGCTGCTGGAGGAGCGCAACGTCACCCGGGCCGGGCAGCGCGTCGGCCTCAGCCAGCCCGCCATGAGCGCCGCGCTCGCCCGCCTGCGCCGCCACTTCGACGACGACCTGCTCGCCCGGGTCGGCGGCCACTACGAACTCACCGCGCTCGGGCAGGTCCTCCTCGACCGCACCTCCACCGCCTGCGACCTGCTCGAACGCCTCTTCGCCAGCCAGGCCGACTTCGACCCGGCCCGGGAGAGCCGCGAGTTCAAGCTGCTGGCCTCCGACTACGCCGTCTCCGTCTTCGGCGCCGAACTCGCCCGGATCGTGCACGAGGAGGCCCCCGGCATCCGGCTGCGCTTCACCCAGACCCCGCCCACCGTGGCCGACGACACCGCCACGCTGCTGAGCGCCACCGACGGCCTGCTCATGCCGCACGGCGTCATCAGCGGCTTCCCCGCCACCGACCTGTACGAGGACCGCTGGGTCTTCCTCGTCGCGGACGGCCATCCGACCGTCACCGACCGGCTCACCCGGCGGGACCTGGCCCGGCTGCCCTGGGTCACCTACCAGCGGACCTACGACGCCCCCGCCGTACGCCAGCTCGGCATGCTCGGCGTCGAACCCCGCGTCGAGGTCTCCGTCGACAGTTTCCAGCTGCTGCCGCACCTGGTGGCCGGCACCCGGCGGATCGCCTTGGTGCAGGCCCGCCTCGCCCGGCTGCTCGCGCCGGTCGCCGCCGTGCGCGTGGTGGAGCCGCCCTACGAGGCGGTGCCGCTGCGGGAGGCCCTGTGGTGGCATCCGGTGCACACGCACGACGCGGCCCACATCTGGCTGCGCGAGACGGCGGCACGGGTCGGGGAGCGCCTGGCGGAGACGGTACCGGAGGGCCCGTAGGGCCCGTAGACAACCGAAGAGGCCCCGGGGCATCCACGCCGTGGATCGGCGGCATCGGGAACTTGGATCGCGCGAGGGCTGGGCAGGCCGGTGCCCGGCCCGCATAGTCGTGGCACATCACCGCGCCCGTGCGCCGACACGCCGCCGACGGCCGGACCCGGCCGGCGCCCGCCCGCGCGGCGACGGGCCCGGGCGCCTCGACGTCCGGCGACCCGGCGATCCGGCGATCCGGCGATCCGGTGCCCGTCCCACCTCACGCCCTGGAGTGCCGCCATGCCCGCTTCCGCCGCCCCGCCCCTCCGCGACCCCGGTGAGACCCCCGACGCCCCGGCCGTGCGGCGCGGGCTGCCCGCCGTGCTGCTGATGGCCGGCAGCTGTCTGCCCATCCTCGGGGCTGTCCTGATCGCCCCGGTGCTGCCGCGCCTCCAGGACCACTTCGCGGACGTCCCCGGCAGCGCGGCCCTGGTCCCGCTCGTCCTGACCGTCCCCGCGCTGTCGCTGGCGCTGCTCGCCCCGTTCGCGGGCGTCGTCGTCGACCGGCTCGGCCGCAAACGCCTGCTGGTCGTGGCCACGGCCCTGTACGCGCTGTTCGGCACGGCCCCGCTGTGGCTGACCTCGCTGTACGGCATCGTGGCCAGCCGGGTCCTGGTGGGTGTCACCGAGGCCGCCATCATGACCGCCTGCACCACCCTCATCGGCGACTACTACACGGGCCGGGTCCGCGACCGGTACCTCGCGCTCCAGACGATGTGCGCCTCCGTGTCCGCCACGGTGTTCCTCGTGCTCGGCGGTGCCCTGGGGGCGGCCGGGTGGCGCGCCCCGTTCTGGCTGTACGCGGTCGGCCTGCTGCTCGCCCCGGCCATGGCCCGGGTGCTGCCCTCTCCGGTGGCCGGGGCCGCCACCGGCGCGGCGGCCCGGCGGGCGGACGCCGACGCCGCCCCGCGGCCCTTCCCCGCGCGCCGGATGGCCGGCGTCTGCCTGCTGACCGTCTTCGGCGCGGTCGTCTTTTACACCGTCCCCGTGGAGATGTCCTACCTCCTGGACGACCTGGGCGTGGACTCCACCGGCGCGATCGGCGCGGTCACCGCGGTCGCGAGCGCCGCCACGGTCCTCGGCTCCGTCGCCTTCACCCGGCTCACCGGCGGACCGCGGCGGCGCCTGCCGGCCCTGTTCCTGCTGTGCGCCGCCGGCTTCCTCGTCATGGGGATCGCCGACAGCCTGCCCGTGCTGATCGCCGGAGCCGTGCTGAACTGCGTCGGCACGGGACTGCTCCTGCCGTCGCTGCTGACGCTGGCGATGTCCCGTCTCGGCTTCGCCGACCGGGGGCGCGGCACCGGCCTGTGGACGGCGGCGTTCTTCCTCGGCGAGTTCGCCTGCCCCCTCGTCCTCCTCGGCGGCGAGGGCGCCCTGGGCGACCTGGCCTCCGCCGTCGGGCTGCTGGGCCTGGCGACCGCGCTCGTGGCGGCGGCGCTCCTGCCGCTCACCCGCCGGACCCCGGCACCGCTGCCCCGGCCCGTCCCCGAGCAGCCGTGACCGGTCAGGGACGATGACCCGGCCCGGCAGCGCCGGCGCCCGCCCCTCGCGCACCGCGGAGTCGGGGCCGCCGAACACCACCGGCCCGTCCTCACGGCCGACCGACACGCCCCGCGGGGCGACCACCCCGTCCTCGCTCAGATCACACGCCCTGCCCGTACGAAGGTCAGGGCGCGAGGGTGCGGGGGCGGGCCGTCCGTGTCGCTGTTGGGCCGATCGGGTTACATGGCGTAAGAATTGGCTGGTGCAGGCAACAAGGCGAGTCGAAGCGGGGGAGCCGGTGAACAGCCACGATGTCACCGATGAGCAGTGGGAAGGGCTCGCCCAGGTGGTGCCGTTGCGTGGCCGCGACGCCTGGCCCTCCTCGGTGGGCCACCGCGCGCTGCCGGAGGCGGAGACGGAGGCCCGGCGCCGCTTCGTCGTCCTGCGGGTCAACGTGTTCGCCGACGCCCGCGAGGTCGCCGAGACCCTCATGGCCGGCATCCCGGTCCTGCTCGACCTGACCGGCGCGGAGACGGAGGTCGCCAAGCGGGTCCTGGACTTCAGCACGGGTGTCGTCTTCGGCCTGGCCAGCGGGATGCACCGGGTGGACCGGAACGTGTTCCTGCTCACCCCGGCCGGCACCGAGGTGACCGGGCTGATGGAGGGCGCGGAGGTCCCCGGGGTCTGACGGCCCCCGGGCGGCGAGCGGGCGGCGGGGCGGTCCCCGGGGAGTGAGGGGCGGGCCGGATGTGAAGCGCCCGGTCCCCCGATCGTGGGAAGGGCGCGGCAGCGGAACGGTTCGCCCGACGGCGGAGCCCTACGGTCCGGATATGACCCTGTCGATCCCGCCGGCCGTTCCCGCACCTTCGCCCGCGGCGCCCCGCGGCGACGCGGAGCGACCCGGCCGGCCGTGCGTCACCGAACTGCGGCTGTCCGCCTTCGCCGTGCACCGCGGTGCCGTCCTCCGCCTGGCGCCGCTCACCCTGCTGGCCGGCCCGAGCGGCAGCGGCAAGTCCAGCGCGCTGCGGGCCTACGAGGCGCTCGCCCGGCTCGGCGCCGGCGCCGAACTCGGCACGGTCTTCCCCGACCCCGGCGCCTGCGTGCCCGAGCGGGCCCGGCCCGACGCCCAGCGGCGCCGCGGCTTCCGTATCGGCTGTACGGCCGACGGCCCCCAGGGGCCGGTCCGGCTCGACCTCGCCGTACAGGCGGAACCCGAACTGCGGGTGGTGGGCGAGCGGCTGACGGCGGACGGGCTGGTGCTGCTGGAGACCGCCCTGCGCGACCCCGGCCGCCGCGCCGTGCAGGCCGCCTGGCACACGGCCGGGCCGGCGCCGGTGACCCGGGCCCCGCTGCCCGACGACCGGCTGGGCACGGCGCTGCTGCCGCTGCGGGTGGCCGGCAAGACGGACGGGCAGCGCAGGGTGCTCGCCGCCGCCGAGCAGATGCTGGTCGCCCTCCGCTCCGTCTTCCCCTGCGATCCGCGGCCCGGGCGGATGCGGGACCCGGTGCCGGTCGGTTCCGGGCGGCTGCTCGGCGGCTGCGACAACATCGCCGACGTACTGGGGCGCACCCGCGCCGAGTGCGGACGCCGCTACGCGCGGTTCGTCGCGGCGGTCCGGGCCGGCTGCGCCGGGCCCGTCGCCGACGTACTGGCCGAGCCGGTGACCGGCGGGGCGGTCCGGGCGCTGCTCGACCGGGGCGACGGCGTCCGCACCGGCCTGGGGCGCCTGGGCGACGGCGAGTTGCGCTATCTCGCCCTGACGCTGGTGCTGCTGACCGGGCCCGGGGTGCTGGAGGTGGACGCGGCCGGCGAGGTGCCCGCCGCCCTCCAGACGCTCACCGTCCTCGCCGACGGGCTCGACCGGGGACTGGACGCCCGGCAGCGCGAGGAACTGCTGCGGCTGGCGGTCCGGATGTGCGACCGCGGGCACGTCCGGCTCGTCGGCGCGGTCGGCGAGGCGACGTGGGCCGCCGGGCTGGACGGGGTGGAGGTGGTACACCTGGGCCGTGACACACGAGTCTGAACCCCTCTGCCTGGCGGAACTGCAAAGCAGGCTCGCCCGGTTCGCCGCCGCCCGGAACTGGCAGCCGTACCACACCCCCAAGAACCTCGTCGCCGCGCTCAGCGTCGAGGCCTCCGAACTGGTGGAGATCTTCCAGTGGCTGACGCCGGAGGAGTCGGCCCGCGTCATGGGCGACCCCGACGCCGCGCACCGCGTCGCCGACGAGGTCGCCGACGTCCTCGCCTATCTGCTCCAGCTGTGCGAGGTGCTCGGCATCGACCCGCTGGCCGCGCTGGCCGCGAAGATCGAACGGAACGAACAGAGGTTCCCGGTGCCGGGGGAGCGGGAGGCGTAGCGGAACATGACGCCGGGGCGGACGCCGGGGGAACGGCCCGGAACGCTCCGGCACACGGAGGAGGGATCGAATCCGCTATTACTCTCCGCAGTCGAAATCCCGCCCGAAACCGATTTGTTGTCCAGTAATTTCCGTCTTCCTCTGGCTTTTCGCCCCAGTTGCCTTCACTCTGGGTAGTGGGACAGTGGAGTTCGGGCGGACGTGCCAGGGGTACGTCGGACAGACGGGGGCGGCGCATGGACGCGGTGCGGCTCATCGTGACGAGCAGGCGCGCACTGGCGGCGAGCGGTGATGTGCCGCAGCTCCTGGGGGAGGTGTGGCAGGCCCAGGCCCTGGCGCAGGCGATCGGCAGCCGCCTCGCGGTCTCCGGCCCGCCCGAACTGCGGGGCGAGGCGCTGGGGCTGACCGAGCTCGCCGGCCGTGGCTGCGGCGTGCTGCGGAAGCCGCGGCTCGGGCCCGGCGAGCTGCGGGCCGCCCAGCTCACCGAGCTGGGCGACGCCCGTCAGGCCCTCACCCGCCTCGACGGCCTCCTCGGCGAGATAGGCATCACCCTCGTCGGGATCGCCTGCGCCGCGGACGACGAGGGTACGTACTGGCAGTGCATGGAGGCCATCGACGCGGCGGACGAGTCGAGGGACCGCGTCCTGGAGATGCTGCGCAGACTGGCGGAGCGGGAAGAGCTGCTGCCGGAGTGCGGGGCGGGCTGACCGGTCGCGGCCGAACGGGCACCGCCCGGGTGGCGGCGCCCCCCGCCCCGGCGGCCGTACGGGCCGGGCCGCACCATCGGCCCCGCACCCGCCCGGCCCTGCCGGTGTCCGGCGCCTACTGATCGCTGTAGCGGAAGTCGCCCACGCTCCACGCGGTGACGTCCTTGATCGCGACGCGGTACATGCCGCCCGTCTCCGGGATTCCCGTGCTGCCCTGAAGGATCCGCGCCAGGTGGAAGTGCAGATGGGTGGGGGGTCGCGCCTCGCTCGCGGGCTCGGCCGCCCCCTCGGCGCCGAAGACGGGGGAGAAGGGCCGCAAGCGGTCCGAGGCATCCAGTACCTCCGACACGCGCTGCTTCCACACGGCTTGGGGGGCCAGCCGCCCGGTGATGACGGCACCGCCCACGACGACCGTCAGCGACATCTGATTGCTTTGCTCGGCCTCCACCATGGTGGCGATGCCGACGAGCAGCTCGTCAGGATCCGACATGGGAGCCGATTGTATGGTGCGCGCGGCCCGCCGAAGGCAACCCCCGGCAAGATCCGCGCTCACCGCCCGGCGCGGACCGGGCGCTCCGGCACCGCCCGAGCCAGCGATCACCACCGCGGAAGGGTCACTGGCACACCCGTACGACCGTCGTGGGACCGGCCCGTTTCACCCGGCCGGAAACGGCCGGAGCCCGGGGACCGGCGCGAAGAGCGCGGTCCCGACCGTGCAGGATGGAACCATGGATCTTCGCATCTTCACCGAGCCCCAGCAGGGGGCCACCTACGACACCTTGCTCACCGTGGCGAAGGCCACCGAGGACCTGGGCTTCGACGCCTTCTTCCGGTCCGACCACTACCTGAAGATGGGCTCCGCGGACGGCCTCCCCGGCCCCACCGACGCCTGGATCACCCTCGCCGGCCTCGCCCGCGAGACCAAGCGCATCCGGCTCGGCACGCTGATGACCGCCGGGACCTTCCGGCTGCCCGGCGTGCTCGCCATCCAGGTCGCGCAGGTCGACCAGATGTCCGGCGGGCGCGTCGAGCTCGGACTGGGCGCGGGCTGGTTCGAGGAGGAGCACAAGGCGTACGGCATCCCCTTCCCGAAGGAGAAGTTCGCGCGCCTGGAGGAGCAGCTGGAGATCGTCACCGGCCTGTGGGCCACCGAGGTCGGCAAGACCTACGACTTCCACGGCGCGTACTACGACCTCACCGGCTCGCCCGCGCTGCCCAAGCCCGCGCAGAAGAAGGTGCCCGTGCTCATCGGCGGCCACGGTGCGACGCGCACCCCGCGCCTGGCCGCGAGGTACGCCGACGAGTTCAACATCCCCTTCGCCTCCATCGAGGACACCGAGCGGCAGTTCGGCCGGGTCCGGACCGCCGCCGAGCAGGCCGGGCGCGAGGCCGGCGACCTGACGTACTCCAACGCCCTCATCGTCTGCGTCGGCCGGGACGACGCCGAGGTCGCCCGCCGCGCCGCCGCCATCGGCCGCGAGGTGGACGAGCTGAAGCTGAACGGCCTGGCGGGCTCCCCGGCCGAGGTCGTCGACAAGATCGGCCGCTACGCCGAGGTCGGCTCGCAGCGGATCTACCTCCAGATCCTCGACCTCGACGATCTGGACCACCTGGAGCTGATCTCCTCGCAGGTGCAGGCGCAGCTGTCCTGACGGCACGGTCCGGACCGGAGCGGAACGGGGACGGAACCAGAGGCGGCCCAATAAACGAGGGCGCCGGTCCGTCCCCTTGTGCGATGGTGTGACCGTCGTCCCGCAGAGCCCCCAGGATCAGTCTTCTGGGGGCTCTCGCGCAGCCCCGCCCGCGGCGGCCCGTCCGTTCCGGATCATGGTTCCCGCGTAGAAGGCCACGGACGGCCACGGGAGTGCACGAGGGTTCCACGACGTGCACGTCAGGGCGTACAACTGAGCCCCCTCCCGGCTGAGTTGGGATGGGGCTCGGGGTGTTGTCCAGGGCGCGTCGGTTGTCGGCGGCTCCGGCTGACGGATCAGCAGTTCGTCACCGGCTGGAAAGCGCGCCGTGCCGCCCTCCTCCCAGGTGACGACGACGGCCAACCCGCCCATCGGTCCCCGGGCGGTAGAGGTGGCCTTGACCGCGCGCCACTCGCCCTCGTAGCCGGTCACGTCGCCCTCGCCGACCAGAGCCGCGCGCTTGGTGGGGTGGCTTAATCGTCGTCGGCGGGGCGGATGCGGTTCAAAGGGGCCTCCCACTCGACGCCACCCCCTCTCGGGCGCATGTAGGCCGTCCGGCTGATCAGCTTGTTGCCCTCCTTGCTGCGCTCCTCGATCACGCCTTGCAACTCGCCCGTGCGCCCGGTCTCGTCGTCGACGGCGAACGTTCCTTTCGGGTAGGGCGGCTTGCCGTGACTCAGCATCGTCGGCGGCTTCTCGTGTGTCAGTGCCATGACCCCTCGTCCCACCTGGGCTTACGTGACTCACACAAGGCAACTGCTGCCGTGCTGGGCGAACGTGCACAGCTCTTGCACAACGCCAGGGCGTGGGAAGTGGCCGGGGTGCCACCATGGGACGTAACGGAAGTCGAGCGGGGAAGACGCACAGATATGAGCGTGACCAAGATTCCCGGACCCGGTGCGAACGTGGCCGTCTGCCGCAAGGCGCGCGGCTTCAGCCAGGTTGCCCTCGCCCGGCGGGCGGGCGTGTCGGTCTCGCTGCTGAGCAAGATCGAGGTGGGCGACCGCGCGCTGACCCAGGGCATTGCCGCCGCTCTCGCTCAGGCCATGGGGCTGACGCTTGATGAGCTGCTGGGCACGGCCCCGGTCGACCGCGCCGACGAGAACAGCTTGACCGCCCTCAACCACGCCATCCGGCGCTTCGACATCCCCGACGCGCCACCGGCCCACCCGGAGAACCTGCCGCGCCAGCTTGCCGAGCTGAACGAACACCGCTACCGGACCGAGCCGTCGGGGGTGTTGCAGATGCTCCCGGGTGTGCTGGCCGACGCGACCAACTACGCCCACGCCACCCAGTCACCAAACGCCTGGACCCGCGTTGCCGACGTGTACTCGGTGGTCTACTGGCTGGCCGCCCGGCACCGCTGGATGCACCTTGCCGAGCTGGCCGTGATGAAGCAGCGACTGGCCGCCGAGCGTGCTCACCCGATCGCCGCCACGGTGGCCGCCCGCGACGAGGCCGGGGCCTTCCTCAATTCGGGTGACTTCGCGGGCGGGCTGGCCATCGTGGACGGCGCCATCGTCGAGGCCGAGTCGAGCCTTGAAGGACGCGACCGCGCGTTCGGCCTGGGCATCTTGCATCTGCGCGGCCTCACGTTGGCTGGCCGGCTCAAGGACAAGGCCACCGCCGAGGAGCACATCAGGGCGGCCTGGCGCACGGCCGAGGACTACGGCGAGGACGCCGACGAGCACGGCATCCACTTGGGCCGGACCAGACCGCCACCCACGTCATCTCGATGTTCTCCGATCTGGATCAGCACCGCCGCGCGCTGGACACCGCCGACGACCTGATCCGAGGCGGCACGGACCTGCCCGCCACCCGAATCGGTCCCCTGCACATGAACCTGGGCCGATCGCACCTCGCCCTGGGTGACCGGGACTCCGCGCTGGCCTCGCTGGAGGAAGCGTGGAGCGTCGCACCCGAGATGGCCCGGGTCCACCCGACCAGCCAAGAGCTGATGCGTGTCTTGACCTCGCTGCACCGCCGCAGCAACCCCCGCCTCACGCGCTTGGCCAAGCGCGCCGGGTGCCCTTCTGACGGTGTTTCCGGCACGGCCGGGTGTGGGGACCTTGCAGGCCCTGCGGCTCTTGCCTATCGAGGTCTGGATCGGCGACGGGTGGCAGCGCGTCCTGCGGCTCGACGGCACGAGGGAATATTGGCCGCCCAAGGACGGCGACACGGACCACAACCAGTCGCGGGAGGCTGAGGCCGTGCCGACGTGTCCTGGCTCCCGGTGCCTTGCCAGGGCCAGTGAGGCTGCGTACTCCGTCGAAGGTCGTGCCAGGTGTCCCACATAAGTCTCGCGGCGTCTCCGGTGTCCTGGCGCTGGAGTCCGAGCCGGTCGATCCGCGACTGTGACGCGGCGGTGCCGCGCCGCCGCCGCGTCACGGCACCGCCGCCGTCACGGCTTGCCGGCCGGGGCCCCGGACGCCTTCTCCCGGGCCCCGGACGCCTTTCCCTCCCGGGGGGAGGTCGCGCTGGCGCAGTCCGGCGCCCCGCATCCTTCCTCGCGAGCCGTGGGTGAACACCCGCGCGAATGGTCAGGATGGAGACATGGGATTCCACGTCGACTCCGAGGCCGGGCGGCTGCGCCGCGTCATCCTGCACCGGCCGGATCTCGAGCTCAAAAGGCTCACCCCCAGCAACAAGGACGCGCTGCTCTTCGACGACGTGCTCTGGGTGCGCCGGGCGCGCGCCGAGCACGACGGGTTCGCCGACGTGCTGCGCGACCGCGGGGTCGCCGTCCACCTCTTCGGCGACCTGCTCACCGAGACCCTCGACCTGCCGCGGGCCCGGGCGCTGATCCTGGACCGGGTCTTCGACGAGAAGGAGTACGGGCCGCTGGCCACGGACCACCTGAGGGCCGCCTTCGAGACACTGCCCTCCCGGGAACTCGCCGAGGCCCTCGTGGGCGGCATGACCAAGCGGGAGTTCCTGGACGCGCACGCGGAGCCCACCTCGGTGCGCTTCCACGTGATGGAGCTGGACGACTTCCTGCTCGGCCCGCTGCCCAACCACCTCTTCACCCGCGACACCTCGGCCTGGATATACGACGGTGTCTCGATCAACGCGATGCGCTGGCCCGCCCGGCAGCGCGAGACCGTGCACTTCGAGGCGATCTACCGGCACCACCCCCTCTTCCGTGATGAGCCGTTCCGCATCTGGTCCGAGGGGCTGGCCGACTACCCCTCGACCATCGAGGGCGGGGACGTGCTGGTCATCGGCAACGGCGCGGTCCTCATCGGCATGAGCGAGCGGACCACGCCGCAGGCCGTGGAGATGCTCGCCCACAAGCTGTTCGCGGCGGGGTCCGCGCGGACCATCGTGGCCCTCGACATGCCCAAGCGGCGCGCCCTGATGCACCTCGACACGGTGATGACGATGGTCGACGGCGATACCTTCACCCAGTACGCGGGGCTCGGCATGCTCCGCTCGTACACCATCGAGCCGGGGGTGGGGGACAAGGAGCTGAAGGTCACCGACCATCCGCCGGAGCACATGCACCGGGCGATCGCCGCCGCGCTCGGCCTGAGCGAGATCCGGGTGCTGACCGCCACCCAGGACGTCCACGCGGCGGAGCGCGAGCAGTGGGACGACGGCTGCAACGTGCTCGCCGTGGAGCCGGGCGTCGTGGTCGCCTACGAGCGGAACTCCACCACCAACACGCACTTGCGCAAACAGGGCATCGAGGTGATCGAGATCCCGGGCAGCGAGCTCGGGCGGGGCCGGGGCGGGCCGCGCTGCATGAGCTGCCCGGTCGAGCGGGACGCCGTGTGAGCGAACCGTCCGTACGAGCGTTCGTATAAGAATGCCGAGAGTCGTATAGAATTCCAGATGTCTTGTTCCCGTCCTCCCTGGAGCGCCCCATGGCGACAGTCCCGCCCGCCCTCGCCGGCCGCCCCTTCCTCAAGGAGCTCGACTTCACCGCGGAGGAGTTCCGCGGTCTGGTCGAGCTGGCCGCCGAGCTGAAGGCCGCCAAGAAGGCCGGGACCGAGCAGCGGCGCCTGACCGGCAAGAACATCGCCCTGATCTTCGAGAAGACCTCCACGCGCACCCGCTGCGCCTTCGAGGTCGCCGCCGCCGACCAGGGCGCCTCGACCACCTATCTGGACCCTTCCGGCTCGCAGATCGGCCACAAGGAGTCGGTCAAGGACACCGCGCGCGTACTCGGTCGCATGTTCGATGCGATCGAGTACCGCGGGGACAGCCAGGCCAAGGTGGAGGAACTGGCGGCCCACGCCGGCGTGCCCGTCTACAACGGCCTCACCGACGACTGGCACCCCACCCAGATGCTCGCCGACGTGCTGACGATGACCGAGCACAGCGCCAAGCCGCCGGCCGAGATCGCCTTCGCCTACCTCGGCGACGCCCGCTTCAACATGGGCAACTCCTACCTGGTCACCGGCGCCCTGCTCGGCATGGACGTGCGGATCGTCGCCCCGAAGTCCTACTGGCCCGCCCAGGACATCATCGACCGGGCCCGGGAGCTGGCCGGGGCGAGCGGCGCCCGCGTCACCCTCACCGAGTCGGTGGCCGACGGGGTGCGGGGCGCCGACTTCGTCGCCACCGACGTATGGGTCTCCATGGGTGAGCCCAAGGACGTCTGGGCGGAGCGGATCGCCGCCCTCGCCCCGTACGCCGTGACCATGGACGTCCTGCGCGCCACCGGCAACCCGGACGTGAAGTTCCTGCACTGCCTGCCCGCCTTCCACGACCTGGGCACCAAGGTCGGCCAGGAGATCTTCGAGGCGCATGGGCTGGACTCCCTGGAGGTCACCGACGAGGTGTTCGAGTCGGCCCACTCGGTCGTCTTCGACGAGGCGGAGAACCGGCTGCACACCATCAAGGCGGTCCTGGTCGCCACCCTCGCGTGAGCGGGTGGGCCCGGACAGGGCCCGCCTGAGCAGGGCTTAAGCTGACCGGCGGCTCGGAGCCACCCCTTCCGGCCGCCGCCCGCGACCCACCCGTCGCACCGCACCACCAGAAACGAGCACCACCCGCATGCCCCGTATCAAGTCGCCCCACCTGCTGGTGGCCGAATCCGGCGCCGACCGCGCGGGCCACGGCCTCAAACGGACGATGGGCCTGTTCCACCTCATCTGCTTCGGCGTCGGCGCCATCGTCGGCACCGGCATCTTCGTCGGCCTGTCCGACTCGGTCGGCGAGGCCGGCCCGGCCGTCGTCGTCTCCTTCGTGCTCGCCGCGATCACCTGCGTCTTCACCGCGTTCGCCTTCGCCGAGCTGGGCGGCGCCATCCCGGTCTCCGGCTCCTCGTACTCCTTCGCCTACGCCGGCCTCGGCGAGACCACCGCCTTCCTGGTCGGCTGGTGCCTGCTCCTCGAATACGGCGTCTCCGTGTCCGCGGTCGCGGTCGGCTGGAGCCAGTACGTCAACGAACTGCTGGACAGCCTGATCGGCCTCCAGCTGCCGGACGCCCTCTCCGCGGGGCCCGGCGACGGCGGCGTGATCAACCTGCCCGCGGTGATCGTCATCGCCCTGGCCTGCGTCCTGCTGGTACGCGGGGTGCGCGAGAGCGCCCGGGCCACGGCCGCCATGGCGGTCCTGAAGCTCGCCGTCCTCGTCGCCTTCTGCGCCATCGGCTTCACCGCCTTCCAGGACGGCAACCTCACCCCGTTCTCCCCGGCCGGCCTCGGCGGCATCGGCGCCGGCACCACGGCCGCCTTCTTCTCCTACATCGGCTTCGACGCGATCACCACGGCCGGCGAGGAGGCGAAGAACCCGCGCCGCCACATCCCGATCGCCATCCTGGTCTGCATCGGCCTGGTCACCCTGCTGTACTGCGCGGTCGCCCTCGCCGCGATCGGCGCCATCGGCGGCGACGCGGTCGGCGGCCGGCCCGCCGCGCTGAGTTACGTCGTCAACGAGGTCACCGGCTCCACGGCCGGCGGCGCGGTCGTCGCCTTCGGCGCGGTGGTCGCCATCGCGTCGGTGGTGCTCGCCGTGATGTACGGCCAGACCCGCATCCTGATGTCCATGTCCCGCGACGGACTCGTCCCGCGCGTGTTCGAGAGGGTCTCCCCGCGCACCGCCACCCCGGTCGCCGGAACCCTGATCGTCGGTGTCGTCTTCGCGCTCCCGGCGGCCTTCGCCTCGCTGGACGCGGTGGTCAACCTGTGCACCATCGGCACGCTGGCCACCATGGCGGCCGTCAATGTCGCGGTGATCGCGCTGCGCCGCCGCGAGCCGGGCCTGGAGCGCACCTTCCGCGTGCCGCTCTACCCGGTCCTGCCGCTGCTCGGCGTCGGCTTCTGCCTGTACCTCATGTACGAGACGGGTGTGACGACCTGGATCCAGTTCGCCCTGTTCCTGGCGGCGGGGCTCGTGCTCTACGTCCTCTACGGGCGCCGCAACTCGCGGCTCGCCCGGGGCGGCCTCACGCCGGACGACGCCGCTGAGCGGGTACCACAGGCAGTCTGAACCAGACCGCCTTGCCGGAGGCGGTGGGGCGGTGGCCGCAGGAGGAGCTCAGGGCGCGGATCAGCAGCAGGCCGCGCCCGCCCTCCTGCCAGGGGTCGGGCTCGATGTCGACGGGACGGGTCAGGGCGCCCGGCGGGGCCGGGTCCGGATCGTGCACCTCGACCTGGCAGGCGGTCGGCAGCAGCTCGACGACCAGCTCGATGGGGGCGTCGCCGGAGGTGTGCTCCACGGCGTTGGCGACCAGTTCGGCCGTCAGCAGCTCCGCGGTGTCGCAGTCGGTCGCGTGCTCCTGCTCGGCCAGGGCCGTACGGACCAGCGCGCGGGCCACGGGCACGGCCGCGGTGGTGTGCGGCAGCTCGATACGCCAGGAAGCCGGCGGGTGAGGCGGCACGCAGTGCCTCCATACGGAGCGGTGGTCGGGCGACGGGCGGGCGGGAGAGCGATCGTGCACGGCGAGTCCGTTCATGGAGCAGGCTGTCCTGCTTTCAACCGTATGAATGGTACGGCGCCGCCCGGCAGAGCCGTTCGACGGGCACCGCGCGGGACCTTCGGTCCCGGCTATGGGGCGGCTTACCCGGGTGAACGGTCCCTGTCGCCCCAGTGGTCCCGCTGTTACCACGTTGTCGACGCCCGGTGACGTTGTAGACGTTTGGTGACAGAGGGGACGAAGTCACCGGTGGGATCTGTCTGACCGGTGTGATTTTCGGTGACGGATGTGACCGGTGCGCCGGGATGTGACTTTCGGGCTGGTCAGCCGGTCACTCGTCGGCACCCGCCCCGCGGCGGCCTTATCGTGCTCTCGTGACGACAGTCACAGAACGGTGATAGCTTGGGGGCAGCGCTCAGTGAGGCCGCGCCGTCCGAGGAGGCCGCCCGTCATGAGTCCCTTCACCGGCTCCGCCGCCCCCACCCCCCACTGGCGGCACCTGCGCGTCGAGCTGGCCGACGGCGTCGCCACCGTCACCCTCGCCCGTCCCGACAAGCTCAACGCGCTCACCTTCGGCGCCTACGCCGACCTGCGCGACCTGCTCGCCGAACTGTCCCGGGCCCGCTCCGTGCGCGCCCTGGTGCTGGCGGGCCAGGGCCGCGGCTTCTGCTCCGGCGGCGACGTCGAGGAGATCATCGGCGCCACGCTCGGCCTGGACACCGCCCAGCTGCTCGACTTCAACCGCATGACCGGCCAGGTGGTACGGGCCATCCGGGAATGCCCCTTCCCGGTGATCGCCGCGGTGCACGGCGTCGCGGCCGGTGCCGGGGCCGTGCTCGCGCTGGCCGCGGACTTCCGCGTGGCCGACCCCAGCGCCCGCTTCGCCTTCCTCTTCACCCGGGTCGGCCTGTCCGGCGGCGACATGGGCGCCGCCTACCTGCTGCCCCGCGTCGTCGGGCTCGGCCACGCCACCCGGCTGCTGCTGCTCGGCGAGCCGGTGCGGGCGCCCGAGGCCGAGCGGATCGGCCTGATCAGCGAGCTGACCGGCGAGGGCGGCGCCGACGAGGCCGCCCACGCGCTCGCCCGCCGCCTGGCCGACGGCCCCGCCCTCGCCCACGCCCAGACCAAGGCCCTGCTCACCGCCGAACTGGACATGCCGCTGGCCGCCTCCGTCGAACTGGACGCCGCGACGCAGGCGCTGCTGATGAACGGCGAGGACTACGCCGAGTTCCACGCGGCCTTCACCGAGAAGCGGGCGCCGACGTGGCGCGGGAGGTAGCGATGCGGGTCGCCGTGATCGGGGGCGGACCCGGGGGCCTGTACACCGCCGCCCTGCTCAAGCGCCTGGACCCCGCCCGCGAGGTCACCCTCTGGGAGCGCAACGCCCCCGACGACACCTTCGGCTTCGGCGTCGTGCTCTCCGACGAGACCCTCGGCGGCATCGAGCACGCCGACCCGGTGGTGCACCAGGCGCTCCAGCGGGAGTTCGTGCGCTGGGACGCCATCGACATCGTCCACCGCGGCACCCGGCACACCTCCGGCGGCCACGGCTTCGCCGCCCTCGGCCGCCGCCGGCTCCTCGCCATCCTGCACGCACGCTGCCGCGACCTCGGGGTCGGCCTGCGCTTCCGCTCCCCGGCACCGCCGCCCGACCGCCTCGCGCAGGCGTACGACCTCGTCATCGCCGCGGACGGCGTGCACAGCGCCACCCGCCAGGCGTACGCCGACGTGTTCCGGCCCCGGATCACCGGCCACCGCTGCCGCTACATCTGGCTGGCCGCCGGCTTCCCCTTCGACGCGTTCCGCTTCGAGATCGCCGAGACCGGGCACGGCGTGATGCAGCTCCACGGCTACCCCTACTCCCGCCCGGCGCCCGGTCCCCGTTCCCCGGCCGGTCCCGCCGGGCCGCCGGACCAGGGCGCCTCCACGGTGATCGTGGAGATGCGCGAGGAGGTGTGGCGGGCCGCCGGCTTCCCCGGCCTGACCGAGCGGGAGTCGGCCGAGCGCTGCGCCGGGATCTTCGCGGACGCCCTCGGCGGCCGGCCGCTGAAGTCGAACAACTCGGCGTGGACCGCCTTCCGCACGGTCGTCACCGAGCGCTGGTCGCACGGCAACGTCGTCCTCCTCGGCGACGCGGCCCACACCGCCCACTTCTCCATCGGCTCGGGCACCAAGCTCGCCGTCGAGGACGCCCTCGCCCTGGCCGCCTGCCTGACGGAACAGCCGACGCTCAATGAGGCCCTGGCCGCCTACGAGGAGGAGCGCCGGCCCGTCGTGGCCTCCACCCAGCGCGCCGCCCAGGCCAGCCTGGAGTGGTTCGAGAACCTCGCGCTCCACCTGGACCAGCCGCCCCGCCAGTTCGCCTTCAACCTGCTCACCCGCAGCCGCCGGGTCACCCACGGCAACCTGCGGCTGCGCGACGCCCGCTTCACCGAGGCCGTCGAACGGGACTTCGGCTGCCCGCCCGGCACCCCGCCGATGTTCACCCCGTTCCGGCTGCGCGGCCTGACCCTGCGCAACCGGGTCGTGGTGTCACCGATGGACATGTACTCCGCCGCCGACGGCGTCCCCGGCGACTTCCACCTGGTCCACCTGGGCGCCCGGGCCCTGGGCGGCGCCGGGCTGGTGATGACCGAGATGGTGTGCGTCAGCCCCGAGGGCCGCATCACCCCCGGCTGCGCGGGCCTCTACACGGGCAGGCAGGCCGAGGCATGGCGGCGGATCACCGACTTCGTGCACACCCGCGCGCCGGGCACCGCGATCGGCGTACAACTGGGCCACAGCGGACGCAAGGGCTCCACCAAGCCGATGTGGGAGGGCATGGACGAGCCTCTGGAGGAGGGCAACTGGCCGCTGGTGGCCGCCTCCCCGCTGCCGTACAAGCCGCACAGCCAGCTGCCGCGCGAGCTGTCCCGGGCCCAGCTCACCGACCTCAGGGAGCAGTTCTCGGCCGCCGCCGCCCGCGCCGCCCGGGCCGGTTTCGACCTGCTGGAGCTGCACTGCGCCCACGGCTACCTCCTGTCCGGCTTCCTCTCCCCGCTCACCAACCACCGCACCGACGCCTACGGCGGCAGCCTCGGCCGGCGGCTGCGCTTCCCGCTGGAGGTCTTCGACGCCGTACGGGCGGTGTGGCCTCAGGAACGCCCCCTGACGGTGCGTATTTCCGCCACCGACTGGGCCGAGGGCGGTACGAGCGCCGAGGACGCCGTGGAGATCGCCCGCGCCTTCGCCGCGCACGGGGCCGACGCGATCGACGTCTCCACCGGGCAGGTCGTGGCCGACGAGAAGCCGCGGTCCGGGCGGTCCTACCAGACGCCGTTCGCCGACCGCATCCGCCACGAGGCGGGCGTCCCCGTCATCGCGGTCGGCGCGATCTCCTCCTGGGACGACGTCAACTCCCTCGTCCTGGCCGGGCGCGCCGACCTGTGCGCACTGGCCCGCCCCCACCTCTACGACCCGCACTGGACGCTGCACGCGGCGGCCGAGCAGGGATACAGCGGCCCCGGCGCGGTGTGGCCGGCGCCCTACCGGGCGGGCAGCCGCCGCCCGCCGGCCGGGCGGACGGACGTCCCCAGGCCCCGGCTCGCCCTGGGCGGCGTCTGAGCCGGGCGACGGGTCACAGATATCCCCAGGCCCGGCACATCGGGCGCAGCGCCTGGGCGATCTCGCCGGGAGCCGGCAGCGGGCGCCCGGGCTGGACCTCCCCGGTGCGGATCGTCTCCCGCCAGTCGCCCAGGCCCCGGACCAGCCTGCCGCCGCCCTCATGGCCGTACCGGAGCATGCCCGGCTCGTAGCCGACGCCGAGGAACGCGCACAGGCGGCGCATCTGCTCCTCTGGGGCGGCGGTGATGTCCTCGTAGCGCACGGTGTGCCCGCCGGGTTCCGCCGCGCGGGCGGCCGCCACGGCCTCCAGGTACCGCAGGGACTCGGTGACGGCCGCCTGGTAGGGCCGCTTGACCGGGTCGCTCTCGTGCCAGGACCGGGCGACGGACTCCGGGTGGCGCAGCAGGAACACGAACCGGGCGTCGGGCCAGCAGTCCTTCAGCCGCTGGTACACGAACGCGTTGCCGGGCGTCTTCTCGACGATGACGTCCTTGCCGGACCTGACCAGTTCCCGGTGCAGGACGCGGTCCCACAGCAGGTGCTCCAGATCGCCGCGGCCGAGGCCGAGGGCGGTCGTGGCGCTGCGCGCGACGGCGTTGCCGTGGTCGACCCGCAGATGGCGGATGTGCAGCTCGTGCGGGGCGTGCAGCCGCGAGTGGGCCCCCAGCATCATGCGCAGCAGAGTGGAGCCGGAGCGCACGGAGGAGATGATGAACACCGGGCGCCGCAGCAGCCGTTCGACCGGCAGATCCTCGGGCGAGGGACACCGGTAGGCGGGCCCGGACGGCTGCCCGGACCGGGCGCCGGGCGCGGCCGGCCGGGACGGCGCGGGCCGGGGAACCCGCCGTACCTGCAAGCCGGTGGTGGCGGCGAGCGCCCGGTTCAGGGTACGGGTGAGACTC
This sequence comes from Streptomyces sp. NPDC052020, assembly GCF_040680575.1. Taxonomy (NCBI): domain Bacteria; kingdom Bacillati; phylum Actinomycetota; class Actinomycetes; order Kitasatosporales; family Streptomycetaceae; genus Streptomyces; species Streptomyces sp. NPDC052020. The sequence goes on from NZ_JBFAWY010000025.1 coordinate 21,894, forward strand.
ATGCGCCGGACGCTAGGCGGGAAACCTGAGAAGACGGTGGGAGCTTCTTGAAGGCTGGCTTATCGCCGCGGGACGTGACGCGGCTCACGGACCGTCCGGCCGCGGTGGCAGACCGGCGTAGACCGCGCCCGCGTCGCGCAGCCGCTCGTGCAGCGCGCGGAAGACGGCCGCCGAACGCGCGCCCGGCCAGTCCGCCGGCAGCAGGCGCGCGGGCAGCCCGGGGTCGGTGTAGGGCAGATGGCGCCAGGAGTCCAGGGCCAGGAGGTAGTCGCGGTAGGCGTCCTCCGGCGGGGTGTCCGCGCGCCGCCGCCAGCTCTCCAGCACCCGCTCATGGCGGTCGAGGAAGGCCTCGTGCTCCGCGGCGATCGCCTCCAGGTCCCACCAGCGGGCCACCGCCCGGGCCGTCGGCGTGAAGCCCAGGTGCTCACCGCGGAAGAGATCCACGTACCCGTCCAGGCCCAGCCGCTCCAGAGCGTGCCGCGTCTCCTCGTACAGGCGGGCCGGGGCGATCCACACCCCGGGCGCGGCGGTGCCGAAACCGAGTCCGGCCAGCCGCGAGCGCAGCACATGCCGCTTCTGCCGCTCCGACTCCGGAACGGAGAACACCGCCAGCACCCAGCCCTCGTCCCCGGGCGGCGCCGCGGCGTAGACGCGCCGGTCGCCGTCGTCGAGCAACTGCCGGGCCGAAGCGGACAGCTCGTATCCGGCGGCACCCTGTTCCGTGCGGGCCGGCAGCAGCAGCCCGCGCCGCTTGAGCCGGGACACCGACGACCGCACGGACGGCGCGTCCACCCCCACCGCGGCCAGCAGCCGGATCAGCTCCGCGACGGGCACCGGGCCCGGCACGTGCCGGCCGTACGCGCCGTAGAACGTGACGATCAGGGACCTCGGGGCGTGCTGCGCGTGCTGCTCGGACACGTTGATCATCTTAGGTCGTCGGCATCGGTGCTGGTCACCCCGGGTGTGGGCGGAGCCGTTCGCCCTCCGGTACCCCGTCGTCGCGCAGTTTGAACCGCTGGAGCTTGCCGGTCGCCGTGCGCGGCAGCGCGTCCAGGAAGACGAACGCGCGGGGGCACTTGTACGGCGCCAGCTCCGACATCACGAAGGCCCGCAGCGCCTCGGCGTCCCGCTCGGCGCCCTCCCTCAGCACGGTGTACGCCACGACGATCCGCCCGCGCGCCTCGTCGGGCCGGCCCACCACCGCCGCCTCCACCACGTCCGGGTGGCGCAGCAGCGCGTCCTCCACCTCCGGCCCCGCGATGTTGTACCCGGCGGAGACGATCATGTCGTCGGCGCGGGCGACATAGCGGAAGTAGCCGTCGGGCTCGCGGACATAGGTGTCCCCGGTGATGTTCCAGCCGTCGCGCACGTACTCCCGCTGGCGCGGATCGGCGAGGTACCGGCAGCCGACCGGCCCGCGCACCGCCAGCAGTCCGGGCTCCCCGTCGGGCACGGGAGCGCCGTTCCCGTCCTGCACGCGCGCCTGCCACCCCGGCACCGCTACACCCGTCGTGCCCGGCCGTATGGCGCCGTCGGCCGCCGAGATGAAGATGTGCAGCAACTCGGTGGCGCCGATGCCGTTGATCAGGCGCAGGCCCGTGCGCTCGTACCAGGCCCGCCAGGTGGCCGCGGGCAGGTTCTCGCCGGCCGAGACGCAGCGCCGCAGCGAGGAGACGTCGTACGCGTCCAGTTCGCCGAGCATCGCGCGGTAGGCGGTCGGCGCGGTGAACAGCACCGACACCCGGTGCTCGGCGATCGCGGGCAGCAGCCGCGCGGGCGTGGCCCGTTCCAGCAGCAGCGCACCGGCCCCCGCCCGCAGCGGGAAGACCACCAGCCCGCCCAGCCCGAAGGTGAAGCCGAGCGGAGGGCTGCCCGCGAACAGGTCGTCCCGGTGCGGCCTCAGCACCTGCCGGGAGAAGGTGTCGGCGATCGCCAGCACATCCCGGTGGAAGTGCATGCACCCCTTGGGCCGGCCGGTGGTGCCCGAGGTGAACGCGATCAGCGCCACGTCGTCCGCCGCCGTGGCCAGTGCCGGGTACGGCGTGCCGGGCGCCGGACGGTTCAGCAGGTCGTCGGGGGCCTGTCCGCCGAAGGCCGTGATCCGCAGCCCCGGGATCTCCGCCCCGGCCAGGCCGTCGAGCGCCCGGACGTCGCACAGCGCGTGCCGGACACGCGCGATCCCGCAGATCTGGCGCAGCTCGTGCGGGCGCTGCTGGGCCAGCACGGTGACGGCGACCGCGCCCGCCTTCAGCACCGCCAGCCAGCAGGCGGCCAGCCAGGGCGTGGTGGGGCCGCGCAGCAGCACCCGGTTGCCGGGCACCACGCCGAGGTCGCCGGTGAGCAGGTGGGCGATCCGGTCGACGCGGGCGCGCAGCTCGCCGTAGGTCCACACGGCCCCGGTGCCGGTGCGGAAGGCAGGGCGGTCGCCCGGCGGGCCGGTCAGCAGTTCGGCGGCGCAGTTCAGCCGGTCCGGGTAGCGCAGCTCCGGGAGGTCGAGGCGGAGCTCGGGCCACTGCTCGGCGGGCGGGAGGTGGTCGCGCGCGAAGGTGTCGACATGAGCCGAGGTGATCATGACGGTGCGCCCCCTTGCCTGGGCGGGGTTGTCCCCGTGCCTGGCGGCCTCGGTGGTGGGCTCGCCCCCCGAGCGTATCGGCTTGGTGACGGCAGTCAACGGAACGCGATACGGTCGTACGGGCGGCCGCCGCACGGCCGCGGGCCAGACGGCAGCGGCCGGCCAGGCCGCGGGGAGAGAGGACCGGCGATGCCCGCTTTCTCGCTCGAACCGGAACAGACCTCCTGGTGCGGCGAGTTGCGCGCCCTGGCCGCGGAGCGGCTCGGCCCGCTCGCGCGGCAGGGCCCTCCCGGCCGCGTCAACCGGCCCCTCCTCACCGAGCTCGGCCGGCTAGGGCTGCTGCGGCGGCTTTTCACCTCCGGCGCCCTCGACCTGTGCCTGATGCGCGAGTCCCTGGCGCGCGCCTGCACGGAGGCCGAGACGGCCCTCGCCCTCCAGGGCCTGGGCGCCCACCCCGTCCACGCCTACGGCACCGGGGAACAGCGCGCCCGCTGGCTGCCGCGGGTGGCCGAGGGCAGCGCGGTGGCCGCCTTCGCGCTCAGCGAGCCCGGAGCGGGATCGGACGCGGCGGCGCTGACCCTGCGGGCGGAGCCGGAGGGCGTAGCCGGGGGCGAGACCACCCGCTGGCGGCTCACCGGGGAGAAGCGCTGGATCTCCAACGCCCCCGAGGCCGACCTCTACACCGTCTTCGCCCGCACCACCCCCGGGGCGGGCGACAAGGGCGTCACCGCCTTCCTCGTCCCCGCCGGCCGCCCCGGCCTCACCGGTACCCCGCTCGACATGCTCTCCCCGCACCCCATCGGGACGCTGACGTTCGACGCCGTCCCCGTGACCGCCGCCGACCTGCTCGGCGAGCCCGGCCGCGGCTTCCGCGTCGCCATGCACACCCTCAACCTGTTCCGCCCCAGCGTCGGCGCCTTCGCGGTCGGCATGGCCCAGGCCGCCCTGGACGCCACCGTCGCGCACACCGCCCGGCGGGACGCCTTCGGCGGCAAGCTGAGGGACCTTCAGGCCGTGTCCCACCGGGTGGCCGAGATGGCCCTGCGCACCGAGGCCGCCCGCCTGATGGTGTACGCGGCGGCCACGGCGTACGACCAGGGCGCCCCGGACGTGCCGCGCCGCTCGGCGATGGCCAAGCTGCTGGCCACCGAGACCGCGCAGTACGTCGTCGACGCGGCCGTCCAGCTGCACGGCGCGCGGGCGCTGCAACGGGGCCACCCGCTGGAACACCTCTACCGCGAGGTGCGCGCCCCCCGCATCTACGAAGGGGCGAGCGAGGTCCAGCGCGGCATCATCGCCAAGGAGCTGTACGCCACCCCGGAGGCACCGTGACCGCCGAGCGTCTCGACCCCGCCGGCCTCGCCCCGCCCGCCGGCTTCTCCCACGCCGTCGTCGCCACCGGCTCCCGGATCGTCTTCCTGGCCGGCCAGACCGCCCTCGACGCGGGCGGCGAGATCACCGGCGACACCCTTCCCGAACAGTTCGCGAAGGCCCTCGCCAACCTCCTCGCCGCCCTGAGCGCGGCCGGCGGCACCTCCGCCGACCTGGCCCGCGTCACCGTCTACGCCACCGACCTCGCCGCCTACCGCGCCCACGCCCGTGAGCTGGGCCGCGTCTGGCGGCGGCTGGCGGGGCGGGACTACCCGGCCATGGCGGTCGTACAGGTCGTACGCCTGTGGGACGAGCGGGCGATGGTGGAGCTCGACGGGTTCGCGGTCCTGGCCTGAGGCGTGATCGGGACCGTACCCCTGGCCCTTCCGGCCGGGACAGCGGGGTGCCCACCCGGCCGGCCGACGCGGACTCGCCACCGAAGGGGTGAGGATCACGGCCGCCGGACCACCGGCCGGGTACCAGTGGAAGCCCCCACGGGAACCCCGTCCCCCATCTCCGGGAGGTCCTTCCATGCCCGTACGTCCCGTCCTCGCCGCGGCGGCCAGCGCCGCCCTGCTCCTGACGGCGGCCCCCGCCGCCGGTGCCGCCTCCGCGGTCCCGGCCGACTCCGTCACCGTCGACCCCACGGGCCGTATCGCCGCCGACGGCACCATCACCCTCTCCGGCACCTACCGCTGCACCGGCAGCACCGGCCTGGTGTTCGTCAGCTCCTCCGTGGCGCAGGGCTCCTCGACCACGCGGTACAGCGTCGGCGGCACCCGCGCCGTGTGCGACGGCGTGGAGCGGCGCTGGGTCAACTCCGCCAGGCTCTCCCCGGCCTCGATGAAGCCCGGCACGGCCCGTGTCCAGGCCACCGTGACGGAACTGCGCCCCTTCGGCATCCTGCCGCTGCCCTCCTTCCACGCGACGCACGACCAGGACATCACCCTCGTCGCGGACACAGCGCCCACGGCCTGAACCGTTCCGCGCCTTTGCGGCCCCCGCCCGCCAGGGCGTCACCAGGCGGGCGTGGTCGGGGGCGCGCAGGCCGGGCCCTGGAGGCACGCCGGTCGCGTCCTGGGGGTGCGCCGGCCAGGTTCTGGTGACGGACGCCTCAGCCGCGCGGCGTACGGAACTCCGGCTGGTCGATGACGCGCAGCCAGCTCCCGTCGGGCTGGCGCCGGACCACCTGCGCACGCGCGCCCGCACCGTCCGAGGGAGGAGTCGACGTCAGGGCGATATCGCCCCGGACCAGCGTCGGAAGCGGCGGCTCCGGCTCGAAACGCGGCGCCTGGGCCAGCATCTTCTCGAACAGCTTGCGAATGTTCTCCCGGCCCACCGTGACGCCGCCGGGCGGATAGGCCATCACCGCCTCCTCCTCGTACAGGGCGGCGAGACCGGCGGCGTCACCGGCGTTGGCGCGCTCGACGAAGAGGCGGGTGAGATCCTCCGGCTGCATGGCCTTCTCCTGAAGCGACACGGCTGTCCCTCTCCTGTGCTCATCCTGCGGACCCCACGAGTCTCCGACGCCCTCGACTGATAAGTCCAAGCGATTGTCCTGATCGGCATGAGAACCTTCAGTTATGGAACTGAGGCAGCTGGCGTACTTCCTGGCCGTCGCCGAGGAGCGCAACTTCACCCGGGCCGCCGAGCGGGTGCACATCAGCCAGCCCGGCATCAGCGCCCGGATACGCCAGCTGGAGGGCGATCTGGGGGCCACGCTCGTCGACCGGTCCGGCCGCCGGGCCGAGCTGACCGCGGTCGGCGAGGTCGTACGCGACCACGCGCGTGGGGTGCTGGCCGCGGCGGAGGCGCTGCGCCGGGCCGTCGACGAGATGAACGGGCTGGTCCGGGGCAGAGTCGTGGTGGGCATGGTCAGGGCGTGCACCGTCACCCCGCTCTTCGACGCGCTGTCCGGGTTCCACCGCGCCCACCCCGGGGTGGAGATCAGCCTGGTGGAGGACGACTCCGACCGGCTCGTGGAGCGGGTCCGCGAGGGGAGCGTCGACCTGGCCCTGATCGGCGCCGCCGGCCGGCCGCCCGAGGACCTGGACGGCCGGCAGATCGTCAGCGAGCCGATCGCGGCGGCGGTGCCGCCCGGCCATCCGCTGGCCGGACGCGCCGAGGCCACCCTCGCCGAGCTGTGCGCCCACCCGATCGTCTGCCTGCCGCGGGGCACCGGCGTCCGAACGGTGCTCGAGCGGACCGCCGCGGCGCGCGGCCTGACCCCGTCCGTCTTCCTGGAGGCGAGCGCCCCGGACGCCGTACTCGACCTGGCCGCCCGCGGCCTGGGCGCCGCCGTCCTGTCCGCGTCGATGACCACCGGCCACGACGCCCTGCGGTCCGTGGCCCTCGCGGACGCCGACATCCCCGGAGTCCTGGCCCTGGTCTCCGCGCCGGCCAAGAGCCCGGCCCTGCGCGAACTGCTGCTCCACTGCGGCCGCGCCTTCACTGGGCCCCTGGCCGACTCCTTCGCCGGCCCTCTGACCGACTCCTTCGCCGGCCCCCTGACCGGCGGCGAGGCGGCCACGGGGTGACCACATCCCTTGCCAGCGCCCGCTAGGCCGCCACCGGGCCCACGCGACCAGCCTTCCGCCGTCCGTCCGGGCCCCTGTTGTCACGGTGGTGATGAACGCCTCCAGCCGACTGTGGAGCAGTGGCGTGGGTGGCGTCAGATGAGGAGCGTGCGGGGTACGACCGGACTCTTGCGACGGACGACGATGAGCGACGAGCTGCCGTGAATGGTTTTCGCCGCATGGAAAAGTTTCGGCCTCTTTGCAGTCCTGCAAGTGCGGAATATGGAATTCCGCACTTGCTCGCGGGGTTCCTCCGTTAGCGTGATCGCATGAGCGAAGACTTCCTTCCCTCGAGGCCGTCTCGTCACCCTTCGACGCCACAGAAGGAGTGGGCGGGGCTGGCGTGTCGCCCGCCGCGGACCTACTCGCCGGGTGTAGCGCTGCTGAAGCAGGGAGACACGGAAACTGATGTATTCATACTGGTCAGCGGGTTGGTGAAGGTCGTCCGAACCGACCGTGAGGGGCGGCAGCGGTTGCTCGCCTTCCGTGGGCCCGGCGAGATTCTGGGGGAGATGGCGGCCCAGTGCGGGGGTGTGCGGCTGGCTAGCGTATGGGCGATGAGCAAGTGCAAAGCATCCGTCGTCTCCTCAGAGGAATTCCAGCGTTTCGTACGTGAACACCGGCTGGCCTATCCGCTCGCGGTGATGGCCAGTAATCGACTGCGGGAGCAGACGGAGGTCCATGAAGGAGCTGTGCACGAACGCCTCGCCATGACCCTGCTTCGCCTGGTCGAGGTCTCCGGCGGACAGGAGTCCTTCTCTCTCACCAGGGAGGAGCTGGCTCAGCACATCGGCGTGGGCCGCAAGGCCGTCAGCAAGGCGCTGGAATGGCTCGGGCCCGACCAGGTGAAGGCGGGGAAGAGCCGGATCGACGTGATCAGTGTGGAAAAGCTGCGCGAGACGATCGCCGGTCACGATGACGCGTGAGTGCGGTGTGTCCCACGTCACTCGTCGTCTGGGTCTGCGGAACGGAAAACCCGCGCGCGCACTGTGAGGCTCGAAACGCGTGACACCACACGCACGAGCGTCCCCGCCCGGTCCCCGAGGGGGCCAGGCGGGCTTCACAGAGGAGTGACATGCGCGAGTTCAACAGCGAACTGCCCCAGCCGATCGCCGGTTCGTACACCCGCAGCCGTCCGCTGCCTCCCTACCGGGGCATCCTGGCCGTGGATGCCAAGGACTTCACGGGACGCCCGGCGATCGAGCACGAAGCCGTCAGCCGTGTCGTCCCCGAACTCCTCAAGACCGCACTGTCCAGGGCGGAACTGCGGGACCTGTGGAACGACCGTCTTTTCCCGGCCTCGACCGGCGACGGTTACGTCTTCGGGTTCGACCCCACACGCATGCCCTTCGTCATCCATCCGCTGCTGCTCATGCTGCAGGACGTACTCACCGACTACAACATCCTGTCCTACGGGGCGGTGCCCATCAGGCTTCGAGTCAGCCTGCACGTCGGCCCGTTGCCCGACACCGGAGACGAGTTCAGCGGCAACGGGACAGCGCGCAACGACACCCACCGTCTGCTGGACTCGCGCCCCGTCAAGGCCGTGCTGGCCTCCCACAAGGAGAACATCACCCACGTCGCGGCCATCCTCTCCGAGCGCTGTTACGAAGACGCGGTCGCCAGTGGGTACACCGGGCGCCACCGGGACCACTTCGTGGAGGTGGCCGCGACGGTCGACGGCAAGGGGTTCTCCCAACGGGCCTGGATCTACGTGCCCCAGCCGTCCGGGCCGCTGTACGAAGAGCCCGCGAATGGCGACGCGGCTCAGGAGCCGGTACAGGAAGACATCCGTTCGCTCGAGCGCGACGACACACAGACTCCTCGTGTGAAGAACAGCGCCCCCCACGGCAACATCAACACCGGCACCGTCCACGGCGGACAGAGTGTGAGCAACCACCATGTTGCCGGTGATCACGTCGGAGGCAACAAGGCCGGCCGTGTCCGCGGTTTCCAGGGAGACCAGGTGCGCGGCAACAAGTACCAGGGGCGGCAGTGACCCGGGACGACGCGGCCGGCAGAACTGCCCGGTCCCCCAACGGCCGGGCCGGAGCTCCCGCCCGATGACCAGCCGCCCCGTACGGAGGCCGAGCCCGACGTCTCCGAGTTGATCGACGCCATCGGCGGCGCCGCGAGGGCTCCGGGCCCGTTTGTCTACGCCCCGAACGCGAACCTCAACGCCGGCACCGTCCACGGCGGTCAACGTGTCCACAACGGGTCGGCCCATGAAGGTCGAAGGCTGCGGGAAGGCAGAGTGCGTGAGGGGCCCGTCCCGGAGGCGGAAGTCCGGGCCGCGGCCTTCGGGTACGCGCGACCCGACTGGTTTGGCACGGCGCTTGAGGAGTTGAAGCAAGGGCCGCTGTTCCTGGTCGGGCGGCCGGGATCCGGTCGCCGCACCGCGGCGCTCAACCTGCTGCGCGAATGCTGCGGGCAAGGGGCCCCGCTGCGGGCACTGGACAGCGTCACCCAACTGGACCGCTGGCAGCCCACCGATGCGTCGGCGCGTGGTTATCTGATGGACGGGCTGTTCCCGTCCCGGCCGCTCGGCCCCGGTGTCCTGGGGCACGTGCGCTCGCTGCTGAAGAAGGCGAAGGCACACATGGTGATCGTGCTGCCTGATGACGCGACCCTGCTGCGCCGCCTGGAACAGGACCTCCACGTCAGTCCCACCGTGTGCGTACCACCGCCCCCCGCCATGGTGTTCGGCAGTCATTTCGAAGCGGTGGTTCCCGATCAGCGGGAGCGGGAGCGCCTGCTGTCAGCGCTGCATCAGCGCCATGAGCTGGGCGACCTGTTGGTCCCGGAGCTGGTACCGGCCGAAGTGGTGGAGCTGGTCACGGCCATCGTGACGGCCGATGGCGACCCGAACGCCCTCGGTGACCTGGGGGCGCGGCTGAGCTACCGAGCCGAGCGGGAAGTTCCCGGACTCATGGAGCAACTGCGAGGTGACCCGGACGCCCTGGCCTTCTTGCTGGCCGCCTGCGTCTACGAGGGATTGGACCACCGACTTGTCAGGGAGGAAGCCGACCGGTTGCTGAAGCTGTCCGAAGGCCGTCTGACGGCCGTGCTGCCGGGGACTGACTCTCAAGGAGCCGAAAAGACCGAGCGACCCAACCCGGATTTCGTCTTCCGGCGTTCCCTGACGGAACTGCTGCATGCCGTCCGCGCTGTCCGGCAGGAACGCGAGATCCGCGCCGAGGGAACCTACGCGCACAGTGTTGAGGCGGTCGTGTTCGTCCGGCACCGGCAGGCCGAGGCAGTGCTCAGGCACGTGTGGCGTGAGTACGGACAGTTGTCGGAACTCCTGGTCGAGTGGTTGCGGGAAGTGAAGCGCTCCAGCGAACTCGCCTGGTCGGCAGGCCGGTTCATGGGCAGGGCTGCGAGCTGGGGAGGCGGCCGACGCGCATTGCGGCACATCCAGGCTCTCGCCGAGTCGGAGCGCATGACCAGCCGTCTCATCGCGGCGAACGCGCTCGGCATCGCGGCTGAGGACCCCGTAATGGTCGCGGAGGTGCGTTATCGCCTACGGCGGTGGAGCCTGGCTGCCGACTTCCGCCTGAGGACGACGGTGGCGTACGCCTGCGGTGCGGAGTTCGGACTGGCACGTCCGGATCTGGCTCTGCAACTCCTGCACGATCTTCTCCGCGGTGCGCGGGGCCGTCGTGACGAGGAGGGGCATGCGGACGACGACAAAGTCCTGCTGGCCGTGCGGGTGGCCATCCTGAGCCTGTTCCAGGCCGGTCACGAGGCGGAGGTGTTCAGCCGATGTGTCGAGTGGCTGGGAACGGAACAAGGTGACCGGCAGCAGCTGCTCTCGCTGTTCGGCCAGTTGCTGCAATCCCCGCAGTGGTTCGTGCGCAAACTCGCCGATGAGGCCCCGGAATCGGGGCAGATAGTCGAAATGATCCGCCACGCATTGAACGCGGAGAGTTCGTTCGAGGCGGCCTGTGCGGCATTACTGCGCTGGGCCGACTGGGGGCGGTGGGACGAAACACTGTTCCGGGCCGTGGAGAACCTGTTCGCCGCCTTGGCTCGTTCCATGCAGTCCGGCGAGTTTCGCCTGTTCGTGGAAATGAACGAAAAGGGTGCGGACGGTTGGGCCGGGCTGGAGACGGCGCGGGCTTCGCTCAACAGGTGGCGTACCGGCGAACAGTGGGAGGCAGCGTGAGTGACGAGTCCACCGAACGTCTCTACTTCCGGACCGTCAGACCACCCTGGCGGGAAATCCTCAGTCATCGCTGGTCCCCGGCGAGGGACTGGTCGCTGGTGCTCAAGGACGCGGCCGGGGACTACTTCCTCCTTGGCCGCCGTGGGGACCCGGACGACACCGGGGCCCACGTGCCGGTGCCGGACGAAGCCGCCACACCCGGCCTGGGCGGAAGCTACACCGATGTCTTCCGGGTGGACGCGACGGAGCACGTGGACACACGGGCGGTCGGTCTCCCCACGGTGTACGGGACGGAGTCGGTGGATCTGTGGGTCTCCTGGTGGGTCCACGATCCCGTGCGGGTCGTGCGCACGAGGACCGTGCACGGCTGGCACGCGGTGCGAACCCATCTCACCAGCACTCTGCACCACTTGGCCGAGGCTCAGGCAGCGGCCGGCAATGGGCTGGGCGCCCCGGAGATCATGCAGCAACTCGGCATGCCGCAGCGCCTGGAGGAAACGGGCCTGAGCTACCGGGTGTTCGACGTCCGGCTCCGGGAGACCGGTGAGGAACTGCGCATCGGTCGGGAGGAAGGTGAGGGAGTCCGCTACTCCTGGACGACCAGCCGTCGCGGCGAGTACGAGTTTTGTCTGCAGGCGCTCCACGCCGGGCCGGTGTCGCTGGCGGCGCTCTGGCTGCTCAGGCATCCTGACCAGGTGCGCCAGGTGCTGGACTGGGCGGTCGATCACCAGGATCTGCTGAGCCCTCCGCGCAGTGACTGGCAGGAGGAATTGGCCGTGCTGCTGGGCACGCTGACCGATCAGGAACGCAAAGAGATTTCCTATCTCCTGCGCGACCGCATATCCGCGCTCGGGCGCCCAGTCCCTGACGGGTTTTGACCTCAGTCATACACGTGAAGCGAATCATCGGCGGGTGCGCTGCCTTCGGGTAGCACACCCGCTCTTTTGTGCAGGGCGTCCCACAGGGCCTTTTAGAATGTGACTTGCCTCACTCGATTTCTGGGCCTCGGGACCTTACACGCAGACGGATATGCGGGACTCTCGATTCGTCCAAGAGGCGGGCGCCCGATCAACCTTCAGGGCGTTCAGAGCATTGAAGGGCGACATGCGAGCAGAAGAAAACCGTACCGAGAATGTCCTTGCGTTCCGTCGGGTGCGGGAGGCCACCGAGGCGGTGGCCGACCGCCGCGCGGCCCCGGATACCGGCTGTGAGGCGGAAGCTCCCCCCGCGATGGTCCTGACCGCCGAACGCGGGATCATCAACACCGGCACCGTCCACGGTGGCCAGCATGTCACCACCATCGAGCTTTCCGGCCACTCCGACGGAGGAGCCGACGATGACATCTGAGATTCCCCAGTCCGGCGACCTCGACGCTCTCGCAGCAGCCCTGGCCGGCCGGGAGATGGTGGTCGTAGCTCCACACGGCATCATCAACAACGGCCTGGTGACGGGCGGACAACGGCAACTGGTGCCCGCCTCCACGGAGAGCGGCACGGCCACGGGACCGATGCGGCAAGGCCCCGTACGGGCCAAGTACCTGAAGACGGCGAGACGGCGTTTCGCGCCGCCGCCTTGCTTCGAGGACGCGCTCGCCGCGCTCGACTCCGGTATCGCCGTGCTCCTCGGAGAGCCGGGGACCGGGCGTGAGACGCACGCCCTCAACCTGCTGGCTCACGGCATCGAGGAACCCGTGCTCGTCCAGGTGGACGGGGCCGTCAACCTCACCCGGTGGGGGCCGCGGGCCCAGGGCGTACACGGATACGTGGTGATGGAACCCCCGGACCCGTTCGCACTCCGCGCATGGGATCTGTCCCGCCTGGAGGCACCCTTGGCCGAGGCGGGGGCGCGTCTGGTCATCGTGCTGGCGGATGCCCCCGGACTGGCCGGCGCCTTGGAGGACCACCTGGGCATGCCGGTCGTGCGCCACCGGCCACCGGACCCGTGGAAGGTCTTCACCGCCCATCTCTCGGATGGCTGCTCCGACGAGGACGCGTGCGCCAGGTGGCTGCGGGTCCTGGAACCAGGCCGGCTCGATGAACTGTTGCCCGAGGGACTTCCGCCCCGCCACGCGGCACAGGCAGCGGAAGCCGTACTGCGGCTGGGCGTCGAGGGCGGAGCCTCCGGCGCCGAGGTCTTGCGCCACTTGGCCCAGGCAGAGGGCTCCGAAGCCGTCGCCCGGGCCCAGGCGGATCCCGCTCTCCTCGCCCACCTGCTCTCCATCAGCGTCTATGGAGGGCTGCATCACAGCGTCGTGACGGAGCGGGCCGGGGACCTGCTGCGACTGGTGGAGACGGGCGGGGAGCAGAAACCCGTCGTGCGGCGTCCGCACGGTCACTCGGTCGGCGATGCCCGTGAGCGGCCGTTGTCCGAGACCTTGCGGCTCCTCGGTGCGCACCGTGTGCAGCGCTCAGGTGAGGGGGCCACGGACACGGTGTCCTTTTTCTGGCCCGCCGTGAGCGAGGCCGTGTGGGAGGTCCTGTGCCGTGATCACACGCATCTCCTGCCCTTGCTGCACACCTGGCTCGCCGGTCCCGGCCATGAAGCGGACCAGATCGAACGGGCCGGCCGGGCGGTCGCCGCCATGGCGGTGGCGTCAGGTGGACGGTCCATGGAACACCTGCGCGACCTGGCGTCGGCCTCGTCGTTCCCGGCCCCCGAGGTGGCCGCGTGGTGCCTGGGAACGGCCGTTCAGGACCCGGCAGCGGCACGGACAGCGACCGGCCTGCTCGAACAGTGGAGTGCCACGACGGAGGCGCGGCTGCGCAAGGCAGTGGCATACGCCTGCCACTCGGACCGCGGTCGGCTCACTGAAGAGCAAGCCCTGAGGTTGCTGCAATGTCTCATGGAGACACTGGATGACGACGAGGACAACCTGTCCGTCGTCGCCGTCACCGCGGCAGCGCTGGTGCAGCGCTTCGAAACCGGCGACTCCAGAGCCAGGACAACCCTCCTGTGCCGGATGTGCGACTGGACGGAGTCCGACGGCGTCCCCAGCCTGCTGACGGCCCTCACCTTTCCCATGATGGCGAGCACGGACCTCGCCTGGTGGAGCGACCGGATCCTCACCGACGCCGAGGTGGCATCGAGGACGGTGCGGCTGGCAGGACATGCCCTGAACGAGTCGGCCACCTTCTTGGCCATGCGGGATGCCCTCCTCGCCTGGTGCTCGGAGGCGGACGGCGCGGAGCACCAGGCTCGGGCCCTGAGCGAGCTACTCGACGGCTTGGTGGCCGCTCGGCAGCCCGGATTCCTTCGCTGGCTCCTGGCCGTCGACAGGGGCCCGGACACGATGCCCGGCAAGGAGCCGGCGGCGCGAGCGCTGGCTGTGTGGCGCAGCGAAACCCCGGCCCCGAACACCGTCGAGCAGGAGGACCGATGACACTTCCCCCTCACTCCGGCATCTTCGCGGCCGTCGAGCGTCAGTTCGCCGGCAGCGATCCGACGCCTCCGTTACGCCTCTTCGACGGGTCGGAAGAAGCCGGCGTTCCTCTGGCCCTGGTACGGGCCCGCCAATTGCTGTACGACCGTTCCGTGTGCCCCGCGGCACGTGCGGCTCTGTGGCGACAGATCGCGGAGCGCGTCCACTTCGACACCGATGGGTCCCACTGGCCGACGGCGGTCGTGTGGTTGGGGCTCCCGGGACTTCGCGGTACCGCTTTCAAGATCACTCGGCGTTTCCGCGCCGAACGAGGAGACGTCGAGGCCGAACTCGTCACCTGCTACCTCGAAGCGCTGGCGGAGCTCGGCGCTCATGACCCCGACCCCGGCGGTGGGGTGTTGCGCTCAGCCTGTTCGCGGGCGTGGAAGGTATGGAGCAAGCCTCGCCTTGAGAAGGCCGTGGACGACGTGGACAGCGTCGGCGGTGCCCCCATCGAAACGGACACGGAAGGTTACTGGCAGGCAGACTACGACCCCATCCCGCGCCGTCCCGGGCTCTCCGCCACGGTACGGATCATGGTTCCCGCTCACCGAGTCGAAGGGGTACGGCTCGGCGCGCTGGCGCGGACCTGGGGCGTGGCCGACACGGCCACGAGCGTCGGTTACTCGGGCCGGGGCCGCCAGGTCGCCAAGATCTCCCTGCGGCGCGTAGGGAGGAGCGGATGACCGACCGCGTCGAGACACCCCTCACCTTCCGCGAGATCTTCAACCTTCCGGTCAGTGTCGATCTGCGAACGGCGGCCAGGGCGTTCGGCATGTGCCTGGGCACCGCCTACCGGCTGGTGGCCCAGGGAACCTTCCCTTGCCCCACGGTCCGGGTCGGCTGGCGCCACCGGGTGCTGACCGTGGACCTCCTGCGTGCGCTGGGCATCGAGGAGCGCCCGGTCTTCGCCGACGAGGTCGCCGACGGAGTGGCACTCACTCTCTTCGACTGACTTCCACCCGTGAAGGAGCTTCCATGCCCACCTGCCTTGCCATCTGCGGGACGACGACCATCACCGGCCCTGCCGGTCAACGCCTTCCGGAGGAGCGGAACCGGTCCACCGTCCTCTATGAGGACATCGTCCGCCCCGTATGTGAACAGCTCGGTCTCACCTTCCTGCGAGCCGACAGGCTCACAGAGGCCGGCTTGCCCATGGACCACCTGCTGCGCATGGTCACCGAAGTGGACGTCGTCGTCGCCGACCTCAGCGGAACCGACGCGGAGTTCTCCTTCGGGCTCGGAATGCGGCATGCCCTCGGCCGGTGCACCGTCCATGTCACGGAGGGAACCGACCGGTTTCCGGGCCCCGGAACGACGACGCCCCGGATCCCGTTCCCCTCACACACCGCCGACACCGTCACCGCCCGGCAACAACTCACGAATGCGCTGGCGGAGACGGTGCGCCGGGACAGTGCCCCGTCTCTGCCCATGGATTCGATCCCCCGGCCCAGCGTGGAGTCCGCCGCCGAGGAGGACGAGGACGCCCCCGGTCTGTTCGATCTGGTCGTCGAAGCAGAGGCGCAGCTGGAAGCCATCTCCGGTGACATGGCCGATGTCGAGTCCGCCATGACCGACCTGGGGGAGATGATGGCGCTGATCGGCGAGGACATGACCCGGGTCAGCCACCCCGGGGCTTCGATGAGCACGAAGATGGCCGTGGTCAACCGCATGGCCAAAGCCATCGACGGGCCGGCCGACGACTTGGCGGCAGCGGCCGAACGCTTCGCGGAGCGCATGGGGGCCAGCATCGTCGCGTTCCGGGCGTTCCTGGAGTGGGCGGGCAGCACGCCGCGCAGCGAGTGGCCGGAGGGCGCGGACGGGGTGCTGGAGCAGGTTGCCATGGCTCCCTGGGAGGTACAGGCCGCGGCGGGCTCCTTCCAGGAGGTGATGGCCATGATCAACCTGTTCGGTGCCTCCAGCCGTCAGCTACGCCGTCCCGCCCGGCGGATCAGCACGTCCCTCCAGACCATCTTCCAGAGCGTTTCCGTGCTGGAAGAACTGCGGGGCCTGGCTGTGGCACTGAAGGTGTCCTGAACCGTCAGGGGCCGGGCCCTTGGGGGGCTCCAGGAGGCACTCCTGGAGCCCCCCGCTGCTTCTCCGCCTCCGGCTGCCCCAGCGTGCGGTCAGGTCTGGCCGGGACGGAGGACGATGCTGTCCTCGTCGGCGTGCAGGACATCTCCGGAGCGCAAGATGACGGGGACGTCGATGGCTCCGGTCGGCGTCCTTGGCGCTCTTGCGGGGGATGGTGCCCAGCGTCTTGGTGCCGAGCCGAAGACCGGACAGGGTCAGGTTGTCGCGGACGGCGCTGTGCAGGACCAGGCCGGCCTGGCCGTTGTCCTTGGCGCGCCGGCGATGAGGTCGTCGACGAGGGTGGTGTGTGTCACCACGCGCGTCGACGCCAAGCACTCTTGGCCGACTGCCTCGACGGCCGACTGCCGGGCCGGATCACCGGGAATGCCCTGCCGCCGTTACGGCCTCATGTCCCTCAGCGTGGCGGGACTGTGAGATCGAGAGTCCGTTGCGCGTTGTCGACCAACTGGTCGTACGTGATCACAGTTACCCGGGAGTGGATCGAGTTGTATGTGCGTATTGTCTCGTTCACCTCCTTCGCGGTTGCCTTGGTGGTCACGAATTTATTGTGACCGATCACAACGGTCATCGAGGCCCTTCGGCAGTCGACTCCCAGGCTTGCAAGGATCTGGGCTCGATTCTCATCGAGCTCGCGCAGATAGTTTGCTGCTTGGCATACAGCCTCGTGAACTTTGGGGCCTGGGATCATATGGCTGCGATGTGCGATCACGAGTTTCTCGATGGTGGCACGCTTCAGTTCGACGCCGTGCAGGCTGCCGTCGGGCCGGAGCAGCGCCAGATCGAGTTCATCTCGCTGGGTCAGATTTCTGCGAGCCGTGCCCGGGAGGAATTCCCCTCCGAAGATCCATGTCATGCGCTGGATCAACTTCTGCAAATCGCCTTCCTGGCTCTTATGATCTTCAACCGCCGCCCTCAGGTCGTCTAGATCTCTCTGCCTGCGAGCTCTCTGCAGGGCGGAAGCGAGAAACTGGACCTCGTCCATCTCCCCCAGGGATGCGGCGGCTTCCGGACTGCGTTCCAGAGCGGTCATCAATCCACGGATCAGTACATCCGCAGGTTGATTGCTCAACACATGCAGTCGGATGCTTGTCCTGGGCGCGCCCTCGAACGTTGCCTTGCAACACGTGTCAGGCGGCATGCCACTCAGTTGGCGCAGTCGAAAGATCGGCTTTCGGATTCTATGGATTATGTCGGTGGCGTATGGAAGTGACCGTTCCCCGATCACCATCCAGTCTTCTATCGGATTCTTTTCATCGATAGCGAATTCTCCGATGTAGAGACACTCGGACTTGTGAAACATGAATACTCGCAGCGGTACTCCACACCGCTGGTGGGTCAGGGCCGCCAAGTTTTCCAACGATGGATGGTTCCAGTGCTGTCCGTGTCCAGGGGCTCTCAGGATGGAGCCGTCCCACTGGAGTCCGAAGTCACCCTGCTCGCCGGGCTTCAGAAACAAGAAAACATTCGGCGTCTTTCCGCTGGAGGAGACCGAGACCAGCGGGTTCCCGCCGTACACCTCGTGTAGTTCCGCTCGCTTCACGATGGAGCCCGGCGGTATGTTCCATCTGGCCGGCCATTCCGTCGGCGACTGCGCCTCCTCGGCGAGACGTGCCAGATCCAGCCATTGTCGATCGGTGAGACCGACGGAAGTGAGGTCGATGTCCGGCTCCTTGGCCCGCGCGCGCTGCGCAACATGACCGAGGTCGGCCCTCCCCAACGAATCGACCGAGACCGGGGCGGACAGCATGAGACGTCCGAAGCGGACGGTTGCCCTGACGGGAGCTTGCTCCGTGGCGGCGTTGTCTTTCTTCCTGCGGGTGCGCAACTTCCACAAGTTAATTTCGGTGGTCGTCAGTTCAGCGGTACTCACGACTTCCCCGATGGCAACCAGGCCGCCTCCCCTCCCGCCGCGCCACAGCAGGACGCGATCCCCCGTGTCGGCCTCGCGGGGTGCAGTGACGCGGAAGGTCGGATCCCAGCTCTCCAAGTTTTGCGCGGAGTCGTATGCGGAGGACTTGTGCCCCGCTTTCATCACCCAGTACTTCATATTCCCCTCCGACGTACTCCTGCCGGTCCCGCATCAGCATGCCGGATGACACTGACAAGGGGGGCCACCGACAGTGGCCTCGGGATGACTGCTACGGGGCGGCCGAAGCGAAGCCGGGAACTGCCGTGGCGTCTACGGACAGCTCACCAGCGACCGGATGGAGCCCGGTACCGATGCCCAGGTCCAGAGGAGGTGCAGGCCCTGCAGCAGTTCGTGAATCAGTCGCCATGGGACCGCTGCCGTGCGGCGGCGGTTCGCCGAGCGCCTGTCCGCGGTGATCCGCCCCGAGGTGTGCGTGATCGACGATGTGTCGTTCCCCAAATGCGGAACCGCGTCGGTCGGGGCGGCCCGCCAGTTGCGGGTCGCTCGGGAAACGGGCGAACTGCCAGGTCGCGGTCAGTGACCATGCCGCCGCCGACGCCGCCTCGTGCCCGCTGCAGTGGCAGTTGATCTGCCTCGGGAATGGACGGACGAGCCGGACCGCTGCCGCGGAGCCGGAGTCCCGGACGGCACCGGTCACCAGGAGAAAATGACGTCTCGCGCGCGGCCTGCTCGACACGCTCGCCGACTGGCGGCTGAAGGCACCGGTCGTGGTCGCCGACGCCGGATACGGGGTCAATATCCCCTTCCGGACCGGCTTGGGAGAGCGGGAGCTGCCTTATGTCCTCCCGCTGACGGGCAAAGAGGTTGCTCAAGCCCGAGACGGGTTGGCACGTCCGATATGGGTGTGTGGGACTGTCCCCCTACTCACCTCGGCTCTCGCTCTGATCGCTTTCAGATGGGATGTCATCCGGTCTTGGTCAGTCGATGCCCGGATCATCGGCCTCTTCGAGGAGACGGGCCGCGAGGTCGTCGGCCCACTCCGCCGCCCAGGAGCGGAGAGCGGTGATGGCGGCGTCACCGAGCCCATAGGCGGCGAAGGCTTCGTCATCGGTCCACTCGGCGCCTGTGAGGTTCGCCTGCAGTTCCTCGCGCTCGAAGCGGCCGCGGGCGTGGCGGCGGCCGAACTCCTCGAGCTCGGCATTGGTCCAGCGCCGGGAGGCCGCGAACACGTCGATCAGGTCGCGGGGCGCTCCGCGGTCGGCGAGGGCGCGGACCTTGGTCCCGATCACGTCCTCCTCCGCGAGGACGGGCCCGTACGGGCTCTGGGCGACCGGCCGCCAGAGGATCTCCTTGAGGATGTCGACTTCGCATTCCTGCCCAGTGGCCGGGTCGCACACGGTGAAGCGGGCGGACAGCGGGGCGGTCAGCACATGCATCTTCCAGCCGCGGGCTTCCAGGTCGGCGCGGAGCGTGGCGGCGATGTCGGCCATGGGAGCCGGGTTCTCGGTGGCGACGTCGAGGTCCTGGCTGGGGCGGTGCACGAGACGGTGTGCCCGCACGGCGTATCCACCGGTGAGGACCAGTGGATACGGGGAACCGAGCGCGATCACATCCGCCAGGGCCGCGTATGCAGCTCCGGCATGTCCGTCATGTGGCTGCTCGGGTGCGGGAGGCGAGCTGGGGGAAGGCGTCTTCCCATACGGCGCGCACGCTGCGACCGACGAGGGTGCGCAGCACCGGCCACAGCGGGATGAGCAGGTCCTGGTTGAGGTAGCGGGGCAGGTCGTCGTGCAGTCCCTCGTGGAGGACGGTGCGGTACAGGCCCATACGCCAGCGCGGCTTGTCCAGGTCGTATGAGGACATCCCGGACCAGGCCAGGTGCAGCGGCAGAGCCACGACACCGTGGGCCGACCCGTGCAGCTCGTCCAGCGACTGCGGCAGACGGCGGCGGAACTTCTCCCGGTACAGCGCGAGGTCCTCGGCGTCCGCGCCCGAGACGTCCCTCGGAGTGGGTGCGGAGTACTGCGGGCTGAAGGACACGTCTCCATTGTGGCGGCCGGAAGCCTTCGCTCGCGGCCGGAAGGCCCAGAAAAGTCCCAGAGACCGCCACCGCAACCCCCTCTCGCCTGGCAGTGATGCAGGCCAGGAGGGGGTCGAGGGTGGTTTTCGCAGAGCTTTCAGATATCCCGGAACGTCTCGATCTGCGCCCCGATCGAGTTCAGGCGTTCCGCCAGGTCCTCGTAGCCGCGGTTGATGACGTACACGTTGCGCAGGACGGACGTGCCCTCGGCCGCCATCATCGCCAGCAGGACGACCACGGCGGGGCGCAGGGCGGGCGGGCACATCATCTCGGCGGCGCGCCAGCGGGTCGGGCCCTCGACCAGGACCCGGTGCGGGTCCAGGAGCTGGAGCCGGCCGCCGAGGCGGTTGAGGTCGGTCAGGTAGATGGCCCGGTTGTCGTAGACCCAGTCGTGGATGAGGGTCTTGCCCTGGGCGACCGCCGCGATCGCCGCGAAGAACGGGACGTTGTCGATGTTCAGGCCGGGGAACGGCATCGGGTGGATCTTGTCGATCGGCGCCTCCAGCTTGGAGGGCCGGACGGTGAGGTCCACCAGCCGGGTGCGGCCGTTGTCGGCGACGTACTCGGGTGTGCGGTCGTGGTCGAGGCCCATCTCCTCCAGGACCGCCAGCTCGATCTCCAGGAACTCGATCGGCACCCGGCGCACCGTCAGCTCCGACTCGGTGACCACGGCGGCGGCCAGCAGGCTCATCGCCTCGACCGGGTCCTCGGAGGGGGAGTAGTCCACGTCGACGTCGATGTCCGGCACGCCGTGCACGGTGAGGGTGGTGGTGCCGATGCCCTCGACCTTGACGCCGAGCGCCTCCAGGAAGAAGCACAGGTCCTGGACCATGTAGTTGGAGGAGGCGTTGCGGATGACGGTGACGCCGTCGTGGCGGGCGGCGGCCAGCAGCGCGTTCTCGGTGACCGTGTCCCCGCGCTCGGTCAGCACGATCGGGCGGTCGGGGCTGACCGAGCGGTCGACGACCGCGTGGTACTGGCCCTCGGTCGCGGCGATGTCCAGGCCGAAGCGGCGCAGCGCGATCATGTGCGGCTCGATGGTCCGGGTGCCGAGGTCGCAGCCGCCGGCGTAGGGCAGCTTGAAGCGGTCCATGCGGTGCAGGAGCGGGCCGAAGAACATGATGATGGACCGGGTGCGCACCGCGGCGTCGGCGTCGATGGCCGCCATGTCCAGCTCGCTGGGCGGCACGATCTCCAGGTCGACACCGCCGTTGATCCAGCGGGTGCGCACGCCGATGGAGTTCAGCACCTCCAGGAGGCGGTACACCTCCTCGATGCGGGCCACCCGGCGCAGTACCGTGCGCCCCTTGTTGAGCAGCGAGGCGCACAGCAGGGCCACACACGCGTTCTTGCTCGTCTTCACATCGATGGCGCCGGACAGCCGGCGGCCGCCGACCACCCGCAGGTGCATCGGGCCCGCGTAGCCCAGGGAGACGATTTCGCTGTCCAGTGCTTCACCGATGCGAGCGATCATCTCAAGGCTGATGTTCTGGTTGCCGCGCTCGATGCGGTTCACGGCGCTCTGGCTGGTACCGAGCGCCTCGGCGAGCTGTGACTGGGTCCAGCCTCGGTGCTGCCGGGCGTCACGGATGAGCTTGCCGATGCGTACGAGGTAGTCGTCTGCCATGAGGTTGAGGCTATCTCAGATATGAGATGGCGCCTCTTGGGGGGTCTGTTTGGGTGACGTCTTGTCAATCACGCCTGGTAGAGCGGGTGCGGCGCCACCCGAAAGGTCCGGGCAAATCCATCGATGTCGTACGACGTCCGGTGCTGCTGCGCGTATACCGGGGGCCGCGCTCGCCGCCGGTGGTGAGCGACCAGGAGCGCTTGTTGAGGTTGAGCCGTACCCCGGGCAGGATCCGGAAACTCTTGCGGAATGTGAGGGGCATCGCGCCTCCTTCGGAAGGTCTCGGGGGTGCGCCGGGCCGATCCCGACTCCACTCGGATACCCCGGCCGCGCGCGCTGATGGGTGCTGGCCGGTATGGCCTGTGCGCGGCCGGGCTCAACCGCCGTCCGGCGGGGGGGAGTCGGCGAGGGGGCGGCCGACGATCCGCTGGAGGTCGGCGACGTAGGTGTCGAAGGCCCGGCGGCCCTGGGGGCTGAGTTTCAGCCAGGTGCGGGGGCGCTTGCCGACGTAACCCTTGCGGATCTCGACGTATCCCGCGTTCTCCAGGGCCGCGGCGTGTTTCGACAGGACCGAGTCGCTGATCTCGAGGCTGTCCCGGACGAAGGCGAACTCCGCCTCGCTCGCCGCGGCGAGCAGGGAGACGATCTGCAACCGCACGGGCGCGTGGATCACCGGGTCCAGGTTCATCGGGCCACCTTCCCTGTCGAGTGGGCCAGTACCTGATTCTCGGCCCAGCGGGTGGTGGCCGCCGTGTAGGCGGCGGCGACGAGGCCCGCGAGAACCTTCCGCCAGAGCGCCGAGCCGGTGAGGGTGCCGGTGATCACCGCGGTGAGTCCCCAGACGGCGAGGATCGACGCCATCCACAGGGCCATCCGGATTCCGGCGCTCACCGTCCAGGTGTGAAGCCGCCATCTCACGCGCGCCCGGGCGGCGAGCGCCGCGGTGAGGGCGCCGAGGCCGGCGACCTCCGCCAGGGAGAGCGCGATCCGCGCGGTGCCGTCCAGCTCGACGGCGATCACGGCGGTGGTGACCAGGGCGACCGTCCCCGGCAGGTACCACGACGGAAGGCGCTGGTCGGCGTAGGCCTTCTGCTGGACCCGCTCGATCTCGGCGAGCGTCCGGGCCGCGTCCGGGGTGTTGTCCATGGGGTGCGTGCCTCCTGGTCTCGGACCTTGGTTGCCGTGTTGGAAAGTACTTTCTCCTTTCCGTCATGGCAAGTACTTTCTCCGGGGTGCACGAGCGGGGGGCTCGCCTGGACGGACTGAGCTCGGGGTTCCCGGGCGGGCGAGCTCGGGGTGCGGGGCGGGGTGGTCGGGCAAATCGTTCGGCATACGACTGGGGACGAACTAACGTCCGCCCCATGACAGCTTCCGATCTTCCTCCGCGTCTCGGCGGTCTGACCTTCCATGGACCGCTCTCCGAAGACCGCGCCGGGCGCATCGTCGCGCGGCTCGCCGACGTCTCGCCCGCCACCGTCCTCGACATCGGCTGCGGCTGGGGCGAACTGCTGCTCCGCGTTCTGGAGTCCGTCCCGGGAGCGACGGGTGTGGGCCTCGACGTCAACGCCGACGACCTGGCCCGGGGCAGGGCCCTCGCGATGGAGCGCGGACTCGCCGAGCGGGTGGAGTTCGCGGAGGAGTCGGCCCTCGCCACGCCGCGTGGCCCCGTGGACGCGGTGCTCTGCCTGGGGGCCGGCCAGGCGCTGTGCGACCCCGGGCGGCCGTACGATCCCGGGGTGGTCCTGCGTGAGCTGCGCCGCCTGGTACGCCCGGGCGGGCGGGTCGTCCTCGGCGAGGGCTTCTGGGAGCGCGTCCCGACGGACGCGGAACTCGCGGCGATGTGGCCCGGGGCGCACGCGGGCGACCACCTGGGGCTCGGACAGCTTGTCGACCTCGCCGTCGCGTCGGGCTTCCGGCCGGCCTGGATCGAGACGGCGAGCCGCGAGGAGTGGGAGGAGTTCGAGTCCGGCTACCGCCATGACACGGAGCTCTGGCTCGCCGCTCACCCGGATCACCCCCTGGCCGCCGAGGCCCGCGCACGAGTCGACCGCCAGCGGGCGTCCTGGGTCAACGGCTACCGCGACATCCTCGGCATCGCGTATCTGACTCTCGTGCCGGTCGCCGGCTCCTGAACGCCGCCGGAGCCTGGTGGCGGGGCGGCGGCCTCCCTCGCCGACCGCGCCCCGGCATGACCAGCGCGCCCCCATGTACTAGAGTTATCTCGACATCGAGATATCTGCCGAGGCGCACCGCAGCCGCCACCCAGGTAAGGGTGACCTAACTTAGCCTTACCTTAGCGGATCGGCCAGGGCCGCGTGGCGGCAGGATGCGGTGGTACGCGTACATAAATGAAGGAGACTGTCGTGTCGGCGAACAGCTTCGACGCCCGCAGCACGCTGCAGGTGGGCGACGAGTCGTACGAGATCTTCCGGCTGGACAAGGTGGAGGGCTCGGCCCGGCTGCCCTACAGCCTCAAGGTCCTGCTGGAGAACCTGCTCCGCACCGAGGACGGCGCGAACATCACCGCCGACCACATCCGCGCTCTCGGCACCTGGGACTCCCAGGCCCAGCCGTCGCAGGAGATCCAGTTCACGCCGGCCCGCGTGATCATGCAGGACTTCACCGGCGTTCCCTGTGTCGTCGACCTCGCCACCATGCGCGAGGCCGTGAAGGAGCTCGGCGGCGACCCGGCCAAGATCAACCCGCTGGCCCCGGCCGAGCTGGTCATCGACCACTCCGTCATCGCCGACAAGTTCGGCACCAACGACGCCTTCAAGCAGAACGTCGACCTGGAGTACGGCCGCAACAAGGAGCGCTACCAGTTCCTGCGCTGGGGCCAGACCGCCTTCGACGAGTTCAAGGTCGTCCCGCCCGGCACCGGCATCGTCCACCAGGTGAACATCGAGCACCTGGCCCGTGTCGTCATGGTCCGCGACGGCAAGGCGTACCCCGACACCCTGGTCGGCACCGACTCGCACACCACCATGGTCAACGGCCTCGGTGTGCTGGGCTGGGGCGTCGGCGGCATCGAGGCCGAGGCCGCGATGCTCGGCCAGCCGGTCTCCATGCTCATCCCGCGCGTCGTCGGCTTCAAGCTGACCGGTGAGCTCCAGCCGGGCACCACCGCCACCGACCTGGTGCTGACCATCACCGAGATGCTCCGCAAGCACGGCGTCGTCGGCAAGTTCGTCGAGTTCTACGGCGAGGGCGTGGCCGCCACCAGCCTCGCCAACCGCGCCACCATCGGCAACATGTCGCCCGAGTTCGGCTCCACCGCCGCGATCTTCCCGATCGACGACGAGACCCTGAACTACCTGCGCCTGACCGGCCGCTCCGAGCAGCAGGTCGCGCTCGTCGAGGCGTACGCCAAGGAGCAGGGCCTGTGGCTGGACCCGGCCGCCGAGCCGGACTTCTCCGAGAAGCTGGAGCTCGACCTGTCCACGGTCGTCCCCTCCATCGCCGGTCCCAAGCGCCCGCAGGACCGCATCGAGCTGTCCCGCGCCGCCGAGCAGTTCAACGCCGACGTGCTGAACTACGTCGAGGCCGGTGTCACCGGCGGCGACGACCGCAAGGCGGGCGTCCCGCAGCAGGAGCGGCCGCACGGTGTCGCCTCCCCGGTCGACGAGGCGTCCGCGGAGTCCTTCCCGGCCTCCGACGCCCCGGCCTACGGCAGCGACGACAACGGCGCCGGTGCCCCGCAGCACTCGGCCGTCGTCCCCGGTCCCGGCCCGTCCAACCCGGTGCGCGTCACCGCCCCCGACGGCACCTCCTACGAGCTGGACCACGGTGCGGTGACGGTCGCGGCCATCACCTCCTGCACCAACACCTCCAACCCGTACGTCATGGTCGCCGCCGCCCTGGTGGCCAAGAAGGCGGTCGAGAAGGGCCTGACCCGCAAGCCGTGGGTCAAGACCACCCTCGCCCCGGGCTCCAAGGTCGTCACCGACTACTTCGAGAAGGCGGGCCTGACCCCGTACCTGGACAAGGTCGGCTTCAACCTCGTCGGCTACGGCTGCACCACCTGCATCGGCAACTCCGGCCCGCTGCCGGAGGAGGTCTCCAAGGCCGTCAACGACCACGATCTCGCCGTCACCTCGGTCCTGTCCGGCAACCGGAACTTCGAGGGCCGCATCAACCCCGACGTCAAGATGAACTACCTGGCGTCCCCGCCGCTGGTCGTCGCCTACGCGCTCGCCGGCTCGATGAAGGTGGACATCACCAAGGACGCCCTGGGCACCGACCAGGACGGAAACCCGGTCTACCTGAAGGACATCTGGCCCACCGAGGCCGAGGTGAACGACGTCGTCGCCAACGCCATCGGCGAGGACATGTTCGCCAAGTCCTACAGCGACGTCTTCGCGGGCGACGCCCAGTGGCAGGCGCTGCCCATCCCGACCGGCGACACCTTCGAGTGGGACGCCGAGTCCACCTACGTCCGCAAGCCCCCGTACTTCGAGGGCATGACGATGGAGACCACCCCGGTCTCGGACATCACCGGCGCCCGCGTGCTGGCCAAGCTGGGCGACTCGGTCACCACCGACCACATCTCCCCGGCCGGCGCCATCAAGGCCGACACCCCGGCCGGCAAGTACCTCACGGAGCACGGCGTCGAGCGCCGCGACTTCAACAGCTACGGCTCGCGCCGCGGCAACCACGAGGTCATGATCCGCGGTACGTTCGCCAACATCCGCCTGCGCAACCAGATCGCGCCGGGCACCGAGGGCGGCTACACGCGTGACTTCACGCAGGAGGGCGGACCGGTCTCCTTCATCTACGACGCCTCGCAGAACTACCAGGCCGCCGGCGTCCCGCTGGTCGTCCTGGCCGGCAAGGAGTACGGCTCCGGCTCGTCCCGCGACTGGGCGGCCAAGGGCACCGCGCTCCTCGGCGTCAAGGCCGTCATCGCCGAGTCCTACGAGCGCATCCACCGCTCGAACCTCATCGGCATGGGCGTGCTGCCGCTCCAGTTCCCCGAGGGCCGGTCCGCCGAGTCCCTCGGTCTGACCGGCGAGGAGACCTTCTCCATCACCGGCGTCACCGAGCTCAACGAGGGCACCACCCCGCGCACGGTGAAGGTCACCACCGACACCGGCGTCGAGTTCGACGCGGTCGTCCGCATCGACACCCCCGGCGAGGCGGACTACTACCGCAACGGCGGCATCATGCAGTACGTGCTGCGCAGCCTGATCCGCAAGTAAGCGGCGAGGCGAGGCGCTTCAGGGCCGCATCCCCGGCGACGGGGGTGCGGCCCGCGCGCGTGCGCGTGCCCCGGCGCGGACAGCCGAACGGGCCGCCCCCCACTGGGGAGCGGCCCGTCGCGATGCCTTGCGCGAGGCGAGGATCAGAACAGCAGGCGGTACGTGTTCCAGCCGCCGCTGCCGATCTTCACCCGGGACTTGAACGGAGCGGAAGCGCTGCCCGTGCCCTTGTACAGCCACAGGGCGCCGTTCTTGTCGCGGGCGACCAGGTCGGTCACGCCGTCGATGTCGATGTCACCGACGGAGATCACGTTGTTGTAGGTGTTCCAGCCGCCACCGACGCGGGTGCGGGACTGGAACGGGGCCTTGTAGTTGCCGGTGCCCTTGTAGAGCCACAGCACGCCCGAGCCGTCCTTGGCGACGATGTCGTCCTTGCCGTCGCCCGTCAGGTCGCCCTTGCCGGTGATGTGGGTGTACGTGTTCCACCCGCCGCCGACCTTGTAGCGCTGGGTCAGCTTGCCGTTGCCGTAGCCGAGGTACAGCCACAGCACGCCGGAGCCGTCCCGGGCGAGCAGGTCGTCGGCGCCCGCGCCGCCGAGGTTCCCGGCCGACGTCACGCGGTTGTAGATGTTCCAGCCGTTGCCGACGAGGATGCCCTCGGAGTCGAGCGGCAGGTAGGCGAGCTGGTTGCCGGCGGTGATCCAGGCGCCGTCGGCGAAGCCGTCGGCGTCCTGGTCCGCCTGCGTCGCCTGGCGGATGTCGTACCAGTCCTGGCCGACCGGGATGCGGGAGCCAAGGCCGCCCATGCCGGTGGGCGGGTAGCCCCACACATCGCCGTTGCCGTCCACGCCGTACAGCGGGTTGACCGGGGCGTCGCCGGGCTCGGCGCTCGCGGCGAACTTCGAGATGCCGGACGCCTTCGCCGGGACCTCGACGGACTTGAGCGAGGGGCCGGGGGCGTCGGCGGCGACCGCGTTCGATCCGGTCGCCACCAGAGCGGCGGTGAGCGCCGCAGCCGACACGCGGGCCAGGGCGCGACGCGTGTTCAGGCCGGAGCTTTTGGCCACGTAAGTCTCCAGAGTCATGAGGAAACGGACCATGCCGGGCCGTGGTCGGCCCGGCGCGATCCAGGGATACTCCGTGATCTTTACACGTGTCCTTTACGCATCAAACAGATTTACGAACGGTGTACGAAGCGGTACCAAAGCGGAACACAAGTGCAACGTGAGTCGTACAACCTTTTGGGTGACTCCCGTGTCGGCGGCGTTCGCTCAACGCGCCGCGGATCCGCCCGCGTTGGCGGGCCGGGCGCGAACCGCCCTCGCGCCGGTGCCGCGCGCCGGGCCGGCGGGACCACCCCGCGCCTCTCCGCGCCCCTGCCCCGGGTCCGCTCATTGTGGAGCATCCGCCGCCGGGAGGGAACAGCGCGACGCGAGGGGACGGCGGGTCCCGGCCCGCGACGCCCGTTCAGGCCGGCGACCGACAGGCCCCGGCCGTCCCGGGGGCGGCGAAGGCGTAGCCCAGCCGTTGGTCTCCGCGTGGTCGTGGCCCCGCACGCGCGGGTCGCAGGCCCCGGGTTCCGTGCCGCATGCGCCGGCACCCTCCCCGCGCCGCCCGGCAATGGGACAACAACGTTGTCGCATTCGAGGCGCACGGACCAGCGGGGGGTCAAGTTACGTAGGGTGTCGAGGGTGTTGAGTGCGGTGTCCGGACGCGCGGCCGGGAATATCTTCTGGCGTGAACACGCGGGCCGCTCGTATTTCCGCGAGGTCTCAACTCGGAAAAGACCCGTGGCCAACCTTGCTTTCGATCTTGCTCACTTGCCCGAAAGTGGACTATACCTGTCGGCCATCCGGGGATCCGTCTGAGCACCCGAACAGCACCACTCGCACCACCGCACCACCCGCACTTCCTGCACGACCCAGCGTGACCCGATCGCGGTGCCGGCGAGGATCCGGTTCACCGCCTGAGTCCTGGAGAGGGCGAGGACTTGAGCATGGGATCCACTTCCGCCGAGCACCACGGCACCGACGGCACCGCGGGTGTCGGCCGCCGCGATCTGATCAAGCGTTCCGCGGCGCTCGGGCTGATCTCCGTACCGACGATGAGCTTCCTGTCCGCCTGCGCGAGCGGCGGGGGCGGCGACGACGGGGAGAAAGCCAAGGCGGGCAAGAAAACCGCGAAGAACCCGCTGGGCGTCAACGAGAGCGCCCCGATGGAATTCGTGCTGTTCGACGGCGGCTTCGGCAAGGAGTACGCCGAGGACGCCGTGAAGATCTACGAGAAGAACTTCCCCGGGGCGAAGGTGAAGTTCTCCGCCACCCAGAAGATCCAGTCCACGCTCCAGCCGCGCTTCAACCAGGGCACCCCGCCGGACCTCATCGACAACTCCGGCGCCGAGCAGATGGACATGGGCACGCTGGTCGGCAAGAACCAGCTGGCCGACCTCACCCCGCTGCTGGACGCCCCGTCCTACGACGACCCGGACAAGAAGGTCCGCGACACCCTGCGCCCCGGCATCGTGGAGATGGGCCAGTTCGACGGGGAGAAGGTCTGGATCCTGTACTACGCCTACACCGTGTACGGCGTCTGGTACTCGCGGAAGGCGCTGAACGCGCTCGACGAGGAGTACCCCGAGACCTGGGACCAGATGCTCGCGGTGTGCGAGAAGGCGAAGAAGAAGGGCATCGCCGGCTGGACCTACCCGGGCAAGTACCCGTACTACATCCCCTTCTCGCTCTACCCGATGATCGCCAAGGTCGGCGGCGCCGAGGTGCTCGACGCCATCGACAACCTGGAGCCGAACGCCTGGAAGCACCCGGCGGTCAAGGCGTGTTTCGAGGCGTACTACGAGCTCCACCGCAAGGGGTACATCCTCCGGGGCACCCCCGGCCTGGACCACATCCAGTCGCAGACCGCCTGGGCCCAGGGCAAGGCGCTGTTCCTCCCCAACGGCTCATGGGTGGAGAACGAGTCGGCCAACGTCATCCCGGACGACTTCGAGCTGACCGTCTCCGCGCCCTCCGGCCTCGACTCCTCCGACAAGCTGCCCTTCGGCACCCTGTGGGCCTCCGGCGGCGAGCCGTTCGTCGTACCGGCCAAGGCGAACAACGGCGCGGGCGGCATGGAGCAGCTGCGCATCATGCTCAGCGAGGCGTCCTCCAAGAACTTCACCAGCAAGGTCAAGTCGCTGACCGCCTACAACGGCGGCACCGACGGCATCACCCTCACCCCGGGCCTGAAGGCCGGTGTCGCGGCGCTGGAGAAGGCCGGCCAGAACGTGGTCAACCCGCGGCTCCAGGACTGGTACGTGCAGCTCCAGAAGGAGAAGATCGGCGTCGCCGGGCTCGGCGAGATGATGGCCGGCCGCCTCACCCCGGCCGAGGCCATCAAGAAGATCCAGGGCTTCGCCGACGAGGCGGCCAAGGACGACTCGATCAAGCACTACAAGCACCAGTGAGGAGCCGTCAGCGGGGCCTGTCCGGCGCGTGCGTGCCGGGCGGGCCCCGGCGGCGGTGCCCGCGCGCGAAACGGGGTCGGTAGCAATGCGGCACGGCAAGTACCGGTTCATCGTGGGGTTCCTGGCGGTTCCCCTGGGGCTGTACGCGCTCTTCGTCATCTGGCCGTTCATCCAGTCCATCTACTACTCGTTCACGGACTGGACGGGCCTGAGTCCCGAGTTCGAGATGGTGGGGCTCGCCAACTACGAACGGATGCTGGACGACGACATCTTCTGGAAGTCGTTGCAGCACAGCCTGCTGTTCGCGTTGCTGCTGCCGGTGGTGACGATCGGCCTCGCCCTGTTCTTCTCCTTCATGATCAACGTGGGCGGGCGGCGCCGGCGGGGCGGACCGGCGATCACCGGCGTGCGCGGCTCCTCCGTCTACAAGATCGTCTACTTCTTCCCGCAGGTGCTGTCGATCGCGATCGTCGCCCTGTTGTTCGCGTTCGCGTACAACCCGGACAGCGGAGCGATCAACTCCCTGCTGCGCGGGATCGGGCTCGACGGGCTCCAGCCGCTGTGGCTCGGCGACCCCGACCTGGCGCTGTGGTGCGTGATGGCGGTCCTGGTGTGGTCCACGACCGGCTTCTTCGTCGTCCTCTTCTCGGCCGGCATGGCCTCCATCCCGGCCGAGCTGTACGAGGCGGCCCTGCTGGACGGGGCCAGCCGCGTCACCACGTTCTTCCGGGTCACCCTGCCGCTGCTGTGGGACACCGTGCAGTCGGGCTGGGTCTACATGGGCATCCTCGCCCTGGGCGCCGAATCGTTCGCGGTCGTGCAGATCATGACGACCGGCCCCGGCGGTCCCGACTACTCGACCACCGTCATGGTCCTGTACGTGTACCAGAAGGCGTTCCGGGACGGTCAGGCCGCCTACGCCACGACCATCGGCGTCGCCCTGCTCGTCGTCACCCTGGCCTTCTCCGCCGTGGTGCTGCGACTGGGCCGGCGCGAGCGGCTGGAGTACTGATCAGATGAAGACGACCCAGAGCCCCGCCCCCGTACCGGCCGGAGAGCCCGGTCCCGCCGCCGGCGAGGCCGCCGCCCCGTCCGGCCCGCCCGCGCGCCAGAGGAAGGAGGGCACCGTCCTCAACGTCTTCTCGCACGGCATCCTGGTGATCTGGGCGATCATGGTCGCCCTGCCGCTGGTCTGGGCGGTGATGACGTCCTTCAAGGACGACCGGTCCATCTTCTCCTCGCCCTGGTCGCTGCCGGACACCCTGCACTTCGACAACTGGTCGAGGGCCTGGACCCAGGCCAACATGAGCGACTACTTCCTCAACACCGTCCTGGTCGTGGGCGGTTCGCTCCTCGGCACGCTGGTGCTCGGCTCGATGGCCGCCTACGTGCTGGCCCGCTTCGAGTTCCCGGGCAACCGGTTCATCTACTACCTGTTCGTCGGCGGCATGAGCTTCCCGATCATGCTGGCGCTGGTCCCGCTGTTCTACGTGGTGAACAACATGGGGCTGCTGAACACCATCCACGGGCTGATCCTGGTCTACATCGCCTACTCGCTGCCCTTCACGGTGTTCTTCCTGACCGCGTTCTTCCGGACGCTGCCGACCTCGGTGGCCGAGGCCGCCTTCGTCGACGGCGCCTCGCACACCCGGACGTTCTTCCAGATCATGCTGCCGATGGCCAAGCCGGGCCTGATCAGCGTCGGCATCTTCAACTTCCTGGGCCAGTGGAACCAGTACATGCTGCCGACGGTGCTCAACACCGATCCGGACAAGCGCGTCCTGACCCAGGGCCTGGTGCAGCTGGCGGTCAGCCAGGGCTACAAGGGCGACTGGTCGGGCCTCTTCGCCGGTCTGGTGATGGCGATGCTGCCGGTGCTCGCCGCCTACATCGTCTTCCAGCGGCAGGTGGTCCAGGGACTCACGGCGGGCGCGCTGAAGTAGCGTCCAGGTAGTCCAGGCACGCCCGAAAGCCGTGCTCAGGTAGCGCGCGGTAGCGGACCGGGCGCGCTGCGAGAGACTTCCAGGTCCGCGCGTGTGCCGCTCCCGGCTCCCTCGGGGGCGGCATACGCGTGTGCGCGCGGGGCACCCGGATGCCGTTCAACCTCTTGACGGGAGGCGACCCGAACGGCTCAGCTTAGAGTTCACTAGTTGGACATAGACGGGGTCTCATCGAAGCGGCCCCGTGCGCGGGAGGTCGTCGTGGAGACTCCGGGGTCGCAGTCGTCGCTGCACCGAGCCAACCTGGAGAGGGTCGTCCGGGCCGTGCGGCTGGCCGGATCGCTCACGCAGGCGGAGATCGCGAGGACGACGGGCCTGTCCGCGGCGACGGTCTCGAACATCGTCCGGGAGCTGAAGGAAGGCGGGACGGTCGAGGTCACGCCCACCTCGGCCGGCGGGCGGCGGGCCCGGAGCGTCTCGCTGAGCGGGGACGCCGGCATCGTCATCGGCGTGGACTTCGGCCATACGCACCTGCGGGTCGCGGTCGGGAACCTCGCCCACCAGGTGCTGGCCGAGGAGTCCGAGCCGCTGGACGTCGACGCGTCCTCCCGGCAGGGCTTCGACCGGGCGGAACAACTGGTCACCCGGCTGATCGAGGCGACCGGCGTCGACCGCTCCAAGGTCGCCGGCGTGGGGCTCGGCGTGCCCGGCCCGATCGACGTGGAGTCCGGGACGCTGGGCTCCACCGCGATCCTGCCCGGCTGGGGCGGCACCCGGCCCGCCGAGGAACTGCGGGAACGGCTGGGCGTGCCGGTGCACGTGGACAACGACGCCAACCTGGGCGCCCTCGGCGAGCTGGTCTGGGGCAGCGGCCGGGGCGTGCGGGACCTGGCGTACATCAAGGTCGCCAGCGGTGTCGGCGCGGGCCTGGTGATCAACGGCAAGATCTACCGGGGCCCGGGCGGCACCGCCGGCGAGATCGGCCACATCACCCTGGACGAGGCGGGCCCCGTCTGCCGCTGCGGCAACCGGGGCTGCCTGGAGACCTTCGCCGCCGCCCGCTATGTGCTCCCGCTGCTCCAGCCCAGCCACGGCACCGACCTGACCATGGAGGGCGTCGTCCGGCTGGCCCGGGACGGCGACCCGGGCTGCCGCCGGGTGATCGCCGACGTCGGGCGCCATGTCGGCAGCGGCATCGCCAACCTCTGCAATCTGCTCAACCCCAGCCGCGTGGTCCTGGGCGGCGATCTCGCCGAGGCCGGCGAGCTGGTGCTCGGTCCCATCCGGGAGTCCGTCGGCCGGTACGCCATCCCGAGCGCGGCGCGCCAACTATCCGTTCTCCCCGGGGCACTTGGCGGCCGTGCGGAGGTGCTGGGCGCCCTCGCCCTCGCCCTCAGCGAGATGGGCGATTCAACCCTTTTGGACGGAAGCGCGTCCGCGGCCCTGCCCGCCGCCACGCCTGCCTTCACTTAGAAAACGGATGGCACCGTTGCCATCTCGTTAAGGATTTACTTCTTGACGTCGCACGTGCGGCCGAGTTGACTTCCAGCCACCTCGGCCGCAACGACGCGGCCTCGTCAGGGAGGTTTCTGAAGTGAACACGCGTATGCGTCGTGCCGCCGTCGCCGTCGCCGCCGGTGCGATGGCCGTTTCGCTCGCCGCCTGCGGCAGCGCCAAGGAGTCCGGCGACAAGAACGACTCCGCCTCGTCGTCGGCGGGCACCAAGAAGGGCGACGCGATCAAGGTCGGCCTGCTCCTTCCGGAGAACAAGACCGCGCGTTACGAGAAGTTCGACCGCCCCTTGATCGAGAAGAAGATCAAGGAGCTGACGAACAACAAGGCGGAGATCCAGTACAACAACGCCCGCCAGGACGCCAGCCTCCAGGCCCAGCAGGTCGACACGATGATCACCAACAAGGTGGACGTGCTGATCCTGGACGCCGTGGACGCCAAGGCCGTCAAGAACTCCGTGCAGAAGGCCGTCGACAACGGCATCAAGGTCGTCGCCTACGACCGCCTCGCCGAGGGCCCGATCAGCGCCTACACCTCGTTCGACAACGTGGCGGTCGGCAGGACCCAGGGCGAGGCCCTGCTCAAGGCCCTGGGCGACAAGGCCAAGGACGGCCAGATCGTCATGATGAACGGCTCCGCCACCGACCCGAACGCCGGCCAGTTCAAGGAGGGCGCCCACTCCGTCCTCGACGGCAAGGTGAAGATCGGCAAGGAGTACTCCACCAAGGAGTGGTCGCCGGACAACGCCAACGCCAACATGGAGGCGGCGATCTCGGCGCTCGGCAAGGACGAGATCGTCGGTGTCTACTCCGCCAACGACGGCATGGCGGGCGGCATCATCACCGCCCTGAAGGCCGCCGGCATCGCGGACATCCCGGTCACCGGCCAGGACGCCGAACTCGCCGGTGTCCAGCGCATCGTCACCGGTGAGCAGTACATGAGCGTCTACAAGCCGTACGCCCCCGAGGCCCAGGCCGCCGCCGAGATGGCCGTCGCCCTCGCCAAGGGCGAGTCCCTCGACGCCATCGCCAAGGACAAGGTCTCCAGCGGCAGCGCCAAGGACGTTCCGTCCGTGCTGGTCCCGGTGGTCTCGCTGACCAAGGACAACATCAAGGACACCGTCATCAAGGACGGCATCTACACGGTCGACGAGATCTGCACCGGCAAGTACAAGGCCGCCTGCGACAAGCTCGGCCTCAAGTAAGCCCGGCGTCGCGCTCGGCACCGGGCCGAGCGACGACCCCGGCAAGCGAGCACGCAGCCGCGCGTCCCACGACCCGCCGGCCCCGTTCCCACGGGCCGCACGGGACGCCCTGCCCTCGTCCCCGCCGGCGCCCCGCGCCACACACAGCCCCGCGAGCTCGTGCGGGGCGCCGGACGGAACTTCCCCCCCGACTTTCTCTGCACAGCCCTTCCGCCGGGTCAGGCGGCGAAGGAGATGGTTCACGTGTCCGCTACGCCCGTGCTGGCGTTGCGCGGGGTCTCCAAGCGGTTCGGTGCCGTTCAGGCGCTCACCGACGTAGAGCTTGAGGTCCACGCCGGTGAAGTGGTCGCCCTGGTCGGCGACAACGGCGCCGGAAAATCCACGCTGGTCAAGACGATCGCCGGCGTCCACCCCATCGATGAGGGCGCCATCGAATGGGAGGGCAAGCGCGTCTCGATCAGCAAGCCGCACGACGCCCAGAACCTGGGCATCGCGACGGTCTACCAAGACCTCGCGCTGTGCGACAACATCGACGTCGTCGGCAATCTCTTCCTCGGCCGCGAGCTGAAGAGGTTCGGCGTCCTCGACGAGGTCGAGATGGAGCGCCGCGCCCGCGAGCTGCTGAAGACGCTCTCCATCCGCATCCCGAGCGTGCGCATCCCGATCGCCTCGCTCTCCGGCGGCCAGCGCCAGACCGTGGCGATCGCCCGCTCCATGCTCGGCGAGCCCAAGCTGGTCATCCTCGACGAGCCCACCGCCGCCCTCGGCGTGGAGCAGACCGCCCAGGTGCTCGACCTGGTCGAGCGGCTGCGCGAGCGCGGCCACGCGGTCATCCTCATCAGCCACAACATGGCCGACGTGAAGGCGGTCGCCGACAAGGTGGCCGTGCTGCGCCTCGGCCGCAACAACGGCGTCTTCGAGGTCAGGACGACCTCGCAGGAGGAGATCATCTCCGCCATCACCGGCGCCACCGACAACGCCGTGACCCGCCGTGCGGCGCGCACGAGTGGGGAGGTCGAGAAGTGAGCACCGGCAACAAGACCTCGACGAACAAGACCTCGACGGCGAAGCAGGACGCGACCGTCGTGGAAAACCCCGAGGCCGCGGCCGCCGCGGTCACTGCGGTCGACCCGCGCCTGCTCGTCCGCGAAGAGGGCCTGGCCGGCTACGTCGGCGAGTTCAAGCGCAAGATGAAGGCCGGCGAGCTCGGCTCGATCCCGGTCATCGTCGGCCTGATCGTCATCTGCGTCGTCTTCCAGAGCCTGAACCCGGCGTTCCTGTCCGCGCAGAACATCAACGACATCACCGTCACGATGGTCGGCACGGGCATGATCTCCGTCGGCATCGTCTTCGTGCTGCTGCTCGGCGAGATCGACCTGTCCGTCGGCTCGGTCAGCGGCGCGGCCAGCGCCATAGCCGCCGTCCTCGCGGTCAACCAGGGCTGGCCCGAGTGGCTGGCCGTGCTCGCCGCCGTCGCGGCGGGCGCCGCCATCGGCGCGGCGCACGGCTTCTTCTTCGCCGTGCTCGGAGCCCCCGCCTTCGCCGTCACCCTGGCCGGTCTGCTCTTCTGGCTGGGCTTCATGCTCCAGACGCTGGGCGAGAACGGCACCATCAACCTCGACAGCGACGGCTTCATCGGCCGGCTGACGACGTACTTCTTCTCCGACATCGCCGCGGCCTACGGTCTGGCCGCCCTGGTGACGGCGGTCTTCTTCCTCACCTCCTTCCTCGGCAACCGCCGCCGCGAGGCGGTGGGCGTCCCGTCCCGGCCGCTGAGCGACACCGTCCTGCGCACGGCGCTGCTGGCCGTCGTCTCCTTCGCCGCGGCGTTCATGTACAACCAGTACAAGGGCCTGCCGCTGGCCACGGTGATCTTCCTGGTGTTCCTGGTCGGCACGGACTTCCTGCTGCGCCGCACCTCCTACGGCCGCAAGGTCTTCGCGCTCGGCGGCAGCGTCGAGGCGTCCCGCCGGGCCGGCATCAACGTCACCGCGATCCGGATCTCGGTCTTCGCGATCTCCGGCGGCTTCGCCGCCATCGGCGGCCTCTTCCTGGCCTCCAAGATCGCCTCGGCCAACCAGAGCGCCGGCACCGGTGACCTGCTGATGAACGCGATCGCCGCGGCCGTCATCGGCGGCACCAGCCTCTTCGGCGGCCGGGGCCGCACCTGGAACGCCCTGCTGGGTGTCCTGGTGATCGTCTCCATCCAGTACGGCCTCCAGCTGGAGTCCATCGCCGAGCCGGTGAAGTACATGATCACCGCGGGTGTGCTCCTCACCACCGTGGTCATCGACTCGGTCACCCGCAAGACCCAGAAGACGGCCGGGCGCGCCTAGGGTCTCCCGTTTGGATCACGCCGGGCTCGCGGAGGTCTGGTGCCGCGCCTCGCCGCGTTGTCGTCGGTTGCCGTGGCTCCGCCATGGCGCCCTCCTCCGCCTTGCGGCGCCAGACCCCGCTCCCTGATCCGGCCTGATCCGAACGGAAGACCCTGGTCGCCCGTCCGGATCAGGCCGGATCCGGACGGGCGGCCCTGCCCGCGCGACGCTTCACGGACCTGTGCCCGGCACCCACGGCGGTGCCGGGCACAGCCGTGCCGCCGGACGTGACCCGGGCCGCGCGTGGGTACAGCCGTACGCGTGACCTACGACGCACCGCCCGGACACCGCCCCCCGGGGCGGAACATTAGACTCGACGAGCCCGGCAACAGCTCGAACAGCTCTACTGCAAGGAGGCACGGGTGCCGCTGCTGACCCGCATCAGGGGACCGCGCGATCTGGACCGGCTCAGCCTGGAGGAGCTGGACCAGCTGGCCGGGGAGATCCGGACCTTCCTCGTCGACGCGGTCTCCAAGACCGGCGGCCACCTCGGCCCCAACCTCGGTGTGGTGGAGCTCACCATCGCCCTGCACCGCGTCTTCGAGTCGCCGAAGGACAAGGTGCTCTGGGACACCGGCCACCAGTCCTATGTGCACAAGCTGCTCACCGGCCGCCAGGACTTCTCCCGCCTGAAGATGAAGGGCGGCCTGTCCGGATACCCCTCGCAGGCCGAGTCCGAGCACGACGTCATCGAGAACAGCCACGCTTCCACCGTCCTCGGCTGGGCCGACGGCATCGCCAAGGCCAACCAGCTCCTCGAACGCGACAGCCATGTCGTCGCCGTCATCGGCGACGGCGCGCTGACCGGCGGCATGGCCTGGGAGGCGCTGAACAACATCGCCGACGCCAAGGACCGCCCGCTCGTCATCGTGGTCAACGACAACGAGCGCTCCTACGCCCCCACCATCGGCGGCCTCGCCAACCACCTGGCGACCCTGCGCACCACCGACGGCTACGAGCGTTTCCTGGCCCGCACCCGGGAGGTCCTGGAGCGCACCCCGGTCGTCGGCAAGCCGCTGTACGACACCCTGCACGGCGCCAAGAAGGGCCTGAAGGACTTCATCGCCCCGCAGGGCCTCTTCGAGGATCTCGGCCTGAAGTACGTCGGCCCGATCGACGGCCACGACATCGAGGCCCTGGAGTCCGCCCTCACCCGCGCCAAGCGCTTCGGCGGCCCCGTGATCGTGCACTGCCTCACCGAGAAGGGCCGCGGCTACCAGCCCGCCCTGGCGGACGAGGCCGACCGCTTCCACGCGGTCGGCAAGATCCACCCCGACACGGGCCTGCCCATCGCCACCTCCGGCGCCGACTGGACGAGCGTCTTCGGCGACGAGATGGTCAAACTCGGCGAGGAGCGCGAGGACATCGTCGCCATCACCGCCGCCATGCTCCAGCCGGTGGGCCTGGACAAATTCGCCAAGCGCTTCCCGGAGCGGGTCTACGACGTCGGCATCGCCGAGCAGCACGGCGCCGTCTCCGCGGCGGGCCTGGCCCACGCCGGCGTGCACCCCGTCTTCGCCGTGTACGCCACCTTCCTCAACCGCGCCTTCGACCAGGTGCTGATGGACGTGGCCCTGCACAAGTGCGGCGTCACCTTCGTCCTGGACCGGGCCGGCGTCACCGGTACCGACGGCGCCTCCCACAACGGCATGTGGGACATGTCGATCCTCCAGGTCGTCCCCGGTCTCAGGCTCGCCGCCCCGCGCGACGCCGACCAGGTCCGCGCCCAGCTCCGCGAGGCCGTCGCCGTGGCGGACGCGCCCACCGTGGTCCGCTTCTCCAAGGGCGCCGTCGGCCCCGCCGTCCCCGCCGTCGGCCGGGTCGGCGGCATGGACGTGCTGCGCGAGCCCGGCACCGACACCCCGGACGTCCTCCTGGTCTCCGTGGGCGCGCTGGCCCCGATGTGCCTGGAGGTGGCGGACCTGCTGAACCGGCAGGGCATCTCCACCACCGTCGTCGACCCGCGCTGGGTCAAGCCCGTCGACGAGGCCATGGCCCCGCTCGCCGAGCGCCACCGCGTCGTCGTCACCGTCGAGGACAACTCCCGCGCCGGCGGTGTCGGCTCGGCGATCGCCCAGGCCCTGCGGGACGCGGGCGTCGACGTCCCGCTGCGCGACTTCGGCATCCCGCCGCGCTTCCTCGACCACGCCTCCCGCGCCGAGGTCCTCGCCGAGATCGGGCTGACCGCCCCCGACATCGCCCGCCAGGTCACCGGGCTGGTCGCCAAGCTCGACGGCCGGTACGACCGCGCGGCCGCCCACGTGGAGGCCGCGCGCGACTGACGGGCACCCCGCCCGCCGCCGGATGGGCCGGTCGTGCCACTCGTTGCAGTGGCGGGACCGGCCCATCCGCGTGGTTCCTTCCGCGCCGGGGCATACCTACCAAGCCCCCTCTCGATCATGTCGAGGACGACAAGCGTGGGAGGTACTCCATGAGCAGCAGTCTCTTCCGGACGAAGAGAATCGAGCAGTCCATCCTCGATACCGAGGAGCCAGAGCACGCGCTCAAGAAATCGCTGTCCGCGCTTGACCTGACCGTCTTCGGCGTCGGTGTCATCATCGGCACCGGCATCTTCGTCCTGACCGGCACGGTCGCCAAGAACAACGCCGGGCCGGCCGTGGCCCTGGCCTTCGTGGTGGCCGGTGTCGTCTGCGCGCTGGCCGCTCTGTGCTACGCCGAGTTCGCCTCCACCGTCCCGGTGGCCGGTTCCGCGTACACCTTCTCCTACGCCTCGCTCGGCGAGCTGCCCGCCTGGATCATCGGCTGGGACCTCGTCCTGGAGTTCGCGCTGGGCACGGCGGTGGTCGCCGTCGGCTGGTCCGGCTACATCCGGTCCCTGCTGGACAACGCGGGCTGGCGGATGCCCGAGGCCCTCGGCGGCCGGGACGGCGCCGACGGTTTCGGTTTCGACATCCTCGCCGCCGCCCTGGTGCTGGTGCTGACCGCCATCCTCGTCCTCGGCATGAAGCTCTCGGCTCGCGTCACCTCGTTCGTCGTCGCCGTCAAGGTGGCGGTCGTCCTCGTCGTGATCATCGCGGGCGCCTTCTTCGCCAAGGGGGCCAACTACGACCCCTTCATCCCGAAGTCGCAGCCGGTGGAGGCGGGCGGCGGCCTGCACTCCCCGCTGATCCAGCTCCTGTTCGGCTGGGCCCCGGCCAACTTCGGCGTGATGGGCATCTTCACCGCCGCCTCCGTCGTCTTCTTCGCCTTCATCGGTTTCGACATCGTCGCCACGGCCGCCGAGGAGACGAAGAACCCGCAGCGGGACATGCCCCGCGGCATCCTCGGCTCCCTGTTCATCTGCACCGCCCTGTACGTCGCCGTGTCGATCGTCGTCACCGGCATGCAGCACTACAGCGAGCTGTCGATCGACGCCCCGCTCGCCGACGCCTTCAAGGCCACCGGGCACCCCTTCTTCGCGGGCGTGATCAGTTTCGGCGCCGCGGTCGGCCTGACCACGGTCTGCATGATCCTGCTGCTCGGGCAGACCCGGGTGTTCTTCGCCATGAGCCGCGACGGGCTCCTGCCCCGCTTCTTCTCCCGGGTCCACCCCCGCTTCCGCACCCCGCACCGGCCGACCATCCTGCTCGGCGTGATCATCGCGATCGTCGCGGGCTTCACCAGCCTGAGCGAACTGGCCGAGCTGGTGAACATCGGCACGCTGTTCGCCTTCGTGATCGTCGCGGTCAGCGTGCTCATCCTCCGCCGCACCCGGCCCGACCTGCACCGGGCCTTCCGCACCCCCTGGGTGCCGGTCCTCCCCGTGGTGTCGGTGTGCGCCTCGCTGTGGCTGATGCTCAACCTGCCCGCCGAGACCTGGGTCCGGTTCGGCGTCTGGATGGCGATCGGCGTCGTCGTGTACTTCCTCTACGGCCGCTCCCACAGCCGCCTCGGCCGGGAGGAGGAGACCCGGGTCGACGAGGTGTTCCGGCCCTCGAAAGGTGACGCGGAGTAATCACTACGGCCAAACGATCCGTCCCCGTATGTCCCCTTAGGGGAGAGGCTGTACGGCGGATAGCGTGCGGCCATGCATGCCCAGCCTCTCGCTCCCTCACCCACCGTTTCCGGTCGGCGTGCCTCCGCCGGGTACTGGGTGCGGCTGCTGCCCTCGTTCGCGCTGCTGGCCTGCGTCACCCGGATTCCCTCGTTCACGCGCCCGGTGTGGAGCCCCGACGAGGGCTACCTCGCCGTCCAGGCGCGTCTGCTGGCGCAGGGCGGCGAGCTGTACGAGACGGTCGTCGACCGCAAACCGCCGCTCGTGCCCTGGCTGTACCAGGGGGTGTTCGCCCTCGCCGGGTCCGAGTCGCTGACCCCGGTACGGATCCTCGCGGTCCTCGCCCAGTTCGCCACCGCGCTGGCGCTGGCCTCGCTCGCCCGCCGCCGCTGGGGCGACACGGCGGGCCGCACGGCCGGGGTGCTCTATCTCCTGGTCTCCGTCGGCCTGAACCCCGAGGACGCGCAGGCCGCGGGGTTCGAGGTGTTCATGCTGCCGTTCACGGCGGCCGCGCTGTGGTGCGCCGACCGCCGCCTGTGGGGCATGGCCGGCCTCGCCGCCGGCTGTGCCTTCCTCGCCAAGCAGACGGGCGGGGCGGTCCTGATTCCGGTGCTGTGGCTGTGGCTGCGCGACGCGCGCGGCGGCAGGCGGGGCGGGGCGCCGCGGCTGGCCGCCGGGGCGGCGGCACCGGCACTGGGCGCGGCCCTGGTCACCGACCCCGGGGGGTTCCTCTTCTGGACGGTGACCGGGTCGGGGACGTACGCGTGGCTCGGGGACTCCGGGGCGCACGCACTGAGCCGGGGGCTGGTCAACGCCGCGATCGTGGCGGTCGCCTGCGCGGGACTGATCCCGCCGGTCGTCAGGGCCCTGAGCGGCGGGCGTGAGGGGGCGCGCGGGCCGGGGAGCGGCGGCGCGGCGCGCGGCCGTCCCGCCGGATGGGCCGGCCGGGGCGCGCGCGGCGGCGGCCGGGCCGGGCGCACCCCGGCCGGCGGGCCCGGCACCACGGCCGACCTGTGGCTGTGGCTCGCCGCCTCGGCCGGGGCGGTCACCGTGGGCTTCCACTTCTTCGGCCACTACTACCTCCAGCTCCTGCCGCCCCTCGCCCTGCTGGCCGCCGCCGCGCTGCGCGGCCGGCCCGCTTACCGGCGGACGGCCGCGCTGCGCACCTCGGCCTGCTGCTGTGTCCTGTTCCTGGCCTGGGGCCTGCTCGCGCCCCGTACGGAGCTCGACCATGCCCTCCGCCTGGCCGGCACCGTCGCCGGCCGCACCGGCCCCGGCGACCGCGTCCTGATCTGGGGCATGCACCCGGAGACGTACTGGCTCGCCGACCGCGCCCCCGCCACCCGCTACCTCACCGCGGGCCTGCTCACCAACTACAGCGGCGGCCGGGTCGGCTCCCGGGTGGGGGAGAAGTACGCCGTGGAGGGGGCCTGGGAGGTCTTCCACGAGGAGATGGCCACCCGCCCGCCGGCCCTGGTCGTCGACGACTCGCGCGGCAAGCCGTACGGACCGCGGCGCGTGCCGGGGCTGCGGCGGCTGCTGGACGCGGGATACGTGCGGGCGGGGAAGGTGGACGGGGCGGTGCTGTATGTGCGCGGCGGGGGTTAGGGCCTTCCGTCACGCTCCCGTCCGCCTCGCGACGACGGGCCCTTAGGGCCTTCCGTCCGGACCGGGCCGGACCGTCCGGGGGCCCGCCACCTCCGCGCCCAGTTCCGTCACCCGGCGGCGCAGTTCGCGGTCGGCCGTGACCACCAGGACGGGCCGGTCACCCGCCCGCGCGACCAGCTCGACCATGTGGTCGTCGCCGCTGCCGGGCGCCGGCTCCACGCGGACGCCGGGCGCGGACTCCACGCCCCGCGCGGCACCCTCGACGACGAGGACGATCTCCACCGGTCCCGCCCGCCCCGGCACGCCGTCGGCGGCCAGCCGGTCCCGCAGCCGCCGGGCCGCCGCGGGCCGGTCCCGCCACCATCCGTCCGGCACCGAGCCGACGACGTTGGCCGCGTCGACGATCACGAGCAGAGAGGCGTTGCCGTCCAGGTCGTCCAGGTCGTCCAGGCCGTCCATGTCGTCCATGTCGTCCATGCGGCCAGGGTCGCACGGCGGGCCGCGGCCGGAGACACCCGCCCGGCACCGGCGGCACCGCCGCGCATAGAGTGAACGGGTGAACGGCGAGTGGCTCCATCGCGGCCGTGACGGCCGCCTCTGTGTCTATCTGCCGTCGGGCGACACCGTGCTGTGCCGCGCCGAGCTCGGGCCCGGCGGGCCCTGGGAGGCACCGCGCAAGGCCGGCGGCGACCAGAAGCTCCACGAGGGACTCTCGGTCGGCCGGGGCGCCGACGGCTATGCCCATCTGGTCGCCTGGCGGCCCACGGCCCCCGGCGAGTCCGGCCTCGTGCACAGCACGCACTTCCGGCCACGGCTCGCGCCCCTGGACTGGCAGCCGATCGGCCACCCCAACAAGGCAGGTGAGCGCACCGGC
The DNA here is from genome assembly GCF_040680575.1 of Streptomyces sp. NPDC052020. Taxonomy (NCBI): domain Bacteria; kingdom Bacillati; phylum Actinomycetota; class Actinomycetes; order Kitasatosporales; family Streptomycetaceae; genus Streptomyces; species Streptomyces sp. NPDC052020. The sequence continues at coordinate 65,835 of NZ_JBFAWY010000025.1, forward strand.
ACGCCCGCCGTCGCGGTCGACGCGCAGGGCCGTGCCCATGTCTTCGTCCGCAACGGCGGCGGCGGGATCAGCATGCGGGCCCAGAAGGAGAAGGGCGGCTGGGACTCCTGGCGGGACCTCAAGGGCAAGGGGGTCCAGGAGGAGCCCGCCGCGGTGACCGGCGAGTCCGGCAGGGTCGAACTGTACGCGGCGGTCCCCGGCGGCATCCTGCACTGGCGCCAGGAGAAGCCGGGCGCGCAGCCGGTCCTGGGGGAGCGTGCCGAGGTCCCGGTCCGCCCGGGGACGCTCCGGGCGCTGGCCACGTCCGCCGGGCACACCACCGTCTTCTTCACCGACGACCGCGGCGACCTGTGCGTCTGGCGCCCCGGTGGCAAGCCCGTGCCCCTGCTGGCCGCCGCCGGTCCCGGCCCGGTCTCCGCGGTCCGCTGCGTCATCGACGGCCACGACTGCACCCTGCTCGCCCAGCGCGCGGCGAGCGGGCGTCTCGCCCTGGCCGCCTACCCGACCGAGCGGGAGCCGGCCGGTGCCTGGTGGACGGAGACCGGCCCCCGGCTCCCGGAGGACACCGAGGTGTCGCTGACGCTCGACGAGGACGGCCGGGTGGTCGCCGCCGCCCTCACCCCCTCGGCCGGGCGGCTCCTGCTGACCCGGCGCAAGGACGAGCCGGGGCTGGCACTCCAGGCGTGGCGGGAGGTATAGGGCCTGTCGGCACTCCCGTCGTCCGCCCGAAGGGCGGGCATGGCGTCTCAAGGCAGGCGGGAGTGTGCCGGCAGGCCCTCGCGGACACCGGATCGCCTTGCGTCCTTCACCGCGCGCTCACCCTATGATGGGTCAGCTCGGCCTCCCGTACACAAGTTCGGGGCGGGCGGTCATCCGCACCGAGGGACACGGAAGGGGCAGGTCACGTCATGCGGACCAGATCCGGGCGCGGCGCGCCCCGGGGCAGAGCGCTCACCGGTGCCGATCAGGTGCCGTCCGGACGGGGGACGGCGCAGAGCGCCGTCGACGGCCGCCGTCTGACCCTCGGCAAGGACGGCCGGCTGACCGCCTACGCGCGCACCGGCGACGGCCTGCTGCGCTGGACCGAGAAGCGGCCCGGCGGACCGGAGTGGACCGGCCCCGACTTCTTCCCCGTGGCACACCTGACCCATCTGTCGGTGGCTCAGGGCGCCGACACGTATGTGCACTTCGTCGCCCGGCGTGAGACCCCGAGGGCCGGCGGCCCGCCCGCGATCGACGTCGTCCACGCGATCCAGTACCAGACCGGGCGCCCGGTCACCGAATGGCGGTCGCTGGGCAATCCGCACGGGGAGCCGGACAGGGCCGCCCGTCTGGGGGTGCCCGCGGCCGCCGTGAGCGCGTCCGGCCGGGTGCACGTCTTCGTGCGCAACGCGGGCGGCGGCGTGATGCTGCGCCGGGAGTCGCCCACCGGAAAGTGGGAGCCCTGGCACGACCTCAAGGGCAGTGGCGTGCACGACGGCCTGGTGCCCCTCGCCCACGCCTCCGGGCGCATCGCCCTGCTGGCGGGCGGGGAGCGGAACGCCATGTGGTGGCGTCAGCCGGAGCCGGAGGGCGACATCCGGCGGGAGCTGAACATCCCGGTCCGGATGGCCCCCGGCACCGTCTCGGCCCTGGAGACGGGCCCGGACCGGGCGACGTACTACTGGGCCGATCCCGACTCCGGCGGCATCGTCGCGCACCGGCCCGGGGGCTGGCTGATCCCGCTCGGCGGTACTCCCGCCGGGGGGCCCGTCGCGGCGGTGCGCGCGGTGCTCGACGGCTACGACTGCACGGTGCTGGGCCACCGCGACGCCGGCGGGGACATCATGCTGGCCGCCTTCGGCACGGAGGACGAGCAGTCGGGTGTGTGGTGGTCGCCGGCCGGTGAGCGGGGTACCGGCACCCCGGTGCTGGCGCTGGACGCGGCCGGCCGCGTCGTGCTGGCGGCACACGGTCCCGACGGCGCGCTGCGCGTCGCCCGGCAGACCGGCGAGCCGGGCCTGGTGATGGCACCCTCCCAGGCCCTCTAGGGTCCTTCGCTCGCAGCACGCCCAGGATCAGGCCGGATCGCCCCGCGAGCCCGGCGTGATCCCGGGCGGCAGGTCCCGGGTGTGCCGTCCGGACGGCACACCCGGGACCTGCCGGGGGCGCCGTCAGCCGTTCCCGCCGCCGGTGGCCGGGGACTTCTTCGCCGACTCGGGGATCGCCGTGTCGCCGCGGACCGCCTTCCACAGGGCCGACGCCTGCGGTTCGGCCGCCACGACCCGGTTCGGGTCGGCCGTGTCGTACGCCACCGGGAGCATGATCGTTTCCATGGAGGACGGGTCCACACCGTTCAGGCTGCGGCCGAAGTCCGCCAGCGCGGTGAGCGAGGCGAGCTCGGAGTCGGTGGTGAGCGCCGCGGTGAGCTCGTCGGCGATCTTGAAGGTCTTGGCGGGGCTGCCCAGCAGGTCCTGCCGCTTGATCTCGCTCAGCAGCGCGAGCATGAACTGCTGCTGGAGGCCGATCCGCCCGAGGTCGCTGCCGTCGCCGACGCCGTGCCGGGTGCGGACGAAGGCCAGCGACTGGGTGCCGTTCAGCTTGTGGGTGCCGGCGGTCAGGTCCAGGCCGCTGGAGGGGTCCTTGATGTCCTGGTCCACGGTGACCGTGACCCCGCCGATCGCGTCCACGAGCCCCTTGAAGCCGGCGAAGTCGATCTCGACGTAGTGGTCCATGCGGACCCCGGACATCTTCTCCACCGTCTTGACCACGCACGCCGGTCCGGCCTGCGCGTAGACGGAGTTGAACATCACGCGCTCGGCCGGTGCCACCTCGGTGCCGTCCGCCTTGGTGCACGCGGGCCGGGTGACCAGGGTGTCGCGCGGGATGCTGACCGCCACGGCCCTGGTGCGGCCCTCGGGTATGTGCATCACCAGCGCGGTGTCCGAGCGGGCACCGTCGACATCGCCCGTCTTCAGCGCGGCGTTGGCGCCGGCCCGGGAGTCGGAGCCGAGGATGAGGATGTTCTGACCGGACGTCGGGAGCTTTTGCGGCCGGTCGTCGCCGATCGCCCGGTCGATGTCGACGCCTTCGATGTTTCCGTCCAGGTCCCGGTACATCCAGTAGGCCGTGCCGCCGGCGGCGAGCAGCAGAACCACGAAGGCGCCGAGGACGACGCGGAATATCCGGGAGCGGCGGCGGGTACGCCGTCGGCCACCCGCGCTGCGGGAAGCTCTTCGGCGGCCGGCGCGGGTGCTGGAGTCGGGAGCGGCATCAGTCATGACGGAGCACTATATGCAGCCCGACCAGGCGTGCAGGAACCGTCCGGGGAGAGCCGCCGATGTTTTGTGACGGTCCCCAAAGGTTGTACGGGCCTGCCGTGGGATTGTTCACGTACACCGTCACTTTGCGTCATGTTTTACGCCTGGACTTTTAACCGTCTTTCATGTGAAGGTTCTGTGACTCACTCAACCCGTGCGGATGTTCGAGCACATGACGGCGGGTCGTGATGCTAACAAAACGGACAAAAATGCAGTATTCGGTCCGCTTTCGTCTGGTGGTCGAGGGCCGCGCTGCCTCCTGATGCCGCCGGACGCGGGACCGGCAGCAGCGTGGATGGTGGGTGCCTCGTGGTCGGTTCCGGCAATCCGGAAGCCGGGTCTCTCGTATCCGCGTACCGGACGATCGTGCCGACGACGGCCCGTCGCGGCATCGCCCGCAAAGTGCCCACGCCCCTGAGGTCGGCCGTCAAGCAGTCCCTCACCACCTTCGACGCCGTGCGCTCCGCCACCGTCGTCTGGGCCATGGGCGGCCGCCGCAAGGTGTCGCGCCACGGAGCCGGCTTCGACCTGCGGATCGTCCGGGTGGACGGACGCCATATGCGCGCCCAGCTGGTCGAGGGAGCCACCGCCTGGGCGGCGCGCGCCCGCAATCTGCACATCGTCGTCACGGCGCTGGAATCCGGCGGCATCGACCACTTCTGCGTCCGGGGCACCGGACACGACCTGCCCGCCGTGGCGGTGCCGGCCGCCCTGCGGCAGGACGCCGAGGCCGTGCTGCGGGAGGCGTTCGAGGCGGCGCCCGGATACGCCGGACCCGCGGGCGCCGACGACGCGGCCATGCACCCGGGGGAGGAGGAGCGCAGCTGGCACCGGCTCCGCCGGCACGACGTGCTGCGCCTGGCCTGGTACGTCACCGACCCCACCCAGGAACTGGTCTTCGGCTCCGGCTCCGGCTGCGACCTGGAGTTCTGGGCGGAGGCCGACGGACGGCTCACCGCGCCCCGCCCCAACAGCGTCGTCACCGACTTCGTCGACGCCGGAGAGCGGGCCGAGGCGCCGCAGGCCCTGTTCAGCCTCATACCCGGCGCCTACGCCACCGGTGTCACCCGCACCCTGCCCGAGTTCACCCAGCCGCTCCCGGAGGACCACCTCTTCCCCATCGACGTCGTGTACACCTGGGTCGACGACTCCGACCCCGTCTGGGCGGCCGAACGCGACGCGGCCCGCTCCGGACGCCTCGGCGTCCCCGCCCCGCGCCTGCACAGCCAGGCCGCCAACGACGCCCGCTTCACCAGCCGGGACGAGCTGCGCTACTCGCTGCGCTCCCTCCACCAGTACGCGCCCTGGGTGCGCACCATCCACCTGGTCACCGCCGGGCAGGTGCCCGCCTGGCTCGACACCGACGCCCCGGGCCTGAAGGTCGTCGACCACCGCGAGATCTTCTCCGACCCCTCGGCCCTGCCGACCTTCAACTCGCACGCCATCGAGAGCCAGCTGCACCACATCGACGGCCTCGCCGAGCACTTCCTCTACCTCAACGACGACGTGTTCCTCGGCCGCCCCCTCACCGCCGGCCACTTCTTCCACCCCAACGGACTCAGCAAGTTCTTCCAGTCCAAGGCACTGGTGCCGACCGGACCGACGGACCCCGGCGACCTGCCGGTCAACGCCGCGGGCAAGAACAGCCGGACCCTGATCGAGCGGTCCTTCGGCACCCGCGTGGCGCAGAAGATGAAGCACACCCCGCACCCGCTGCGCCGCAGCGTCCTGTCGGACATCGAGCTGGTGTACGCCGAGGAGCACCACCGCACCCAGCACGCGCGCTTCCGGTCCCCCGAGGACGTCCCGATCGCCTCGTCCCTGCACCACTACTACGGCTTCCACACCGGCCGCGCCACCGTCGGCACCCTGCGCTACGTCTACATCGACCTCGCCGCGGACCTCGCCCAGCGCCGCCTGGACACCCTGCTCGCCCGCCGGAACTTCGACACCTTCTGCCTGAACGACACCGTGGTGCACCCCGACCCCGCGGCGCAGGAACGCATGGTGCGCTCGTTCCTGGAGCGCTACTTCCCCGTGCCCAGCCGGTTCGAGCTGCCCGAGGGCAGGACCGGACCGATCCGGCTCGCCGAGCGCCGCGCCCTGCGCCCGGTCACCGACCCCGCCCGCTTCGACCCCACCCCCCTCGACGGAGCCCCACGATGAAGCGCCGACCCCTGCGTGCCGTCCGCCGCACACTGCGCCGAACGGTCACCCGGACCCGGTCGGTCCTGCTCCGCCGGGTGTTCCTGCCCTGGCGCAAGGACCGCGCGGCCGTACTCCGCTACGCCGCCGTCCTGGACGGGCAGACCGTGAACCTGCACGCGCGGCTGCCCCGCTGGGCCCGCCCGGACGAGCGGGCCCGCATCGAGCTGCGGCGCCGGGGCCGGCGGCACACCGCCGCCGCCCGCGTGTACGCCGACCACGACGGCGGCATCGTCATGGACGCCGCCATCCTGCTCGGCGCGGACGTGGGCGGGCTCCCGCTGCGGACCGGCCGCTGGAAGATCCGGCTGCGCCTGCGGAAGGGGCTGCGCCGCCGCGCCCTGTCGCTGGTGCTCCTCGACATGCCGGAGCCGTACGGCGGACCCACCCGCCCCATGGCGGCCTCCGCGGTGACGGGGGCCCGCTACCGGCTCGGCCGCGGCGTCACCGGAAGCGCCCGGGTGACGTTCACCCCGCCCCAGCCCGCGGCCGAGGTGGTCCGCGTCCAGGTGTCCCACAGCGCACTGGAGATCGCCTTCCGGGTCGTCGGCGGTGAACCCCGGGCGCCCTGGGCGGAGTTCGTCGCCTCCGGACGCCGGTTCGAGGCCGAGGTCGACGCGCTCGGCGACGGCCTGTGGCAGGTCCTGGCGCCCCTGCACCTCATGACGCCGCACCGCGACCGGCCCGAGCAGTGGGACGTCCTCCTGTGCTCGGACAACCTGCGCGACCTGCGGCTCGGACGCCGCCTGCACGATGTGCGCAACCCCAAGCGCGTCTTCGCGATGCGGGAGAGCGCGGTCACGCCCGTCGGCCTCACCCCCATGCTCGTCCTGCCCCGCTACACACCCGCGGGCAACTTCCGCATCCAGTGCAGCCAGATGACGGAAGCCGCGTAACCGGAAATCATGAAGATCACTTTCCTGCTCCTCACCGCGGACGCCGTCGGAGGCACCGAACGGGCCGTCTTCAACCAGGCCGCCGAGCTCGTCGAGAACCACGACGTCCGCGTCCTGAGCATCCTCAAGACCCAGCCGCGGCTGTTCTTCCCGATCGACGAGCGCATCCGCGTCGACTACCTGATCGACCAGACCGGCCCCGCGCCCCGGCCCCTGCGTCCGACCGGCCTCGCACCCGAGGCGTGGGCCCAGGTCGCCGACCGCCCCAGCAGCCTGATCGACCCGTCGTGGGAGGCGGCGTTCAACCGGCTCACCGACCTGGAGCTGGAGTACGCCCTCCAGCACACCGACACCGACCTGCTCATCACCACCACCCCGGCGCTCATGGCCCTGGCCGTGCAGCTGGCCCCGCCCCGGGTGATGACCCTCCACCAGGAGCACCGCGTCTCCGAGCTGCGCGGCCCGAGCGCCGAACCGCTGCTGCGCTACGCCTCCCGGCTCGACGCGCTCGCCGTGCTCAGCGAACGCACCCGCAACTGGTTCGCCGAGACCCTCGGCCAGAGCGCGCCGCGCATCGACGTCGTGCCCAACGCGCTGCCGCGCGGATTCCGGCCGCGCTCCACCCTCGAAACGCGCACGGTCGTCATCGCCGGCCGGCTCGTCGGCGAGAAGCAGATCGACCACGCCATCACCATCTGGGACACCGTGGTCCGCCGCCACCCCACCTGGACGCTGCGCGTCTTCGGCGACGGGCCCCTCAGCGGCGCCCTGCGGCGGCAGATCGACGTACTGGGCCTGCACGACAGCGTCCAGCTCAACGGCAACTCCCCGCACCTGGCCGAGGAGTGGGCCAAGGCCAGCATCGCCCTGATGACCTCCCGCAACGAGGCCTTCCCGCTGGTGCTGACGGAGGCCCAGGCCGCCGGCGTGCCCGTGGTGTCCTACGACTGCCCCAACGGCCCCCGCGAGGTCGTCATCGACGGGCTCACCGGCATCCTCGTCCCGGCCAACGACACCGACGCCGCGGCCCAGGCGCTGATCCGCCTCATCGAGGACGCCCCCCTGCGCCACCGCATGGGACAGGAGGCCGCCGCCTCCGTCGCCCGGCTCGCCCCGCCCGTCGTCACCGCCCTGTGGGAGCGGATCTTCGCCGAGCTGGCGGCGGACCGGGCCTCGGGCCTGCGCGAGTCCCGCAAGGCGGAGCGCCAGGCGGTGCACGCCCTGATGAGCGGACACGAGGGCATGCTCCGGCCGGCCGCGCCCGCCCCCGCCACGACCGTCGACACCAAGGAGCAGCGCGCGCTGGAGGAGCGGCTGCTGCGCGCCGACCGGGGCCTGGTGCGCGACGGCGGACAGCTGTGCCGCCGCCTGGAGAGCGAGACCCCCTGGGACATCGTCCAGAACAATCTGGCCCTGGTCGCCGCCGCCCTGTCGCACGCGCAGATCCCGTACTTCGTCACCCGGGACACCAACGTCCGGCACGCCGTCGCCGTCCACGTCTCCAACCGGGAAGCGGTGCTCAAGGCGCTGACCGCGGCGCACGGCGGCAGCGCCGTCTACGTCTCCCTGCTGAACGAGCGGCAGAGCCCCACCGCCACGGTCCTCGCCGCCTTCGCCGAGCAGTACGCGCAGACTCCTTGCGCGGCGGTGCGCGTCTACCAGAACGCCGTCACCCAGGCCCGCACGCTCCGCCTGGCCGGCGTCTACGGCTGCACGATCAACTTCTGGGACGACGACCCGGAGACCCCCGGCATGATGGTCTCCCCGGTGCGCACCCTGATCGGCGACCGGGTGCCCGGCGCCGCCATGACGGCGTGCTCCACCGTGCTGGGCGGCCGCGCCTACCCGACGATCGAGCCGTTCGCCCAGACCCTCCACGGCGACGTGACGTTCCCCGTCGACGCCGTGTACACCTGGGTCAACGGCGGGGACCTCGCCTGGCTGGAACGGAAGAACGCGGTGATGCGCGCCCTCGGCATGGAGACCGAGGACTCCGCCACCAGCGCGGCACGCTTCCGCGACCGGGACGAGCTGCGCTACTCGCTGCGCTCCATCGACATGTTCGCCCCGTGGATCCGCACCATCCACCTCGTCACCGACCAGCAGGTGCCCGAGTGGCTCGACCTGAGCCACCCCCGGATCCGGGTCGTCGACCACCGGGAGATCTTCGCCGACCCGTCGGTGCTGCCGACGTACAACTCGCACGCCATCGAGAGCCAGCTGCACCACATCGACGGCCTGGCCGAGCACTTCCTGTACTTCAACGACGACGTGTTCATCGGCCGGGTGCTCCAGCCGGGCATGTTCTTCCACGGCAACGGCGTCGCCAAGTACTTCATGTCCCCGACGACCGTGCCCATGGGACACATCACGGCCGAGGACGAGTTCAACATGAGCGCGGCCAAGAACAACCGCGCTCTGGTCGCCGCGGCCTTCGGCCAGGTGCTCGCCCACTCGTTCCTGCACGCGCCGCACCCGCTGCGGCGCAGCGTGCTCGCCGACATCGAGAAGTACTTCGCCGACGCCGTCGCCGCCACCGCGGCCAGCCGCTTCCGCAGCCACACCGACCTCGCGATCGCCTCGTCGCTGCACCACTACGTCGGCTACCACACCCAGCGTTCGGCGCCCGGCAGCATCAACTGCGGCTTCGTCAACGTCGGCCTGAGCGAGCACAAGCAGCGCCTGTCCCGGCTCCAGCTCAACCGGCCGCACGACGTGTTCTGCCTGAACGACTACCACGACGGCGACGTCACCGAGGACGAGCAGGACGCGATCCTGGCGGCGTTCCTGCCCTCGTACTTCCCGGTGGCCAGCCAGTTCGAGGCCGGCTCACCGCGCAACCAGAGGTTCCACGCCGGGTACCTGCCCGAATGGCCCCTGTGACCGTGCCCGCCCGCCCGTCCGCCGTCCCCGACCGGAGCGCCCACCGACCATGACGCAGCCCGCCACAGCGCACCCCGCCTCGCTGTTCCAGGTCTTCGCCCACCCCGACGACGACCTGTACTTCGTCAACCCCGACCTGTGCCGGCTGCTCGCCGCCGGACACCACGTCACCAGCGTGTACCTCACCGCCGCCGAGGCCGACGGGCGCAACGTCGACACCCGCGACCCGCTCCGCGACCGCGGCCCCGTCGACTTCGAGGGCTACATGGAGGCCCGCCAGAACGGGCTGCGCGCCGCCTACGCGACCATGGTCCTCGGCAAGCGGGAGGCGCCCTGGGTCCGGGAGGCCGTCGAGCTGGTCCCCGGAGTGGCCGCCGAGCGCTGCTACCTCCAGGAAGCGCCGGGTGTGCAGCTGTTCTTCCTCGGACTGCGGATGGCGGACGCCGCCCACGGCTTCCCGCCCGACCAGCCGCCGGCCCGGCTGACCAGCCTGTGGGACGGGCGGGCGGCCCGCCAGCCCACGCTCGTCGCCGCCGAGTCGCCGCTGCGGCAGCCGCAGCTCCTGGGCCGCGAGGAGGTCGTCGCCGCGCTGGTGCAACTGCTCGGCTACGTCCAGCCCACGCTGATGTGGACCATGGACCCGGACCCGCTGCACGAGTCGTTCGACGAGGCCCGCGGCGTCACCTCCAGCGACCACGCCGACCACACCGCCACCGCCCAGTTCGCCCTGGAGGCGCTGCGCCGCCATCTGCGCGCGGGCGGCCGCCCGCCGCTGACCGAGCACTTCACCGGCTACGGCAACAAGACCTGGCCGAACAACCTCAGCGAGCGCTCCCACACCCTGAAGAAGAGCCTCATCGACGTGTACGCGGGGGCCGACGGCCACCCGTGCGCCCACCGCTACTGCGGCGACCTCCAGCTCGGCGACGGCGCCGACATCCGGCGCTACGGCTGGAGCACCCGCAGCCGCTATCCGCAGGGCACCCAGTGGCTGCACCGGCAGGCCGACGGCCGGCTCGCGGCCTACGCCGTCCTCGGCGACCAGGCCGCCGTGTGGACGGAGACGGAGCCCGGCGCGGGCCGCTTCGAGGGACCCCTGCTGCTGCCCGGCGGCGGTCTGCTGCCGTGCCTGGCCGTCGCCCCGGACCGCACCGGCGGCGTCCACCTGGTGGGCCTGCGCCGCACGGCGGGGGAGGACGGCCGGGTCGACGTGGACGTGGTGCGCATGTGGCGTCAGGCCCACACCGGCTCGGCGATGCCCTGGGAGTCCCTCGGCAACCCCGACGAGGCGACCGGGGACTGGCGCCGCTGCCGCGAGGTCGGCGTGCCCGCGGCCGTCGTCGACCCGGCGGGCCATCTCCACGTCTTCGTACGGAACTTCTCCGTCGGCGTCAGCATGCGCCGCGAGACGGCGGAGGGCCTGGCGCCGTGGGAGGTCTTCGGCGGGCGCTGGATGCAGGACGCCCTGACCGCCGTCCTGCGCTCGACCGGCCGTATCGACCTGTACGCCACCAACCGCACCGGCGGGGTGCGCTGGCGCCAGGACGCGGTCTACGGTCCCTTCAAACTGGAGGACCAGCTGGTCACCAGCGTGCCGGAGTCCTGGCGCCCGGCCTCGGGGCTGACCCCCGTGCAGATCGGCCGCAACCGGATCGCCCTGTTCTACCGGGAGGAGGACACCGGCGCCGTCATGCGTCACCAGCAGCGGCCCAACGGCACCTGGGAGCAGCGGGTGGATCGCCTCAGCGAGGACGGCGGCACGGGGGCCGTCGCCGCCGTCCGGCTCCAGTCGGCCGACCACGACCTGCTGGTCCTCGCCCGCCGGGACGAACTCAGCCGCCCCGCCGTCGCGGTGCTGTCCGCGGACGGACGCGAGGAGGGCCGGCCCGGGTGGCAGCGCCACCCCGTGCAGATGACCGGTGCGCCCGCGATCGCGGCCGACGCCCACGGCCGGGCGGTCGTCACCGTGCTCGGCGCGGACGGCCGGCTGCACTGGGCACGGCAGGAGGAACCCCGCCCGGGCGTCGGGTTCGGGCCCTGGCAGGCGTGCTGACCCGCATCGGCGGGCCGCTGGACGACCGAGGCGAGAAGAAGAAAGAAGTCATGAGGAAGATCTGCGTCATCGGCAACTCGGTTGCCGCCTCCCGTACGGAGGAGGAGGCCCCGCTCGCCGGGTGGGGCCAGTACCTCGCGGAGTTCCTGGGAGCCGACTGCGACGTACGCAACTACGCGCGCGACGCGATGACGCTGCGCGGGTACTTCACCGAGCGGTTCGCCGCGCTGCTCACGCTCGTCGGCCCGGGCGACGTGGTGCTCATCGCCTTCGGCCATGTCGAGCAGCGCGTCAACCAGCTCAACCGGTACCACGGGCCGCGGGAGTACCGCGAGTACCTGCGGTTGTACGTCGAGGCGCTGCGGGCCGAGGGCGCCGTCCCGGTCCTGGTCACCCCGACGGCCCGCTGTGTCTTCGACGTCACCGGCCGCCCCGTGGACACCCATGACGGCTACCCGGAGCTGACCGCGCAGGCCGCCGCGGAACTGGGCTGCCCGCTGGTGGACCTGACGGCCGCCACCACCCGGCTCCTGGCGGAACTGGGCCCCACCCGGGCACGCGGCCTCTTCCGCTGGCTGGACCCGGGCGAGCACCCCGGGCACCCGCAGGGCATCATCGACTCCACCCACTTCAACCACGCCGGGGCCCGCGAGGTGGCCCGGCTGGTGGCGAGCGGCCTGGCGGCCCTGCCGGGCCTCCCCCCGGGCCTGGTGAACGTCCAGTCCCTGATGCCCGGCCAGATACCGGGGGTGCTCACCGAGTTCACCGTGCAGAACCCGCAGCTCGCCCTCACGGCGCAGCCCGAGGTGCGGGCCGCGCCGGTCGTCGCCTCCCCGCAGCCCGGCCGGCTCGTGGGCGTCGGGCGGAAGCTGGCGGGCACGGCCCCCGCGGGCGCCCAGTACCTGCTGTTCTTCGAGGAGGGCCAGTACCTCGGCGGCACCCAGGTGGCCGCGGACGGGACCTGGCAGTGGCGGCGGGCCGTGCAGTGGCCCGAGGGCCGGCACAAGGTGACCGTCGTCGCCGCCGCGGGAAACGCGGTGTCGTCCGCGGCGGAGACCGAGTTCGAGGTGCTGGACCACCTGGACGCGCCCGAGGTGATCGGGCCGCGCCCGGGAGCCTGGAGCGGCCCCCGCCCCCGTTTCTCGGGCACGGCCGGGCGGGGCGCCGAGAAGGTCATGGTCCTGGAGCGGGGACGGCTGATCGCCGAGGCGCCGGTTCAGGAGGACGGCACCTGGCGGGTCACGCATCCCCACGACTGGCGGCCGGGCACCTACACCGTGGAGTTCGTCGCGGTGTTCAGCGCCATCCACTCGCCGCCCGCCGCACTGGAGCTGAAGGTGCACGGCGTCCCCGAGGACAGCTGGCTGCACACCTCCCTGTCCGCGCGCGTGCCGTGCGGCCCGGACTGCGAGCACTACCCCGCGCTGCCCGCCTGGTGAGTTCCGCCCGGCGGGGCGGGAAACGGAAGCGGGCATCGCCGGCCGGACCGGCGATGCCCGCTTACGCGCTGTGGGTCACGCCGGGACCGACGCCACCCCCGGCTGGAGGAACCGCTTGCCGTTCACCCGCTCGGAGACGCCCTCGCGGTCCAGGTACGGCGTGATGCCGCCCAGATGGAAGGGCCAGCCGGCGCCGGTGATCAGACACAGGTCGATGTCCTGGGGCTCGGCGACGACGCCCTCGTCGAGCATGAGCCCGATCTCCCGCGCCACCGCGTCCAGGACGCGGGCCCGCACCTGCTCCTCGGTCAGGACCACATCGCCCTGCTTCAGCAGCGCGGCGACCTCCGGGTCCAGCTCGGGCTTGCCGCTGTCGTAGACGTAGAAGCCGCGCTTGCCGGCCTCGACGACCGCCTTCAGGTTCGGGGAGACCGTGAAGCGGTCCGGGAACGCCTTGTTCAGCGTCTCGGAGACGTGCAGGCCGATCGCCGGGCCGACCAGCTCCAGCAGGACCAGCGGCGACATCGGCAGGCCGAGCGGCTCGACCGCCCTCTCCGCCACGTCCACCGGCGTGCCCTCGTCGATGACGTTCTGGATCTCGCCCATGAAGCGGGTCAGGATGCGGTTCACGACGAACGCCGGGGCGTCCTTGACCAGCACCGCCGTCTTCTTCAGCTTCTTGGCGACGCCGAACGCGGTGGCCAGCGACGCGTCGTCGGTCCGCTCGCCGCGCACGATCTCCAGCAGCGGCAGCACCGCCACCGGGTTGAAGAAGTGGAAGCCGACGACCCGCTCGGGGTGCTTCAGCTTCGACGCCATCTCCGTCACCGACAGCGAGGAGGTGTTGGTGGCGAGGATCGCGTGCGCCGGGGCGACCGCCTCGACCTCCGCGAACACCTGCTGCTTGACGCCCATCTCCTCGAAGACCGCCTCGATGACGAAGTCGGCGTCCGCGAAGCCCTCGGCCTTGTCCAGGACGCCGGTCACCAGCGCCTTGAGGCGGTTGGCCTTGTCCTGGCCGATCCGGCCCTTGCCGAGCAGCTTGTCGATCTCGGCGTGGACGTAGCCCACGCCCTTGTCGACGCGCTCCTGGTCGATGTCGGTCAGCACGACCGGCACCTCCAGGCGGCGCAGGAAGAGCAGCGCGAGCTGGCTGGCCATCAGACCGGCGCCGACGACACCGACCTTGGTGACCGGGCGCGCCAGGTTCTTGTCCGGGGCGCCCGCCGGGCGCTTGCCGCGCTTCTGCACCAGGTTGAACGCGTAGATGCCGGAGCGCAGTTCACCGCCCATGATCAGGTCGGCGAGGGCCTGGTCCTCGGCGTCGTAGCCCTGCTGGAGGTCGCCGTTCCTGGCGGCGGCGATGATGTCCAGGGCGCGGTAGGCGGCCGGGGCGGCGCCGTGCACCTTGGAGTCGGCGATGAACCGGCCGCGCGCGACCGCCTGGTCCCACGCCTCGCCGCGGTCGATCGCCGGGCGCTCGATCGCGATCTCGCCCTTGAGGACGGCCGCCGTCCAGCTCAGCGACTGCTCCAGGAAGTCCGCGCCCTCGAAGATCGCGTCCGCGATGCCGAGTTCGTAGACCTGCTTGCCCTTGAGCTGCCGGTTCTGGTTGAGGCTGTTCTCGATGATCACCGTCACGGCCTTGTCGGCGCCGATCAGGTTCGGCAGCAGGGTGCAGCCGCCCCAGCCGGGGACCAGGCCGAGGAACACCTCGGGGAGCGAGAACGCCGGGACGGCCGCGGACACCGTGCGATAGGTGCAGTGCAGGCCGACCTCGACGCCGCCGCCCATCGCGGCGCCGTTGTAGTACGCGAACGTCGGCACCGCGAGGCCCGACAGGCGCTTGAAGACGTCGTGGCCGCCCTTGCCGATGGCGTAGGCGTGGTCCCACTCCTTCAGCAGCTCGACGCCCTTGAGGTCGGCGCCGACGGCGAAGACGAACGGCTTGCCGGTGACACCGACACCGACGATCTCGCCGTCCGCGGCCTCCTTCTCCACCTGGTCGACGGCGGCGTTCAGGTTCGCCAGCGACTGGGGGCCGAAGGTGGTCGGCTTGGTGTGGTCGTGCCCGTTGTCCAGGGTGATCAGCGCGAAACGGCCCGCCTGGAGCGGCAGGTCGAAGTGGCGTACGTGCGCCTGCGTGACGACCTCGTCCGGGAACAGCTCGGCCGCGCCCTTCAACAGTTCGGCGGTGGTGCTCACTTGTCCCCCTCGAAGTGCGGGTTCTCCCAGATGACCGTCGCGCCCATGCCGAAGCCGACGCACATGGTCGTCAGGCCGTAGCGGACGTGCGGCTGCTCCTCGAACTGGCGGGCCAGCTGCGTCATCAGACGGACGCCGGAGGAGGCCAGCGGGTGGCCGAAGGCGATGGCGCCGCCGTACTGGTTGACGCGCTCGTCGTCGTCGGCGATGCCGTAGTGGTCGAGGAAGGCCAGCACCTGGACGGCGAAAGCCTCGTTGATCTCGAACAGGCCGATGTCGGAGATGGACAGACCAGCCTTGGCCAGGGCCTTCTCCGTCGCCGGGATCGGGCCGTAGCCCATGACCTCCGGCTCCACACCCACGAAGGCGTAGGAGACCAGGCGCATCTTGACCGGCAGGCCGTGCTCGCGGGCGAACTCCTCGCTCGCGATGACCGAGGCGGTGGCGCCGTCGTTCAGACCGGCGGCGTTGCCCGCCGTGACCCGGCCGTGGACCCGGAACGGCGTCTTCAGGCCCGCCAGGTTCTCCAGCGTGGTGCCCGGGCGCATCGGCTCGTCGGCGGTGACCAGGCCCCAGCCCGTCTCGCCGCCCTCGGGGTTGGTGCGGCGCACCGAGACCGGCACCAGGTCCTGCTGGATCTTGCCGTTGGCGTACGCCTTGGCGGCCTTCTCCTGCGAGCGCACCGCGTACTCGTCGGCGCGCAGCTTGGTGATCTGCGGATAGCGGTCGTGCAGGTTCTCCGCCGTCATGCCCATGAACAGCGCGGACTCGTCGACCAGCTTCTCGCTCACGAACCGCGGGTTGGGGTCGACGCCCTCGCCCATCGGGTGGCGGCCCATGTGCTCGACACCGCCCGCGATGGCGACGTCGTACGCGCCGAAGGCGATGGAGCCGGAGACGGTGGTCACGGCGGTCAGCGCGCCGGCGCACATGCGGTCGATCGCGTAGCCGGGGACCGACTGGGGCAGACCGGCGAGGATGCCGGCCGTGCGGCCGATGGTCAGGCCCTGGTCGCCGATCTGCGTGGTCGCGGCGATGGCGACCTCGTCGATCTGCTTCGGGTCCAGGCCGGGGTTGCGGCGCAGCAGCTCCCGGATCGCCTTCACGACGAGGTCGTCGGCCCGGGTCTCGTGGTAGATGCCCTTCGGGCCCGCCTTGCCGAACGGGGTGCGGACGCCGTCGACGAAGACGACGTCCCTGACGGTACGAGGCACGATGGCTCTCCTCCAGGGTGCGGGGTGGCACTGCTGCGGCACGCATGCACTGAGCGCGCGCTCAGCCTCATGCTACTTGTGGGTAACGTAGCTGCCCAGTCCCCCCGCCGGGAGCGGCGAAGGTCACACCGTACGGAGGACGCCGAAGCGCGAAGGCCCCCGGTTCCGCGATGGGTCCCGGCGTGGTCCCGATGACGCGGATCCGGGGGCGGGCCGGACGGACGGATCAGGGGCGGGCCGACAGGGCGGCGAGCAGCACGGGCGTCACCTGCTCCACCTGCCACGGCCGGGCCCCGTACCCGGCGAGCGCGGCTCCCACCGACTCGGCGTCGAGGGTCTGCGGCGGCTCCCAGCAGAGCCGGCGCACCGTGTCGGGCGTGATCAGGTTCTCCTGCGGCATGTTCAGCTCCTCGGCCAGCGCGCTCACCCCGGCGCGGGCCGCCGACAGGCGGGCGGCGGCGGCCGGGTCCTTGTCGGCCCAGGCGCGTGGCGGCGGCGGACCGGTCACCGGCTGCCCCGGCTGCGGCAGCGCGGACTCCGGCAGCGCCCTGGCGCGGTCGATCGCGGCCTGCCACTGCTCCAGCTGCCGCCGGCCCATGCGGTGCCCGAACCCGTTGAGCGCGGCGAGCGCGTGCGCGTTGGGCGGCAGGGCGGTCGCCGCCTCGACGATGGCCGCGTCGGAGAGCACCTTGCCCGGCGAGACGTCCCGGCGCTGCGCGATCCGGTCCCGGGCCTGCCACATCTCCCGCACGGCGGCGAGCTGGCGCCGCCGGCGCACCTTGTGCATGCCGGACGTGCGGCGCCACGGCTCCTTGCGCGGCTCGGGCGGCGGCGCGGCGGCGATGGCGTCGAACTCCTGCCGGGCCCACTCCAGCTTGCCCTGCCGGTCCAGCTCCTTCTCCAGCGCGTCGCGCAGGTCGACCAGGAGCTCGACGTCCAGGGCGGCGTAGCGCAGCCACGGCTCGGGCAGCGGGCGCGTCGACCAGTCGACGGCGGAGTGCCCCTTCTCCAGTACGAAGCCCAGGACGCCCTCGACCATCGCGCCGAGGCCGACCCGCGGGAACCCGGCGAGCCGCCCGGCCAGCTCCGTGTCGAAGAGCCGGGTGGGCACCATGCCTATGTCCCGCAGGCAGGGCAGGTCCTGGGTGGCGGCGTGCAGCACCCACTCCACGCCGGACAGCGCCTCGCCCAGACCGGACAGGTCGGGGCAGGCGACGGGGTCGATGAGCGCCGTCCCGGCGCCCTGGCGGCGCAGCTGCACCAGATAGGCGCGCTGTCCGTAGCGGTAGCCGGAGGCGCGCTCGGCGTCGACGGCGACGGGCCCGGACCCGGCGGCGAAGGCGGCGGTCACCCGGGCGAGGGACGCCTGGTCGGCGATCACGGGCGGAATGCCCTCGCGCGGTTCCAGCAAGGGGATCGGCGCCTGCGCGGCTGACGGTCCGCCGTCGTCCGGAGGGGCGCCTCCGGTGGTTCGCAGTGAACGGTCTGCTGCGGTCTCGTGGGCGTCGGTCACATGTCAAGAGTATCGGTGCGGCGAGGGCGCCCGCCGACGGAACGTTCCGTCGGCGGGCGCCCGGGGGTCACAAACCGGTCAGGCCGGTGAAAGGCCCGGTTCACGCGAGGCGGGGGACGCGGCCGTGCGCCGCGGCCGGATCGCGCGCACGCCGGCGGGGGCGAGGGGCCGGTGGGGCCGCTGGGGCCGCGGCCCGTGGGCCGGTGGGGGGCGATGGAGGAGATGAGGGGAAGCGGGGGGAAGAGAGTGACGGGCTGAGGGGGCGGAAGGGGCGGGGGGCTGGGGAAGGGGCGGGGCAGGGCGGGGAACGGAGGGAAAGGAGGGAAAGGGGTGGTCGGGGAGGGGGGTCAGTGGATGATGCCGGTCCGCAGGGCCACCGCGACCATGCCGGCCCGGTCGCCCGTGCCCAGCTTGCGGGCGATGCGGGCGAGGTGGCTCTTGACGGTCAGCGCGGACAGGCCCATGGACACGCCGATGGCCTTGTTCGACTGGCCCTCCGCCACCAGCCGCAGCACCTCGACCTCGCGGCCGGAGAGCTCGCGGTAGCCGCCCGGGTGGCTCGGAGCACCCGGGGGGCGGCGGTGCAGGCGGGCGGCGGCGGCGCCGATGGGGGCGGCGCCCGGCCGGGTGGGGAGCCCGACGTTGGTGCGGGTGCCGGTGACGACGTAGCCCTTCACGCCGCCCGCGAGGGCGTTGCGTACGGCGCCGATGTCGTCGGCGGCGGAGAGGGCGAGCCCGTTGGGCCAGCCCGCGGCACGGGTCTCCGACAGCAGGGTCAGGCCGGAGCCGTCGGGAAGGTGGACGTCGGCGACGCAGATGTCGCGGGGGTTGCCGATGCGGGGACGAGCCTCCGCGATGGACGAGGCCTCGATGACGTCGCGTACACCGAGCGCCCAGAGGTGGCGGGTGACGGTGGAACGGACGCGCGGGTCGGCCACGACCACCATGGCGGTCGGCTTGTTCGGGCGGTAGGCGACCAGGCTTGCGGGCTGCTCGAGGAGAACGGACACCAGGCCTCCTGGGGGTGCGGGACGGGTCGGCTCGTGGGGGAAGAAGCCGGGACGAACCGTGCTTTCAAGGTCACAGTGGTCTTCGGCAGCGAACGCGCCCTCCTTTAGAGAGTGATCACGATCCAGTGAGTAACAATCCGAACAATTCGGACACGCGGTCGATCATTCGAAGATCGAACGGTTTCGGTCTGGGTCGTTAACCGGCCGAAAGTGGCCGTATCGACAAAGTGACGTGATTTTCGGGTGTGACGTGGAGGGAGGCGCGAGCGACGTTTGAGCGCCCCTCCGGCCGGCCTGGAGGGGTCCGGGCGCGGAGCCCTGGGGAAGGGGTCGGCGGAACCGGAAGAAAGAGGAGGAAAGAAGGAAGAAAGAAGAAGGAGAGGGACACGGCG
Source organism: Streptomyces sp. NPDC052020 (assembly GCF_040680575.1). NCBI lineage: Bacteria > Bacillati > Actinomycetota > Actinomycetes > Kitasatosporales > Streptomycetaceae > Streptomyces > Streptomyces sp. NPDC052020. The sequence continues at coordinate 84,944 of NZ_JBFAWY010000025.1, forward strand.
GCAGCGCCGCGCGGGGGCGGGACGTCGTCACCGGGGCGCCGCCCCGATCGCGGCGGGGGCGCGGCGTGGGGAGTGCGGCGCGAGGACGCGGCGTGGAGGCGCGGCGCGAGGGGCGGACGCGGTGAGCCGGCGGGGCTGGGGCGCGCCTGCGGGGCTGGGGCGAGCTAGCGGGACTGCGGTCCGCGCCGCTGCGGCAGCGTCACCACCGAGGCGTCGCCCGGCCCGGCCGGGGGCAGACCCGCGACCTGGGCCAGCAGGTCGCACCAGGAGGCCAGATGGGCGGCGGTGTCCGGGGCCCCGCCCAGCCCCTCGCGCGGCGTCCAGGAGGCCCGGATCTCGATCTGCGACGCGGACGGGCGGGTGGCGAGGCCGCCGAAGTAGTGGGAGCTCGCGCGCGTGACGGTGCCGCTCGGCTCGCCGTACGTCAGGCCGCGCGCCTGGAGCGCGCCGGTCAGCCAGGACCAGCACACCTCGGGCAGCAGCGGGTCCGCGGCCATCTCCGGCTCCAGCTCCGCGCGCACCAGCGTCACCAGCCGGAACGTGCCCCGCCAGGCGTCGTGGCCGGCCGGGTCGTGGAGCAGGACCAGGCGCCCGTCGGCCAGGTCCTGGTCGCCGTCGACGACCGTGGCCTCCAGCGCGTACGCGTACGGCGCGAGGCGCCGCGGCGGACGGGTCGGCTCGGCCACGATCTGCGGGCGCAGCCGCGCGGCCCGCAACGCCTCGACGGCTGCCCTGAAGGGCGGTGGCGGTGCCGTGTCCCCACGCCGGACGTCCCCCTCGGTGTCCTTCGGTTCGTCCATTCCGCCAGCGCCGTCCGACCTTCGTCCCTGAGCCGCAGCCATGCGGGGAAGATTAAGCGGAACGGCGCCCCGGCGCGGGGAGGGACACCCGCGGGCGGGCGCGATGTCCGGATCGGGCGGCGCGGGCCGGGGCGCTCCCGCCCGCCCCGCGGTCCGGGACTGTCGCAGGGACGTGCGAGACTTTCCGTCGTGAGTGCCAACGACAGCCCCGCGGGCAAGCAGCCGACAGCCACGTACGAGTCCGCCTTCCTCAAGGCGTGCCGGCGCGAGCCGGTCCCGCACACGCCGGTGTGGTTCATGCGGCAGGCCGGGCGCTCCCTGCCGGAGTACCGCAAGGTGCGCGAGGGCATCCCGATGCTCGAGTCCTGCATGCGGCCCGAGCTCGTCACCGAGATCACCCTCCAGCCCGTGCGCCGGCACGGCGTGGACGCGGCGATCTACTTCAGCGACATCGTCGTCCCCCTCAAGGCGATCGGCATCGACCTCGACATCAAGCCCGGCGTCGGCCCGGTCGTCGAGCGCCCGATCCGCTCGCGCGCCGACCTGGCGCGGCTGCGCGACCTGACCCCCGAGGACGTGTCCTACGTCACCGAGGCGATCGGTCTGCTCACGCGTGAGCTCGGCGCCACCCCGCTCATCGGCTTCGCGGGCGCCCCGTTCACGCTCGCGAGCTACCTGGTGGAGGGCGGCCCGTCCCGCAACCACGAGCACACCAAGGCGCTCATGTACGGCGACCCGCGGCTGTGGGCCGACCTGCTCGACCGCCTCGCCGACATCACCGCCGCCTTCCTGAAGGTGCAGATCGAGGCCGGCGCGAGCGCGGTGCAGCTCTTCGACTCCTGGGTCGGCGCCCTGGCCCCGGCCGACTACCGGCGCTCGGTCATGCCCGCCTCGGCGAAGGTCTTCGAGGCCGTCGCCGGGTACGGGGTGCCGCGCATCCACTTCGGTGTCGGCACCGGCGAGCTCCTCGGCCTGATGGGCGAGGCGGGCGCCGACGTCGTCGGCGCCGACTGGCGCGTGCCCCTCGACGAGGCCGCCCGGCGCGTCGGCCCCGGCAAGGCGCTTCAGGGCAACCTCGACCCCGCCGTCCTGTTCTCCTCGCCCGAGGCGGTCGAGGCCAAGACCCGCGAGGTGCTGGACGCGGCGGCCGGCCTGGAGGGCCACGTGTTCAACCTCGGCCACGGCGTGCTGCCGGCCACCGACCCGGACGCGCTGACCCGCCTCGTGGAGTACGTCCACACCCGGACGGCCCGCTGACGGATTCCGCGCGGTGCGCCCCGTGCCCCGGTCGGCCGCCGACCGGTCGGCGGGGCGCGCCGCCGCCTCGGCCGGTCCCCCGGCCGGACCGGATGGATGAACGACGGGCCTGCCCGGGCGCCGGCCGACGGGCCCGGCCGCGCCGCCCGCCCGCCGCGTCCGCGCAGGTCCCGCCGCCCGGGACACCGCCGGGCGCACCGTGTGCGGCCGTGGCACGGTGCGGCAGGACGGGCGGGGCGGCGGCGCCGCTGCGGCACCGGCCGGGAGCGCGTCCGCGCGGTGCGCCGGACGGCTTCGTGTACGGTCGGGTCGGTATCGTGCGGTCGCTCCCGTCTTCGATCGCTGCGGTGCCCCGGTGAACCCCGCGCCCCCTCGCCGGACCGGTGCGGCGACGGCGGGTGCCCGTGGGCGGGACAGGTGCCGGAGCGCAGGAGGTGAACGGCGGTGGCCGAGCAGGGCGGGAAGAGCCGTGCCACCGGTGCTGCTCCCGAGCGCGCGCCCCGCGTGCGCAATCCGCGCGGGCAGGGCGAGCGGCTGCGGGAGGACATCCTGCGGGCCGGCGGCCGCCTCCTGGAGCAGGTGGGCAGCGAGGACGCCCTGTCGCTCCGCGCGGTGGCCAGAGAGGTCGGCATCGCCACCCCGAGCATCTACCGCCACTTCTCCGACAAGACCGAACTGGTGTGGGCGGTACTGGCGGAGCACTACGAGCGCCTGACCGAGGTCATGACCGAGGCCGACGCGTCGGCGCCCGAAGGCGACCCGCTGGCCAGGCTCCGCGCCCAGCTGGGCGCCTACTGCCGTTTCGCGGTGGCCAACCCGGCGAAGTACCGCCTGATGTGCGAGACCTGGCAGACCCCCGTCGCGGACGAACGCCTCCACGGCCACCCGGCCGGGCTGCTGCTGCGCGCCCTGGCCCGGGCGCTGGAGCGCTGCGAGGACGCCGGGTGGCGGGTGCGCGGGACGCGCGCCGAGGCTCCGTACCTCCTGTGGTGCTCGCTGCACGGGCGGATCACGCTCTGGCGGGTCATGCCCCGCCAGAAGGATCCCGCGCGGCTGGACCGGTTCGTGGACGAGCTGCTGAGCCTGCTGCTGGAGCGCTGAGCCGGCTCCGCCGCACCACGCCGCCGGGACCGCGTGCCGCGCCGGGCGGGGCACGCGAGCGGGCGACGGCCCCCCGTCCCACCGGTGCCGCGCCGCCCTCGCGCACCGCCTCCCCGCTCACCGGCCGGTCACCGGGCTGCCCGGATCGCGCCCCCGCGCCGCGCCGCGGGCCGAGGCGGGCAGGGCGGGCGGTGCCTCCCCGCGGCCCCTGCCGGGCGACCGTCCGCGATGCCCAACTTCCGCACCGACGCCTGGATTTCACGCTTTCTTTACCGTCGCGGGGGTGCGGCCGCCTTAGGGATACATGTGTAAGCTAACAACCGTTAGCCCAGCCCTTCCCCCCACAAGGAGCGGCATGTCCACCCCCACACTCTTCCCCCCATTCCCCGTCAAGCCACCGTCCGGCTGCCCCTTCGACCCGCCCGAGGGACTGGCCCGGTTGCGCCTGGAGGAGCCGCTGTCCAAGGTCCGGCTCGACGACGGCGGTTGGGCTTGGCTCGCCACGCGCTACGCGGACGTCCGGGCGATCCTCGGTGACCAGCGTTTCAGTTCCGACACCTCCACCCCCGGCTATCCGGTCAGCGGCATGACCGGCGGCAGCCCCCGTCCGGACGCCGCGCGCGGCTTCATCCGCATGGACCCGCCGGAGCACACCCGGCTGCGCCGCATGGTCACCCGTGACTTCATGGTCAAGCGGGTCGAGGCGCTGCGCCCCACCCTCCAGCGCCTGACCGACGAACTGTGCGACGAGATGGAGCGCGTGGACCGCTCCGAGCACCCCGTCGACCTCGTCCAGGCGCTCGCGCTGCCGCTGCCCTCGCTGGCCATCAGCCTGCTGCTCGGCGTCCCCTACGAGGACCACGACACCTTCCAGCGGCTGACCGGCACCCTGCTGTCCCGCGAGACCGGCGAGGAGGTCCGCGGCCCGGCGCGCGCCGAACTCCTCGCCTACATCGACGGCTTGGTACGCGCCAAGGTGGCCGAGCCGGGCGACGACATCCTCAGCCGGCTCGCCACCGAGCAGCACGCCCGGGGCGAGCTGACCCACGAGGACCTCATCGCCTTCGCCGTACTGCTGCTGGTCGCCGGGCACGAGACGACCGCCAACATGATCGGCCTGAGCGCCCTGACCCTCATGCTCGACCCCGAGACCGCCGGCCGGCTGCGGGAGGACCCCTCCCTCGTCCGCGGTGCCGTCGAGGAACTGCTGCGCTTCCACAGCATCATCCGCAACGGCCCCCGCCGCGCCGCCCTGGAGGACGTCGAGGTCGGCGGACAGCTCATCCGCAAGGGCGAGGGCGTCATCGTCGCCGTGCCCTCCGCCAACCGCGACGAGGACGTCTTCCCCGACGCCGGCCGGCTGGACATCACCCGTCCCAACGCCCAGCACCACGTGGCCTTCGGCTACGGCATCCACCAGTGCCTCGGCCAGGCCCTGGCCCGCGCAGAGCTCCAGATCGTCATCACCACGCTGCTGCGCCGCTTCCCGGCGATGCGCCCGGCCGTGCCGGTGGAGGAGATCCCCTTCCGCACGGACATGGTCATCTACGGCTGCCACGCCCTGCCGGTCACCTGGTGAGCGCGTCCCTGCGCCAGCCCCCGCCCCCCATCCCTTCTCCGTCCCAAGGAGCCCTCTCATGAACATCACCGTCGACGAGGCGAAGTGCTGCGGTGCCGGCCAGTGCGTCCTGGTGGCCCCGGAGGTCTTCGACCAGCGCGACGAGGACGGCATCGTCGTCCTGCTCAACGCCACGCCGGAGCCCGGCCAGCACGCCGCCGTCCGTGACGCCGCCACCATCTGCCCGGCCGCGGCCATCCAGGTCCACGAATGAGCCCCGCCCGTCCCCGCATCGCCGTCATCGGCGCGTCGGCGGCCGGGCTCGCCGCGGCCGAAGGGCTGCGCCGCCTGGGCTGGGACGGCGCGATCACCCTCGTCGGCGACGAGCCGCACCCGCCGTACGACCGGCCGCCGCTGTCCAAGCAGGTGCTGTCCGGCGCCTGGCCGCCCGAGCGCACCGCGCTGCGCGACGCCGGCCAGCTCGCCGCCCTCGGCCTCGATGTGCGGCTGGGCACCCGGGCCGTCGCCTGCGACCCGGCGCGGCGCGAGGTCACGCTGGACGACGGCGAGCACACCGTCCTGGAGTGCGCGGGCGTCATCGTCGCCACCGGCGTGCGCGCCCGCACCCTGCCCGGCACCGAGGGCGTCGAGGGCGTGCATGTGCTGCGCACCCTCCCCGACGCCCTCGCCCTGCGGCGGCGGCTGGCCGAGCCGGGCCGGCGGCTGGCGGTCGTGGGCAGCGGTGTGCTCGGCGCCGAGGCCGCCGCCGTGGCCCGCGGGCTCGGGCACCGGGTGGCGCTCATCGGCACCCAGGACACCCCCATGGAGCGCGTCCTGGGCCGCGAGGTCGGCGAACTGCTCGGCGAGGTCCACCGCGACCACGGCGTCACCCTGTACCCGGGCCGCACGGTCACCGCGATCGCCGCCGGCGGCGGCCGGGCGAGGGGAGTGGAACTCGCCGACGGCACCCTCGTGGAGGCCGACGACGTCCTGGTCGCCATCGGCTCCGAACCGGCCGTCGGCTGGCTGCGCGGCCCCGCCGCCGAGGCCGCCGGCCTGGACCTGTCCGACGGACTGGGCTGCGACCGCCACTGCGCCGCCGCACCGGGCCTCTACGGCGCCGGCGACGTCGCCCGCTGGTACCACCCCGGGCTGGAACGGCGCATCCGGATCGAGCACCGGATGAACGCGGGAGAGCAGGGACTGGCCGCCGCCCGCAACCTCCTCGCCGAACTGGACGGCGAACGCTTCGGGCAGCGCCGCCCGTTCGAGCCGGTCCCGTACTTCTGGTCCGACCAGTACGACCTGAAGCTGCACGCCTACGGCGTCCTCGCCGGCGCCCGGCGGACCGAGGTGCTGCGCCTGGGCAAGGACCCGCTGCGCCTGGCCGCGCTGTACGGCGGTCCGGACCGCGTCACCGGCGTCCTCGGCATCGGCCTGACGCCCCGACAGGCCCGCAGTCTGCGGCCGCTGGCCGCCGCGTCCGGCACCTGGGAGGAGGCCGCCGCGCGGCTCGCGGAGACGCTCGCCCCCTGAGGCCCGGCTGCCGCCCTCCGCCACGGCCCCGGCCGCCCCGAAGGACCAGGGCGCCCGGGGCCGCCCCGTCGGCCCGCCGCCTCCCCGGTCCGCTCAGCGGCCGGCCGTGCGCTCACCGGGTTCCCGGCCGCGTTCAGGGGTGGCTGTCGGCGCGGGTCTCCAGGAGGAGGACGGTGGCGTCGTCGGAGAGGTGTCCGTGGTGGTAGTCCAGCACGCCGTGGATGAGGCGGCGCAGGACCTCGGCGAGGGGCAGGCCGGTGTGCGCGTGGTGGACGAGGAAGTCCACGAGGCGTGCCAGCCCGAACTCGGTGTCGTCGCGGGGGTGCCGGGCCTCGGTGATGCCGTCGGTGTAGAGCAGGACGCGGTCCCCGAGGCGCAGCTGTTCGCGGCAGACGGTGGCGGGCAGGCCCAGGTCGGTGCCGAGGGGGTGGCTGGGCGGGCAGTGCAGGGTGCTGTACCAGGCGTTGTCGCGGATGACCACGGGCGGGTGGTGGCCGTGGTTGGTCCAGGACAGCTCATTGGTGGACAGGTCCAGTTCGGCCAGGATCGCGGTGAGATAGCGGCTCTTGTCGAAGGGGTGCTCGATGAGGGTCTTCTCGATGGCCGCGCCCAGGTCGGGCAGCGCGACGTTCTGGCGGCGGTGGTTGCGGCAGGCGGCGGCGGCGAGGTTGGCCGTCAGCCCGGCGGCGACATCGTGGCCCATGGCGTCGAAGAGGCCCAGATGGACGATGTCGGCGGCGATGCCGTAGTCGAAGGTGTCTCCGGCGATCTGATAGGCCGGTTCCATCACGGCGCTGAGGGAGACGCCGTGGTTGGAGAAGGTCAGCGGTGGCAGCAGGTGCCACTGCATCTCGGCCGCCACGTTCATCGGCCGGTTGCGTACCAGCCGGGCGTAGGAGTCGCTCTGCTCGCGCGCGCTGACCACCAGCAGCGTCACCAGCTGCGCGAGCCGTTCCAGGTCCTTGATCCGGTGCGGGCCGCCGAGGTCCAGGTCGGCTCCCAGGGCGCCGATGCGTTCGGTGCCGTCCAGCAGCGGGACCCACCACCGCCGGCTCCCGCTCGCGCCGGCCGCGGGGGCACGGTCCGGGACGGGTCTGAGGTACTGATAGGCCCGGCCCGCGTCGGCGTCGTCGATCAGCAGTGTGGCGCCGGCGCGATCCGCCGGCTGCCCGGCGTCCAGGCCGACCCCGGTCAGTAGGTGGAGGGTGTCCTGCTGCAGGTCGGCCAGGTAGATCTCCGTGTTCCGCATCCCGGCGCGGGCGGCGCACCGACCGACCTTGCCGGGCAGCTGCTCAAGGGTGAGGACGTGGCTGGCGTCCAGCAGGCTGTCGACCAGCGTCAGGCGGTCCTGGTTGTCCACGCGCATGATTCACCTCGCGGCGCGATCCGCACCTCCAGTGTCGCACGCGTGGGTGCGATGTCCGGTTCTCCCGGGGATCCCGGTTCCCCCTTGAGCGGCCCCAGGCGTACGCGCTGTCGCGGAGCCTCTCGGAGGGTGACCGGGGGGTGTGTTTCGGACCGGGATTATCGATTTCCGGACGGAAGAGGAGCTATGCCTTCCGAACGACTCGGAAGTTGATCGAAAATGTGCGAGAAAGGTGAGGCGCGATCTCTTACGTGGTGCGGCTGAGAACCCCGCTCACGTTCAGTACCTCGTGACATCCCCGGGCCTGGCGGCCATTGGCCGGTGTGCCGGGCTTCTCGCAGGTCACTTCGACGGTCACCTTGTCGTTCTCGGGGATCTTGATGGGGGTCACCCAGTGGTAGTCCTGGTTGCGGAAGGTTTCCAGCGCGATGGTGGTGATCTTGCGGTCCCCGAAGGAGATGGTCAACAGTCCCTCGTCGCCCTGGAAGTTGGCGACGACGATGTCCGTCACCTGGAACACGCTGTTCTCGGGCACCGGATAGGTGCCGGTCCCGGTCTGCCCGGTGGGCGTCTCCAGGTCGATGGTCGCCGAACTCTGCTGGCCGGTACGGGTCGCGCCGCCCGGACCGTCGGCCGTGCCGCCCGCGCCGTCGGCCGTGCCGCCCGTGGCCGGTCCCTGCGCCGTGCCGGGGCCCGCGCCGGTCTCCTGCCCGCCGGCCCCGGTGCCGGCGCCGGAGCCGCTGCCGGTGCCCGGAGCCTGCCCGGCGGCGTCCCCCTCGGCGGGCGTGGGCCGGGGCTGGACGGCCTCGGTGGCGGCCTCCTCGGCGGCGCTGCGCACGGCGGGGCGCACCAGGGTGAACCAGGCGATCAGCAGCGCGATCAGCGCGGCCAGCACGATGAGCAGCCACCGCGGGAAGACCGGGATCTGGACGAACTCCGCGTCGAGCGGCGTCCGGACGGCGGCCGGGTCCCGCGGTGTCTCCTCCGGGTCCTCGGTCCGCTCGGCGGCGTCCACGGTGAAGGGCCACACCACCGGGGCGCCGAACCACACCGGCGCGCCCCGGTGGACGCGCAGCCCGGCCTCCGCCGACTCTCCCGGCTCCAGGGCCCGCTCCGCCGGGGTGAAGGCGAACCGGAGTTCGTCGCCGGCCTGGCCGGGGGTGAAGCCCACCCGCACCGGCGTGTTCCCCTGGTTGCGGACCGCCAGCCGGTAGCGGCCGCGAAGCCAGCCGCGCCGGCGGCGGGGGGCCAGCTCGGCGTGCAGCTCGTGGAACGCCTCCACCGTCACGGTGGTTTCGAGGACGCGTACGGACTCGGGGTGCTCCGCCGGCAGGACGCGCACCCCGAGGGCCACCTCACCGGCCCGGATCTCCGGGGAACGGGGCGGCCGCAGACGGATCGTCACCGTTTCGGAGGTGCCCGGGTACAAGGAGACCCGCGGCGGTTCCACGACGGCCCAGGAAGCGCAGTCCCCGACGACCTCCAGGGCGTACGCCTCGACGATGTCGCTGTCGTTGCGGACCGTCACCGTGGTCGTGGCCGTGTCGCCGGGCGCCACCGTGACGGCCGGGATGTCGAGGCCGGGCGCACCGGCGCCGGAAGAGGCTGCAGAAGGCGTCACACCGTCACGCTAGGGCCGTACCTCGGGGCTCAACGAGGAGCGCGAGGGCAATATCCGGGCAGTCGAGATGCCCGGGAAGTCATGTCCAACCTCATGGAGGGGCCCGGCAGTTGACGGATTCGCCGCCTCGCGCGTGCCGCGCGCGGGCGGGCGCGCCGTCCCTGCGCGACCCCGGAGATCACGAGACAGGTAACTCCCCATGACCGCCCCAGAAGAAGCGACCCGGGCCATGTCCCTCCCCCCGTCCCCGGCGCCCGCCCCGGCCCGCACCACGCGGTGGACGCCCCGCAACGGCCGTCCGGACCGGGTGACCGTGGCCGTCCACGCCGCCGACGAGATCCTGCGGGTGGGTGTCGTCCAGCAGTTGCGCCCGTGTCCGGAGGTGGAACTGCTCGACGACGCCGACGCGGAGCGGGCCCAGGTGTCGCTGGTGGTGGTCGACAGTGTCGACGACGACGTCGCGGCCCTGCTGCACCGGCTGCGGCGCAACACCGCCACCCGTACGGGGCTCGTGGTGGGCACCCTCGGGTCCAACGCGTTGCAGCGCGTCATCGAATGCGGCGTGGCGGCGGTGCTGCGGCGCGGCGAGGCCGATCAGGACCGGCTCCTGCATCTGGTCCTGGCGATGGCCAACGGCGAGGGGGTGCTCCCCGGTGACCTGCTCGGCAAGCTCCTCACGCACGTGGGCAGCCTTCAGCGCTCCACGCTCGACACGCGAGGGCTGTCGCTGTCCACGCTGACCACCCGGGAGGCGGAGATGCTGCGCCTGGTGTCGGAGGGTCTGGACACGGCGGAGATCGCCCGCAAGACCTCGTACTCCGAACGGACCGTCAAGAACGTGCTGCACGAGATCATCACGCGGCTGCACCTGCGCAACCGGGCCCACGCGGTCGGTTACGCGCTGCGCAACGACCTGATCTGAGGGCGGCGGGGTCCGCGGACCCGGAACGGCGGACCCCGCCGCCGTACACGCCGGCGGGGGACCCGGTGCTGCCCGAACGCGCACCCCACGCTTCCCCCAGGTGCGGCCCCGCGGCCCTCCCGCCCCGCGTGCGGGGAGTGCAGAGTGGCGGGGGCATGTCCAGATGCCGCACCACACTGCGAGGGGAACCGTGATGGGAACCGCTGGCCCCGGCGGGCGGCGCCGCCTGGGGAGACTCGCCACGTCGCTGCTGCTGCTGATCCCGCTGCTCGGGGTGACGGCGGCCTCCGGCCGCGGCGACCCCGGGCCCCAGCCGTCGGCCGCCGACGTCACGCAGACCCGTATCGCCTACGCGGGCACCCGGCACCGCAGCCTCGGGAAGGTGGCCACGACCACCTCCAGCACGCCGCTGTTCGGCAAGGGCCCGGCCCACTACGACGTCCAGCCCTCCGCCCTCGGCGACGCGCTGGTCTTCGCCAGCCGCCGCGACGGGAAGAAGCCGCAGGTCTACCTGCGGTCCGCCGACGGGACCGTGCGCCGCCTCACCGACGGCCGGGACGCGGCGCACCCCCGGCTGACACCGGACGGCCGGGCCGTGGTGTTCGACTCGGCCGAGCCGGGCGGCCCCAGCGGCGGGACCCAGCGCGACCTGTGGATGGTGAGCACCGACGGCACCGACGGCACCGGCGCCTTGACCCGGCTCACCCACACCGCCGCGAACGAGGAGAGCCCGACCGTCTCGCCCGACGGGCTGCGGCTGGCCTACTCCGGCGACGGCGACCCGGCGGCCGGAGCGCAGATCTACGTACGGCCGCTGGCCGTCGGCGGCATCGCCACCCGGATCACCGATCCCGCCAACGGCACGGCCACCCAGCCGGTGTGGAACCCGGTCGGCGACCGCGCGCACGCGGACCGCATCGCGTACACCGCCACCAAGGAGACGACCGGGCCGCGGCTGCGGGTGACGGACGGAAGGACCGACCGGCCGCTGCTCGCGGGCGAACAGGCACAGTGGCGCACCCACGGGGCAGCCTGGCTGCCCGACGGGGACGGGGTGCTGTTCCTCAGCCCGAACCGCACCTGCGAGTGCGAGGGCGACTGGGACCATGTGTTCCGGGTGCCGGCGCACTCGGAGCAGACGCCCGCGCTGGTGCTCAGCGAGGACCGGGAGGTCCTCTCGCCCACCTGGCTCGGCCCGCTCGACGGCGGCGGCGCGGTGGTGGAGCGCACCTCGGCGCCGGGGCCGAACGTGGTGACCCTCCAGGACGTCCGCGGTGACGGGGCCGACCCCCGGGACCTGGGGCTGACGATCCTCAAGGAGGATCCGGCGGCCGACACCAACATCGATCGCGCCCGGGATCCGCTGTTCCAGCCCGCGGCCGGTTACGACCCGTGGACCGAGCGGCAGAGCTACACACCCGACGGACGCCGGATCGTGGTGACCCGCTTCGAGGACACGCCCGACGGGAGGATCGAGCGGATCTGGCTGGCGGACGCCGACGGCACCAAGCCCGCGCCCCTGCCGCTGGCCGGACGCGGCGCGAGGGACTGGGACACCGACCCGGCGTTCTCCCCGGACGGCAGGTACCTCGCGTTCACCCGGACCTCGCCGGGCGCCCCGGGCGAGGCCGCCCGGACCAGCCGCATCCTCGTCGCGGACGTGGCGACCGGCGAGATCCGCGACGAGATCACCCCGCCGTACGGGGAGCTCCGGGGCGGCGACGCCCAGCCCGCCTGGTCTCCCGACGGCACCACCCTGGCCTTCACCCGCAACGAGGTGATCAACGGCAACGGCGGCAACAAGCACATCTGGACCGTGCCCGTGAACGACCTGAGCGCACAGCGCGACCTGAGTGCCACCGTCTGCCCGGGCGCCTGCGACGTCATCGACGACAGCCCGGCGTTCTCCCCGGACGGGCGCGGCATCGCCTTCAACCGCAAGAGCGGCGGCGGCCGGACCGACGAACGCAACGGCATCCTCCTGACGTCGCCGTCGGGCGGCGCCTGCCGGGTGCTGCTGCCCGCCGCCGCCCGCGACCGGGCCGGCGCCTGCCGCCGGGAGCTGCCGGACGTCTCGGTCACCGGCCCGCACCAGCCCCGCGACGCGGCCTGGACGGCCGACGGCAGCGGCATGGTCGTCAGCTTCCGCACCGGCCTCGCCGTCAACAGCCCCGAGAAGCTGCATCTGCTGGACATCGCCTCCGGCGGCCTCACCCCGCTCACCCTCGATCTGCCGGGCCGGCAGAAGGAACCCGCCGTCCAGCAGTCCGTGGACCTCGCCGTCCAGGCGCCCGCCACCGTCCCCGAGGTCCCCGTCGGCTCCTCCGCCACGGTCCGCGTCGACGTGGTGAACAACGGCCCCGCCGCCTCACCCGGTACCCGGCTCACCGTCACGCCGCCGACCGGTGTCGAGGTCACGGGCATGACCTGGCCCGGCGGCAGGTGCGATGCCGCCTTCCTCCAGTGCGTCGTCGGCGTGGTGCCGCCCGGCACCACCGTGCCCGTCGACGTCAGCCTCACCGGGCTCACCGCCGGCGACGCCCCGCTCGACTGGTCGGTCACCGGGACCGTCCTGGACCCGCGCCCCGGTGACAACGCCGGCCGGACCGTCATCCCGGTACGCGAGGTCACCCCGCCGCCGACCTCGGCACCCCCGGCCTCCGAACCCCCGACCTCCGCACCCCCGACGTCCAGGCCCCCGACCTCGGCACCCCCCGACCCCGGGCCGCCGGTCACCAGGCCGCCCGCCACCCTCACGCCGCCCGCCGCGGAACCGGAGCCGGAGGAGCCCGAGGCCGGTCCCGGGGTGCGGATCACCGCCCGGCCCAACCCCGGCTACGTCGGCGGACGCGTCGTGGTGACGTACACCGTCAGCAACGGCCGCGACGCGCTGGCCACCGGGCTGCGGCTGCGCGTCGGCCTGCCCGCGGGCATCCCGGCCGGTGGGCTGCCGCCCGGCTGCGACAGCTCCCGGGTATGCGCGCTGCCGGACCTGGCGCCCGGTGAGAGCACCGTCGTCCAGGTCGTCCTGCGCCCCCGCAAGGCGCTGACCGCTGACGTCACCGCGAACCTCACCACCAGCGGCACCGACGCCGACCGCGGCGACAACACCGCCCGGCAGCGGCTGCGCGTCCTCCAGCCGCGCATCGTCGCGGTCCCGGACATCGGCAAGCCCGGCTTCGTCACCTCGGTGCGCGGCGAGGACTTCCCGCCCGGGGTGCCGGTCCGGTTCGCCTGGAAGCCGGGGATCACCGCGTCGGCGGCGCCCACCCGGCCCAAGGCGGACGGCACCTTCATCGGCCAGCTGCTCATCCTCGCCAAGGACCAGACCGGACCGCGCACCATCACCGCGAGCGGACCGGGGTTCTCGCCGGTGAAGACCGACTTCCTGGTGGTCAGCGGCACCGTGCAGCCGCCCGACGAGGTGATCCGCCGGTGATCCACGAGGTCGACGAAGGGCTGCGGCGCCTGCTCGCCGAGTCCGGTCTCGAGGCGTCCGGCGTCGAGGTGGTCTTCGACGCCCCCACCCGGGACTGGGCGGCGCGCCGCAACGCCCCGACGGTCTGCGCCTTCCTGTACGACATCCGGGAGGACACCGCGCGGCGCGGCAGCGGCCACGAGGAGGTCCACGACGCGGACGGTTTCGTCGTGGCGCGGCGCACCCCGCCGCGCTGGTACGAGCTGACCTATCTCGTCACGGCCTGGGCCGGGCGCCCGCAGGACGAACACCGGCTGCTCTCACAGGTGCTCGCCTGCCTCGCGGCCACCGACAGGCTGCCTCCGCGGCTGCTCACGGGCTCGCTCGCCGACCTCGGCCTGACGGTGGCACTGGACACCGCCCAGGCCGGAGCCGACGCCCCCGCCGCCGCCGACGTGTGGCCGGCACTCGGCGGGGAGCTGAAGGCGTCGCTGGGCGTCCGGGTGCGGGCGCCGCTCGCCGGGGCGACCACGCCCGTCGGACCGCCGGTCACCGAAGGGCTGGTCGTGCGGTCCGCCGACCGGGGAGAGGAAGGGCGCCCGGCCGCCCGGGACGACGGCGCGGAGGCCCCGCCGGGGCGCCGGCTGCGCTACCGGGAGACCGGCGAGGCCGGTACGGAGGGTTTCGCGGGTCCGCGTGACCGGCCGACCGCGCCCGCCCGGCGCCGCCGCAGGGGAGACCGCCAGCCGTGATCCGGACCACCGAACCCGCCGTGACCAGCCAGGCCGCCGAACCGGCCCCGACCGCCGAGGCCGCCGAACCGGCCCCGACCGCCGAGGCCGCCGAACCGGCCGTGTCCCAGGCCACCGCATCCGCCGTGACGTCCCGGCCGCACGGCCGCTCCGGCGCCGACGGCCTCGCCCCGGGAGCGCACCCCCTGTGGACGCGGCTGCGCGCGGTCGAGGAGCGGGTGCGGCAGGCGGTGGCGGCCCGGCGTGCCGCCGACCCCGATCCCGACGACCCCTACCGCGGCCAGTACCTCACGCCCGAGGCGGCGGCCCGCATCCTGGCCGAACCGGGCGGCCTCGACGCACCCGCGCCCGAACCGTGGCACCCGCCCGCCGGCTCCGACCTGGGCGAGCTCGCCCTGCGGTTCGGCCTGTCCCCGCTCGACCTGGACCTGCTCCTGGTCGCGGTGGCGCCCGACCTGGACGCCCGGTTCGAGCGGCTGTACGGGTACCTCAACGACGACCTCACCCGCCGCCGGCCCACGGTCGGCCTCGCCCTGGAACTGTGCGGACTGGCCGGGGCGGCACCCGCCCGCTTCCGGCTCGCCCCCGGGGCGCCGCTGGTCGCGGGCGGTCTGCTGGAGGTCACCGAGCCGGAACGGCCGCCGCTGTCGCGCGTCCTGGTGGTCCCCGACCGGGTCACCGGCCTCCTCCTGGGAAGCGACCTGCCCGACGCCCGGCTCCACGGGGTGCTCGGCGAGGCCCACGAGGACCCGACGGCCGTGCCCGCCGAGGTGGCCCGGACCGCGGCCGCGGCCGGCACCGGGTCCGGCCTCGTCCACCTGCGCGGCCACGGCGGCGACGCCGCGGGCCTGGCCGTCGCGGCCCTGCGCGCGGCCGGGCTGCGTCCCCTGGTGCTGGACGCGCTCGCGCTCGCCCACCGCTGCGGTGACCTGCCGGAGGTGGCCCGGGTGACCGCGCTCGAAGCCCGCCTGACCGGTGCCGGGGTCGTGCTCGGCCCCCTGGAGGCGCTGCCCGCGGAACCCGCCGAGCGGGCCCGCGCGCTGGGCACCCTGTGCGCGGCGCTGCGCGGAATCCCGCTGCTGACGCACGGCTGCGTCGGCTGGGACCCGGCGTGGGCGGCGGACGCGCCCGTCGTCCTGACCGTGGCCGCGCCCTCCTTCGAGCGGCAGGCCGAGCGCTGGCGGCACGCCCTGCGCGCGGCCCGCGGCGATGGCGGCCCGGCGGCGGGCGAGGGCCCGCCGACCGGTGACGGGTTCGCGGCCGGGGACGCCGAGGAGCTCGCCCGGGCGGTGGCCGCGCACCGACTGGACGCGCGGCAACTGCGCCGCGCCGCCGACGCGGCCGTCCGCACGGCCGCCGTCGCGGGGCGCCCGGTGGCACCCGACGATGTGCGGGCCGCCGTGCGCGCGCAGAACGGCGCCGGACTCGACCGGCTCGCCCGCCGGGTGGAGCCCGCGGTGGGCTGGGACGACCTGGTGCTCCCGCCCGCCACGCACCGGCGGCTGCGGGAACTCGCGCTGCGCGCCCGCCACCGCGAGCAGGTGCTCGGCCGGTGGGGCATGCGGCCCGGCGGCGGCCGGGGGCGGGGTGTGATCGCGTTGTTCGCGGGCGAGTCGGGCACCGGCAAGACCATGTCCGCCGAGGTCGTCGCGGCCGACCTGGGCATGGACCTGTACGTGGTGGACCTGTCCACGGTCGTCGACAAGTACGTCGGGGAGACCGAGAAGAACCTGGAGCGGATCTTCACCGAGGCGTCCGCGGTCAACGCCGTACTGCTCTTCGACGAGGCCGACGCGATCTTCGGCAAGCGGTCCGAGGTGCGGGACGCGCGCGACCGGCACGCCAACGTCGAGTCGGCCTACCTGCTCCAGCGCATGGAGTCGTTCGACGGGATCGCGGTGCTCACCACCAACCTGCGGGCCAACCTCGACGAGGCGTTCACCCGGCGCCTCGACGTGGTCGCGGACTTCCCCGTCCCCGACCGCGAGCAGCGCCTCGCCCTGTGGGAGCGCTGCCTGGGCGACCGGATGCCCCGCGCCGGCGACCTGGACCTGGGCTTCTGCGCCGACCGCTTCGAACTGGCCGGCGGTTCGATCCGGGCCTGCGCGGTGACCGCGGCCTATCTCGCGGCCGAGTCCGGCGGGCCGCTGACCATGCGGCAGCTGGTGACGGCGGTGGCACAGGAGTACCGCAAGCTCGGACGGCTGGTCCTGGGCGGCGAGTTCGGACCGTATCTGGCGGACGTCGTGGACGCCTGAGGGCCCGACGGAAGAGCCCGGCGCCCGCCTCCCGTCGGCGGGCCCCGCCGGTGCGGTGCCGTCCGGACGGTCAGCGCGAGGGGGCCGGAAAAGGCAGCGGCCTTGCCCCCGGCGAGGTCCGTACGTCCCTGTCGCGCCCGGCGGCCCGCCGCGCAGACTCGGCCCGGACACAGGTGACCCGCAAGGACGCTAAGGAGCGCGAGCATGCCGACGTACCTCACCCCGGGTGTGTATGTGGAGGAGGTGCAGTCCGGTGCCCGGCCGATCGAAGGCGTGGGCACCGCGGTCGCCGCGTTCGTCGGGTTCGCCGGGGCCGGCCCGTTCCACACCCCGACACTGGTCACCAGCTGGGACCAGTACACCCAGCAGTTCGGGGGCTTCACCGAGGGCACCTACCTGGCCCACGCGGTCTACGGGTACTTCTCCAACGGCGGCGGCGCCGCCTACGTGGTGCGCGTCGGAGGGTCCGCCGAGGACGCCTCGGCGCCCGCCGCCGACGGGACCGCCCCGGGGCGGCCGGCCGGGGCGCCGCGACCGGTGGAGCTCGGCGGCTTCCTGGTCGCCGCCCGGCCCGGTGCCGTCGGGGTGTCGGTGGAGATCGCCGACGTACCCGGCGAGGACCCGCCGGAGGACCGGTTCAGGTTCCTGGTGCGCCAGGGCGGTGAGGTGGTGGAGACGTACGACGCCTCCACCCGCAAGAGCGTGAAGGGGTACCTGGTCAGCCAGGCCCGCAACTCCAAGCTGGTCGAGGTCACCGAGCGGCGCGACGCTCCCCAGGCCAGGCCCGCCGCCCAGACGGTGGCGCTGCCCGACGCCCCGGCCGCACCCGGCCCGGTGGCCCGCCTCGACCCCGCCGAGTACGTCGGCGACGCCGCGGCCCGCACCGGGTTCGGCGGCCTGGAGACCATCGACGAGATCACCATGGTCGCGGTGCCGGACCTGATGAGCGCCTACCAGCGCGGCGACATCGACGCCGAGGGCGTGCGCACCGTACAGCTCGCCGTGATCGCGCACTGCGAGCAGATGGGCGACCGGGTGGCCGTCCTGGACACCCCGCCCGGCCTGACCGCCCAGCAGGTGCGCACCTGGCGCAACGACGAGGCGGGCTACGACTCCCGGTACGCCACCCTCTACTACCCCTGGGTGCGGGTCTTCGACCCGGCCGCCGGACGCAACACCACCGTCCCGCCGAGCGGCCACATCGCCGGCGTGTGGGCGCGCAGCGACGCCGAGCGCGGCGTGCACAAGGCGCCCGCCAACGAGGTGATCCGCGGCGCCGTGGACCTGGAGATCCGGCTCAGCAAGGGCGAGCAGGACCTGCTCAACCCCATCGGCGTGAACTGCGTACGGGCCTTCCCCGGCCGCGGTGTCCGCGTGTGGGGGGCGCGCACCCTGTCCTCCGACCCGGCCTGGCGCTACCTGAACGTGCGCCGCCTGTTCAACTACCTGGAGGAGTCGATCCTCCTGGGCACCCAGTGGGTGGTCTTCGAGCCGAACGACGACCGGCTGTGGTCGAGCATCCGGCGCAACGTCACCGCGTTCCTCACCGAGGAGTGGCGCCGGGGAGCCCTGTTCGGCCGCACGGCCGAGGAGGCGTTCTACGTCAAGTGCGACCGTGACAACAACCCGCAGACCTCCATCGACCAGGGCCGGGTCGTCTGCGAGATCGGCGTCGCGCCGGTCAAGCCCGCGGAGTTCGTGGTGTTCCGGCTGGCCCAGTTCTCCGACAGCACCAGCCTCATCGACGAGTGACCCGCGGGTCCGCAAGGAAAGGTGACAGACAGTCATGGCAGAGGGCGACGCTCTTTCCACCCACGTCTTCGGCGTGCAGCTCGGCGGCTACCTGGTCGAGTCGATCCAGGAGATCAGCGGGCTGACCGTCGAGGAGGAGGTCGTCGAGGTCCGCCAGGTCAGCGCGACGGGCAAGCAGATCATCCGCAAGCAGCCCGGCGCCCGGCAGGCCGGTGAGATCACGATCACCCGGGGACTCGACCAGAGCAGCGAGTTCACGAACTGGATCAAGGAGACCCTCAACAAGGGGGCCGTGAACTCCGCGCGGCAGAACCTCACCATCGAGATCAAGGACTCCGAGGGCACCACGGTCCGCCGCATCCAGCTGATGCAGGGCTGGGCCTCCAAGTGGGAGGGCCCCTCGCTGAAGGCGGGCGAGTCCGCCGCGGCCACCGAGACCGTCACCATCGTGTTCGAGGAGATCATCGTCGAATGAGGCGCCGTACGGTGACGGCGGGCAATCTGGAGGAGATCCTCCAGTTGACGAAGCCCGCCCCGCAGACGGAGCAGGAGGCGGCGGCCCCCGCGGCCCCGCCGCCGCCCCGGGAGGAGCACGGCCTGCGCACCGAGTTCGAGTTCGAGCTGCCGCGCGGGTACGTCGACGAGGCGGGCGTGCTGCACCGCGACGGCGCGATGCGCCTGGCCACCGCCCGCGACGAACTGCGGCCCCAGATCGATCTGCGGGTCAAGGAGAACCCGGCGTACCTGAGCGTGGTGCTGCTGAGCCAGGTGATCACCCGGATCGGCACCATCACCGACGTGCACGCCGGGATCGTGGAGCGGATGTACGCCACCGACGTGGCCTTCCTCCAGGACTTCTACCGTCGCGTCAACAGCGAGGGGCACACCCGCGCGGCGGTGACCTGTCCCCATTGCGAGGGCGGCTTCGAGGTCGACCTCTCGGGTGGGCGCCTGGGGGAATCGTGACGTACGCCCTTCCCCGGCTCCGGGAGGAGATCGCGTACATCGCCTATCACTTCCACTGGCAGCGCGAGGAGATCCTCGGCCTCACCCACGGCGAACGCCGGGAGTGGGTGGCCGAGATCGCCCGCATCAACACCCGTATCAACGAGAGCGGTTGAGCACATGGCATGGCGGGACAGGCTGCGCCGCCGGGCCGCCGGAGCGGGCGGCCCGTCCGGCTTCGGGGCCGGACGCCGGGACAGGGGAGCCCCCGGTGCCCGGGGCCCCGCCCTGCCCGGTTCCGCGTCGCCGTCCGGGCCGGATTCCTCCCGATCCGGTTCCTCCGGGGCCGGTTCCTCCGGGGCCGGTGTTCCGGCGTCCGGTCCCTCCGCTCCCTCTGCGCCGGTCCCCTCGGTGCCCGGTGACTGGGACGGCGGGTGGCGGCGCACCACGGCGCCGGAACTCACCGTCTCCCGTGCGCCGTTGGCGGTCAGCGACGGGCTGGCCTTCCGGGCCGGCCTGACCGCTTGGCAGAACCCGTCCTTCGGCACCGGCATGGGGCACGCCCTGCTGCCCACGGCTCCGACGGGCGTGGTGCGCGGCGTCGTCGGTCCGGCCACGCCCCGCACCATCGGCACGGGCGGAGGGCCGCTGCTGCTCGGCGCGCCGCGCGGGCACGGTGCGCGGGAAGCATGGCCCGCGACCGAGACCGGACAGGACGCGGACGGCGGGGACCGGCGGCTTCCGGCGGCGGCCCCGCACGGGACGCGCCGGGAAGGGCGGGCATCCGGCCCGCCCGCCCAGTCCACCCAGCCCACCCCGTCTCCTCTGTCCCGTCCGTCCGGCCCGTCCGGTGCGGGATCCGGGCGGAGGTCCGCCACGCCGGGCGCCGCCGACAGCATCGCGGCCACCGACGGTCCGGGCGGCGCGCCACGGACCCGTGGCCTGCTGTCCACCGGCTCCGCCGGAACGCCGCCCTCGGCGCCCCCCGCCGTCCAGCGCGCGGCGGGGCCCGGCGGAGGACCGGACGGGACCGCCGACCGCGGCGCCCCGCGGCCGGACGCCTCCGGCATTCCGCTGGTCCGGCGGGTGGCGGTCGTTCCCGGCCCGGGCCGGGAGGAGCCGGTGGTCCACCAGCCGGTGGTCCAGCGTGCCGCCCGGCGTGCCTCCGGCGGGCCGCACGCCGCAGAGCCACAGACGCAGGAACAGACACAGGAACAGACACAGGAACAGACACAGGCACAGGCCCCGCCGCGCACGCGGTCGACCGGGTCCGGGCCCGACCCGCGGCACACCCCCCGGCCGCAGGAGGCGCGCGCCTCCCGGCCCTCTGATGTCACCCGCCCCTCCCGCCCCTCCGACGTCTCCGGTGCCTCCGGGGAAGCGTCCGCCGCCGGTGCCGGGGCCCCCTTCCCGGCCGCCCGGGTCCGCCCGGTAGGGCGTGTGCTGACCGTCGCCCGGCACCCGGCCGGACCCGTGCGCCGGGTCCGCACTCTGCCGCCCGCCGCCGCCCCGGAACCCGCCGGCCGCGCCGACGCCCGTACCGCCGTGCCGCCACCGGCCGGAGCCGGTGGGCCGTCCACCGGCCCGGCGGAGCGCACCACCCGGAGCGCGGGAAGCCGCGCGCCCCTCGGCGCGCCGTTGAACGCCCTGCCCGCCACCGCTCTGCCCGCGGCGGACGGGTCCGCCCGCCCCTCCGCGTCCGCCCTCCGGCCGGCGTCCGGCGACTCCGCCCCTTCCGGCCCGGCGCTGCCCGTCGTCCAGCGCCACGCGCAGGACGGCGCGGGAACGCCGGGACCGCACGGCACGGGGGAGGAGCACCCGGCCCGCGGCGGCCCGGCCCCCGGCCCGGGCCGCGGCGGGGCCCGCGCCCGCGGCGGCCTCGGCGCGCCGATGCCCGCGCTGCCGCCCAGCGCCGAACTGCCGCGTTCCGCCGCGTCGGACCGCCGTGCTCCGCGTACCGCGAACGGCCCGGATGTCCAGCGTGCCCCGGCGCACCCGGACGGCGGCGCGGACGCCGCGCCGACGGCCTCCCGCCCGGACCACGGCCGGACGGCGGCGTCGCGTACCGCCCCCGGTGCGGCTCCGCCGCCGCCGACGACGTTTCCGCCTCCGGGAGGCGCGGAGAACGCTCCGCTGCTGGGCACGCGAGAGGTCCAGCGCCTGGCGGGCCCTTCCACCGAGGCCGCCTCCCCACCGGGCTCCGCCGACCCCGGGCAGGGCCCCGGCGGGCCGCTGGTGAAGCCGTCGCCGGACGGCACGGGCCGCCCCGCGTCCCGAGAGGCCACCGGAGTCTCGGCGGCGGAGGGAGGCGCGCGCGGATCCGGCCCGGCGCCCCGAGGCCCGGGCGCGCAACCGCCCCGGAGCCCCGTCGTCCAGGCCCGCCCGGTCCGCCCGGTCTCCGCGCCCCGGCCCGCATCCGGCGGCGCGGGCGGTGCGACCGGACGGACCGGAGCCGGGGCCGCCGAGGAGGCCGCCCCGACCTCGGGCGCGGCCGGTCGAGGCGCTCTCACCGTGAGCCGCGCCGCGGTGCTCCCGGTCCCGGCGGCCCCCCGCACCCTGCCCTTGCTCGCCGCGCGCCCGCTCCGGCTGGAGACCCGGGTTCCGGAAGGGGCGGCTCCGCCCGCCGCCTCCCGCCCCGGCGGCCGTCCCGTGGTGCCCGCGCGCTGGACCGGCGCACCGGCGGAGAGCGACACCCCCCGAAGGGGGGACGTGCCGTACCCGGGACCGGGGGCGCCGGGCGCGACCGCTTCCACGGCGCCCCCGGGCGGGCGGGCCGCGGCCCCGCGCCCCGGCCCGGGCGCACCGGGCCCGGGCCGCGCCGTGAGCGCGGGCTCCGACCGGGGCGTCCCGGTCGTGCGGCCCGCACCGCACCGGGGCGGGCCGCCCGGCGCCACCGTCCAGACCGCCGCCGCGCCGGCGCGGTCCCTGCCGGTGGCCGGGACGCAGACGCCGACGCCCACGACGGGCCCGGCCGCCCCCGCGGCGCCGCCGGCCCCGCCGGCTCCCGTCCCGGTGGTCCGTCCGCGTGCCGTTCCCCCGGGGCCCGGACCGGCCACGGGCGGCGGGAGAGGTCCGGACGCGCCCGTGGTGCAGCGGGCTGTCACCGGTCCCGCGACCGCCGCCGGGGCGGCGCCGCCCGCCCGGCCGCCATCCGCCTCCCCGTCGCCCGCCTCGGGTACGCCGGTCTCCGCCGCGTCGGCGGGCACGTCCGCCCCCGGCACCGCGCGCCGGGCCGGCACATCGCCGGACCCCGGCCCGGACCGGGGCGACCTGGACGACCTGGCACGCCGCCTGCTCGACCCGGTGTCCCGGCTGCTGCGCGCCGAACTGCGGCGCGACCGGGAACGCATGGGCCGTCCCCACGACCGACGCCGCTGAGGCGAGGAACAGCACGCAAAGGCACGCACAGCACGGAACGGATGACGGACCCGATGACCGACAGCATCTTCGCCACGAGCGTGTTCTTCCGGCTCGCGATCGCCGGCAACGACCTGGGCGCCTTCCACACCTGCTCCGGCATGGGCGCCGAGGTCGAGATCGAGACCTACGCCGAGGGCGGCAACAACGGCTTCACCTGGAACCTGCCGGGCCGGGTGACGTGGTCCAACATCACGCTCACCCGGCCGGTCACCGCCGACACGGCGAAGATCGGCCGCTGGCTCGACGAGACGCTGCGGCGGGTGGAACCCAAGGACGGCGAGATCGTGGCCCTCAAACCCGACCTGACCCGGATCATCAGCTGGCAGGTGTTCGGGATCGTCCCGGTGCGCTGGCAGGGACCGTCCTTCGACCCCGCCAGTTCCCAGGCCGCGGTGGAGACCCTGGAGATCGCCCACGAGGGGCTGAGACCCCTGTGACCGATCCTGTGGTCCACCGCCCCGGCCGCCGCCGCGCGACGCCCTCTCCACGCGTTCGCGGCCACCGGCACCCGGCACCCGTTCCCCTCGACCCCGCCCCCGGGCACCGGCCCGGAAAGGAGGCTCCGGTATGTCCCCAGCGGTCCGCTCCAGCCGGGCCAGGGCCCAGCTGACCCTGAAGGAGCCCCCGGCCTCGGTCGGCGCGAAACCCGGCGGCACGATCGCGCGGCTCGACCTCCAGTTCAATCCCTCCACCCTGGAACTGCGCAAGACCACCGAGTGGCGGCGCTCCCCGTCCCGGATGGCGGAGGAGTCCGCGCTGCCCGAGTTCGTCGGCAGCGGCCCGCGCACGCTGAGCCTGGAGGTGTTCCTGGACGCCACCGCGACCCACGACAACTCCGTGGAACAGGCGGTGGAGAAGCTGATGAAGGCGTGCGTGCCCACCCCGGCGAGCCTGGGCCGCAAGAAGCCGGCGAGCCCCTGGGTGCGGTTCGAATGGGGCACCGCCAGGACGACGTCGTTCGACGGCGTGCTGTCGAGCCTGTCGGTCACCTACACGCTGTTCGACGTGGACGGCAGGCCGCTGCGGGCCACCTGCGCGCTGACCATCGAGGAGGCGAGCGTCGACACGCCGGGACAGAACCCGACCTCCGGCGCGCGCACCGCCCGCAGTACGCACACCGTGGTGGCCGGCGACAGCCTGGCCCTGCTGGCCTGGCGCGAGTACGGCGACGCGACGGCCTGGCGGGTCATCGCGGAGGCGAACGACATCGACGACCCGATGGCCCTCGTACCCGGCACCGAACTGGTGGTACCGGGGCTGCGGGACGCGGGTGCCGAGGAGGAACGGTGAGTACAGCCGAGGCGCAGGGCGGCCGGTCGTTCGCGGCGGATCCGGTCGTGGAGGCCCCCGCCGAACTGCCGAAGATCTGGGCGGCGCAACTGGTGGGCTGCGTGGTCGACGAGAACGTGGGCCTGCCCGACGCGGCGGTGCTCACCTTCCGCGATCCCGACCACGAGTTCCTGCGGGCCACCGGCATCACCATCGGCACCCCGCTGCGGGTGTCGGTGGTGACCGTGTCGGGGCGGGCCCGGGAGCGGTTGTTCAACGGCGAGGTGACGGCGCTGGAGGTGGACCGGGACAGCACCGGCTCCTTCACGGTGGTGCGCGCCTACTCCAAGGCGCACCGCCTCCAGCGGGGCCGCAAGGTGGTGGCGTACCGGAACATGACGGCCGCCGCGATCGTCCGCAAGGTGGCCGCCGGGGCCGGGCTGGCCTGCGGCACCGTCGAGGCGGCGCCGGTCAGCTACCGGCAGCTCTCGCAGGCGAACGTGTCCGACTGGGACTTCCTGCAGTACCTGGCGGGCGAGAGCGGCGCGCAGGTACGCGTCGACGACCAGGGGGTGCTCCAGTTCACCCGGCCCGAGAAGGCCGCCAAAGCGCCCGCGCCCTCGACCTCCGCGGCCCGCGACCCGATGGTGCTGGAGTACGGGCGCAACCTGCTGGCGCTGCGTGCCGCGCTGTCGGCCGCGGACGGGGCCGGGTCGGTGGAGGTGCGCGGCTGGGACGTCACCACGAAGAAGCCGCTGGTGGCCCGGCAGCCGTCGGTGGTCAGCGACACGGTGGTGCCGGGGCTCGGCCCGCAGGCCGGCGTCCGGTTCGGGGCGTCGGCGAAGCTGGCCGTCACGGACACCCCGTACCGCACGCAGGCGGAGACCACGGCGGTCGCGGACGCGGTGGCCGCGCAGGTCAGCGCGGGCTTCGGGGAGCTGGAGGCGGTGGCCGAGGGCAACCCGCGGCTGCGGGCGGGCAAGCCCGTGGCGCTCGGCAACGTCGGCCCGGCGTTCTCCGGCCGCTACACGGCCACGGCGGTGCGGCACGTCCTGGAGCCGCACGGTGGCTACCGGACGACGGTGTGGGTGAGCGCCAGCCCCGACCGCTCCCTGACCGGCCTGGTGACCGGTGCCAGCGCGCCGGGCCGCGGCCCGCGCATGCCGGGCCTGGCGATCGGCGTGGTGACCGACGTACGCGAGCCGGGCGGGGCGGAACGCGGCGAGGTGCGCCTGCGGTTCCCGTGGCTGGACGACACCTACACCACCGACTGGGTCCGCACCGTGCAGTGGGGCGGCAAGGGCGGCGGGGGCGTGGTGAGCCCGGAGGTCAACGACGAGGTCCTGGTCGGCTTCGAACAGGGCCTGCTGGACAGCCCGTACGTCATCGGGGGGCTTTACAACGGCGTGGACCGGCCCTCGCCCCACGACGTCCCGCTGATCGACGCCACCAGCGGCCGGGTCAACCGCCGCTCCGTGGTATCCCGTTCCGGGCACCGGGTGGAACTCCTCGACGCGGGGGCGCCCGGCCCCTCCGGGCTGCGGCTCACGACGGGCGACGAGCGCCTCGAGGTACGCCTGGACGACCGGCGCGACCGGATCGAGCTCACGGTGTACGCCGGGCGGGGCCGCCCTCTCACCTCCGTCCTGCTCGACAGGGACGGCATCACGCTGGACGCCGGGCGCGGCGATGTGACCGTACGCGGCCGCAGGGTGGAGATCGACGCCACCGACACCGCGACGGTCGGCGGCCGGGCGGTGCGGGTCACCGGCCAGACGGAGGCCACCGTCGACGGCGGCCTGCTGGGCGTCCTCAAGGCCCGTCTCATCAGGATCAACTGAGGCCGCCCATGACCCTCGCCCACCAGCAGTCCGGGCCCGCCGGGCGTTCCCCCGCCCGGCTGTCCCGCCCGCCCGGCGCCGCCGATCACGACCGACCCCCGGCCCGCGGGCCGGAGACCTTCCGCAAGGAGTGCCGCATGCCAGCCGCAGCCCGTACCGGCGACCCCACCAGCCACGGTGGTGTGATCAGCACCCCGCCGCCCGCCGCCGCGGCGACGGTGGCCCGGGTGCTGATCGGCGGGCGCCCCGCCGCCGTCGTGGGCAGTCTCCACACCTGCGTGGTGCCCCCGCACGCGCTCCTCGGACCGGGCAACGTGATCCTGCCCAACCCGGCCGCGCTCGCGGCGGGCACGGTCCTGATCGGCGGATTGCCCGCCGCGCGCAGGGGCGACCCCACCGCGTGCGGCGCCACCGTGCTGGCCGGCGCCCCCGACGTCCTGATCGGGGGCGTGTGATGAGCGACCGGTTCATCGGCCGGGGCTGGGCGTTCCCGATGCGGGTCGGGCCGACCGGCGGCATCGCCCTGGTCGAGCGCGAACGCGAGATCGAGGAGGCGATCCGCCTGGTGCTCGCGACCGCGCCCGGCGAGCGCCCCATGCGCCCGGAGTTCGGCTGCGGCATCCACGACTACGTCTTCGCCCCCGGCGACGGCGCCACCGCCGGGCGGGTCGCCCAGCAGGTGCGCGAGGCCCTGGAGCGGTGGGAGCCGCGCATCGCGGTCGACGACGTGGTGGTCGCCTTCGACACCGTCGAGGCGGGCACCCTCTACATCGACGTCCACTACACCGTGCGGTCCACCAACGACCGGCGCAACCTCGTCTTCCCCTTCTACACGATCCCCTCCGACGAGGACGGCGCGGAACGGGGCGCCGCCTGATGGCCCTGCCCTCACCCAACCTGGACGACCGGCGGTTCCAGCAACTCGTCGACGAGGCGAAGCGGTACGTGCAGCAGCGCGCACCGGAGTGGACCGACCACAACGTCTCCGACCCGGGCGTCACGCTGATCGAGACCTTCGCCTACCTCGTGGACCAGCTGCTGTACCGGCTGAACCGGGTCCCGGACAAGAACTACACCGCGTTCCTCGACCTGTTGGGCATCCGCCTGTTCCCGCCGGCCGCCGCGTCGGCCGACGTCGACTTCTGGCTGTCGGCGCCCCAGCCCGACACCGTCGTCCTGCCCGCGGGCACCGAGGTGACCACCGCGCGGGGCGAGAGCGACGACGCCGTGGTCTTCACCACCACGGACGAACTGCACATCACACCGAGCGAGTTGACGCGCCTGGTGACCGCTCCCCGGACCGGTGAGCAGACCGACCGGACCCGCGCGCTCGCCGAGGGCCGCGACATCCCCTGCTTCCAGGCGGCCCCGGAGCCGGGCGACGCCCTGCTGTTCGGCCTGCCGGCCGCCGTGCCGCGGTGCATCGTCGCGGTACGCCTGGACAGCCGGGTGGAGGGCGTCGGCGTGGACCCCCGCCAGCCCCCGCTCGTGTGGGAGGCGTGGCACGGCGGCGGCTGGCAGGTGTGCGAGACGGGCCCGGACACCACCGGCGGACTGAACCGGCCGGGCGAGGTCATCGTGTACGTACCGGCCGGGCACCGCGCGTCCGTCATCGGCGGGACCCGGGCCGGCTGGCTGCGCTGCCGCGTCACCGAGCCCGAACCGGGCCAGCCGTTCTACTCGGAGTCCCCGACGGTGCGCGAGGCGTCGGTGTTCACCGTGGGCGGCACCATGTGCGCCGAGCACGCCGTCACCGTGACCGACGTGCCGCTCGGCACCTCGGAGGGGGTCGCGGGCCAGACGTTCCGCGTCGGCCGCCCGCCCGTCCTCCTCGACGGGGCGCCCCCCGTGGTGGAGGTCTCCTCGGCCGACGGGTGGCAGCGCTGGGACGTGGTGGAGCACTTCGGCCGCTCCGGGCCCGCCGACCGGCACGTCCGCGTGGACGCCACCACCGGGGAGTTCGCCTTTCCCCCGGCGCTGCGCGAGCCGGACGGCACCCTGCGGCAGTGCGGCGCGGTGCCGCCCAAGGGCGCCCAGGTGCGGGTGGCCCGCTACCGCACCGGCGGCGGCCCCGCGGGCAACGTGGCCCGCGGCGCCATCTCCGTGCTGCGCAGCTCCGTCCCGTACGTCGCCCGGGTCACCAACCGGGAGGCGGCACGCGGCGGCGTGGCCGGCGAGACCGTCGCCAACGCCAAGTTGCGTGCCCCGGACGCGCTGCGGATGCAGGAGCGCGCGGTGACCGCCGAGGACTACGAGATCCTCAGCCGCCAGGCGGCACCCTCGGTGCGCCGGGTCCGCTGCCTGCCCGCCGGGGACGACCCGGGCGCGGTACGGGTGCTGGTGGTGCCGGACGCGGTGCCCGACGAGGGCGACCGGCTCCGCTTCGAGCAGCTGATCCCCTCCGACCGGGTGCTCCAGGCGATCACCGCCTGTCTGGACGAGCGGCGCCTGATCGGCACCCGCCTCGTGGTGGAGCCGCCGGTCTACCAGGGCGTCACCGTGGTGGCCCGCCTCACGGCGGCCCCCGGCGACACCGACCGGGTGCGCGAGGCCGCGCTGACCGCCCTCTTCGGCTACCTCGATCCGCTGCGCGGCGGCCCGGAGGGCACCGGGTGGCCGTTCGGGCGGCCGGTGCAGTACGGGGAGGTGTTCGGCGTGGTGCAACGCGCCACCGGGGACGCGCTCGTGGAGGAGATCCGGCTGTTCCCCGCCGACCCGATCACCGGGCGGCGCGGCGCCCCGGCGGACCGCATCGACGTGGCCGCGGGTGCGCTGGTCTTCCCCTACCAGCACCAGGTGGTCGTCACGGCCGCCGGACCGGGGGACCGGGGATGAGCCGCGCCGCCGTACCCGGGCTTCCCAGCCGGTACCCGATCGGCGGGCAACTGCCCGCCCTCTACGCCGACGACGACCTCGCCCAGCGGTTCACCGCCGGACTCGACACCGTCCTCGCCCCGGTCTTCTCCACCCTCGACAACCTGCCCGCCTACCTCGACCCCCGGATCGCCCCGGCCGACTTCCTGGCCTGGCTGGCGTCCTGGGTCGGCGCGACCGACGACCGGGCGTGGCCCCTGGAGGTCCGCCGTGAGGCCGTCGTCCGCGCGGTGGAACTGCACCGGTGGCGCGGCACCCGGCGCGGGCTGGTCGAGGCCCTCGGGCTCGCGCTCGGCGCGCACGCCGAGGTGACCGGGGACGGCGGGGCCGCGTGGTCCCGCACCCCCGGCGCCGGCCTGCCGCCCGCGCCCGCCGCCCAGATCCTGGTCCGGGTGTGGCCGGGCCGCGCGGAGCGGATCGACCCGGACAGGGCGCAGGAGATCGTCCGGGCCATGTGCCCGGTGCACACCGTCTGCCGGGTGGAGATCCTGCCCGGCCCGCCCGCCGGCGAAGGGAGGTGACGTCATGCGCGCGTGTCCCGCCTGCGGGGCGTCCAACGGCCCGCAGGACGACTTCTGCGGCAACTGCGGAGCGTATCTGGGGTGGTCGGAGACGGCCGCCGCTGCGCCGGGTACCACCCCGGCGGCGGACGCCCCCCCGGGCCCGGGCGCCGCGGCCCCGGGCGCCGGCACGACCCCGGCGGCCCCGGACGGCGCGTCGGCCCCGGGTACGTCCGCGGAGACCGGGGAGAGCGCCGCGGCCCCCGGCACCCCGGCGAGCTCCCGGCGGAGCGCTGCCGCCCCGGGCGCCTCCGCGCAGCCACCGGCCTCGCGCGGGGCAGCGGTTCGCCCGGAGACCGCCGGGGACGCGGCACCGGCTCCGGAGCCCGAGCCGGAGACGGAGGCCCCGGCCCCCGTACGACGGGAGACCGGCCCTGCCCACCGGCGCGTGCCGACGGGCCCGGACCGGTCCCGGCCGGGGGAGAGCCCGGCCACCGGCCCGGCTCGGGCCGCGGCCCCCCACCCGGGGCAGACCCCGGCCCCGGCCGCCCCGGCCCGACCCGGCGACGCCGGAGCCGATCCCGCGCCGCGCCCGCCCTCGGCGCCCGCCGACGCCGCGTCGGCGCCGGGACCCGTGCTGCCCGTGCGCCCGGGCAGGCCGGTGGCCCCGCGTCCCGTGGTGCGGCCCGTGGCGGAGCCGGACGACGTCGCGGGGACGCCCTGTCCCTCCTGCGGTACGCCCAACCCGCCGGGCCGCCGGTTCTGCCGCCGGTGCGCCGCCGTGCTGAACCCCGAGGCGAAGCCCGCGCCACTGCCGTGGTGGCGCACCGTGTGGCCGTTCCGCCGCCGGGCGCGCGCGAGCTCCGGACGGGTGGCGCGGCTCCTGGTGATCCTGGCCGTGGTGGCGGCCCTGTGCGCGGGAGGGTTCCTGCTGCTGCCGGCCGGGCGCGCCCTGTTCGAGGACACCCGGGACAAGCTGGGCAAGCCCAAGCCCGTCACGCCGGTGAGCGTCGAGGCGAGCGACGAGGTCCCCGGGCACCCGGCGCGGAACACCACGGACGGGGTGAGCAACCGCTACTGGGGCGCCTCCGCGGAGGGTGCCTCGGTCACGTACACCTTCCGCAGGCCGTTCCGGCTGGTGCAGCTCCTGATCACCAACGGCGCGTCCGCGTCCGCGCAGCTCTACGGCCGCCAGGCACGCGCGCTCGAGATGGAGTTGCAGGTGACCGCGGAGGACGGCACCCGGCACACGAAGAAGGTGGCCCTCAGCGACAAGCCCCGCGCGCAGCCGGTCGTCACCGGCATCAGCGACGTGAAGACGGTGCGCCTGGTGCTGCGCTCGCCCGCGGGTCTCGCCCCGGGCCGTCACCTGGCCCTGGCGGAGGTGGAGTTCTTCCAGCGCGGCTGACCCGCGACGGGCGGTGGCGATTCCGAGCCCCCGGGAGCGGGCTCCGGGTCGCCACCGCCAAGCCGGTCGCCGGTCGCCTACGCCGAGCCGGGCCGGGGCAGCCCGTCGAACCCGGGGATGATCGCCCGCATGCGCTCCAGGGTCGGCCGGGCCTCGGGCAGCCCCGGGTCGTCGGGGGTGAGCGCCATGCGCCAGTCGACGTATCCGCAGGAGGCGAGGGCACCTTCCAGGTACTGGGGGAAAGTGAGGTGCAGCGGGCTCAGGGCCTCGCCGAAGTAGTGGAAGTGGACATCGTCCCGCGGCGCGCCGCCGGGCTCCTGGAGGAAGGCCGCGCAGGCTTCGGGCGCGTAGACGTCGAAGGGCTTGACCGCCCGGAAGCGGTCACCGCCCTCGAAGTCGTCGTACCAGGTGTCGCCCAGCCCCTGCGCGAAGACGTCCGCGAGAGGCCGGACATTGATCGAGCCGAAGTCCGTGGGGACCCGCCCGGCTCCGGGTGCGGCGTAGTCCCACTCCAGGCGGAACCCGTTCAGCTCGCCGTAGAACTCGGCCACCCCGACGGGCAGACGGCCCTGTACGGACGCGGTGACCGAGGCCAGCTCGGCGTCCGTGACGGGCGGCGCCACCTCGTAGGCGCGCACCGAGAACCCGGGTGTGGCGCCCAACCGCGCCGCGCGTTCGGCGATCCGCCGCCGGTAACCGGCCGTCATGTGTGCTCCTGTCATGTCGTCACGGGCGGGCACCGGCGGCGGCCGCCCGCCTGGGACGGCTACTCCGGAAGGCGTCGGAGGCGTCCAGGTTGTCGCGCCAGGTCCGGTACCCCGCCTTGTGTGCCTGGGCGATGCCCGTCGTGTCGATGAACGTCTTCTTCGCGTCCGACGTGGTGTGACCCCGATGCTCGGCCCAGCCGTCCAGCAGCGTGTTGCGCTCGCGCGGTGAGCTCACGGGCAGCAACAGCGTGCCGAGCGTGTTCCGGCTCTCCAGCAGGTCGAAGAGGATCATCTGGTCGGAGGCGGAGTAGTACTTGACGAGCGTGTGTCCCTTGTCCCCCTGGCGCTCGACCAGTTCGACTCCGGCCATGCCGATGGCCTGGAGCAGTTCCGCCTCGTGCTTGAAGACCATGTCCCGCTGTTCGTCATCGCTCAGGCCCCAGTTCCGGAACAGCTCCTCGGCCGCTGCCTGGGCGCCGGCCCGGTAGAGCGGCCGGAGAGCCTGGGGGAAGAGATCCTTCGTGGTGACGCCCATGCGCCGGAGGAACGCCATTCGGTCCGCCACGGTGGAGTACTGAAAGATGTAACGGGCCTGGTCGGCACCCTCCGCGCCCTGGTAAAGGGCGGGGAACGCGTTCAGCAGCGCCAGCTTGAGCTGGTCGTTCGGTACGAGCCCCAGGACCTGGGCGCGCATCTGGTCGCTGACGTCCGCGCCGTTCATCTCCTGGACCAGCTGCCCGGCGGTCCCGGCCCAGTTGCGGTACACCGCGACCTGTGCGCCGCTGAGGGGATCGACGGGCAGGTTGATCGACGAGGACCACCGCTGGTGGGAGGCCGGATTGCCCTCGATGCCCCATTCCATCGT
The DNA here is from genome assembly GCF_040680575.1 of Streptomyces sp. NPDC052020. Classification (NCBI taxonomy): domain Bacteria; kingdom Bacillati; phylum Actinomycetota; class Actinomycetes; order Kitasatosporales; family Streptomycetaceae; genus Streptomyces; species Streptomyces sp. NPDC052020. The sequence continues at coordinate 117,114 of NZ_JBFAWY010000025.1, forward strand.
GATGAGGTTCGGGACGACCGACGCGAAGTTCGCGCTGTTGGTGTTGTTGTCCTGGTAGCGGACCGTGGTCCTCAGCCACACCTTGTTGCCCAGCTCCACCAGGAGTTTGGCCGGGTCCTCGGCCTGCGCCGACATCTGGGAGTTGAGCTTTCCCGGACCGGGGGCGAGGTTGAGTACGGTGTTGCCGGGTCCGCCGAGCCGCCCGTTGAACAGGTGCATGCGCACGGCGCGGTAGGGCGCTCCGACCGGCTTCTCACCGCCCGGTGCCCCCTTGGTGTAGCCCTCCTTCTTGAGATCGGTCCAGCCGAGCGGCTCGACCGAGGGGGAGTTGGCGGCCGCGCCCAGCGGCCGTCCGTGCAGGTTGTGCACCTCCACGCTCCCGGCCCGCCCGTGGTCCGCCCGGAACACCGGGTCGTCGCCCGACATGGTGCCGTCCGTCCACCGCTGGATCACCGGAAGCGCGGCCCCGGCCGCCGCGGCGCGCTGCACCGGCGCCCCGGACGCCCGGCCGGTGTCCGGCGCCTGCCCGGTGCCCGGCCCGTGCGACGGGGACGGCCCCGACAGAGCCCGGCGCGCGTTCGCCTCGGCATCGCGTTCGAAACGGTCCGAGGGGTCCGAGACCCTCAGCCCGCCGCCGGTGTCGGTGCCGGCGACGGGGCCCTCCCGCTGCTGGATGACGTGGGTGAGCTCGTGGGCGAGGGTGTGCCTGTCACCGCCCCCGGCACCGATGACGACGTGATTGCCGGAGGTGTAGGCCCGGGCGCCGATCTCGGCGGCGGAAGCCCGGGCGGCGGCGTCGGTGTGGACCCGGACGTCGGAGAAGTCCGCCCCCAGGCGGGCCTCCATGTCGGTCCGGGTCGCCTCGTCCAGCGGTCTGCCGGGTGCGCGCAGCACGTCGTGGACGGCGGAGCGCTGGACGGCGGGCGCTGTCTGCTCGCCCTGCCCGTGACCGGGGCTGTGCCGCTGCCGGTCCGGGCCGTCGAGGTGCCCGGTCCGGCGGAGCCTCTGGACGACGGCGGCGTTCCCGGCCGTGGCCTGGAGGGCGAGCAGGCCCGCGGGCCGCTCACGCGGCACGACCGCGGCCTTCCGGGCGGGCGCGCGGTCTCGACCGGACCGGCCGGTCTCTCTCAGGACCTGATGATCGCTCAACGACTGCTCCTGCGGCACAGGGGGTGTCAGGTGCCCTGTCTACACGGTCGGTCGTCCGGAGTTCCAGGTACGCGAGGGCAGAACGAGGTGCCCGCACGGCCCTCCGCGCGTCCCGGGCCCGCCCGGCTCTCCACAGGTCCGGAGCCGGGGCGTGAAGGCCACCAAGCCGGGTTGGCATCCAGGCTCCGCGGGCGTTCATGACCCGCATGGCGGACGGAACATCCCCGCGTTGA
>NZ_JBFAWY010000026.1:0-110597 GCF_040680575.1 Streptomyces sp. NPDC052020
GTCCTCGTACACGGCCCGGATGACCGCGCCGATCCGGCGGTCGCCGCGCGACAGCAGGCCCTCGACGATGCCGGGCTTGCCGTCGTGGTACCGGAGGCACGCGTGTGGCGCGTGCCCGGCGACCGGCGTCCGCCTCAGCGGGCGCGGTGACCCGGGACCGTGCAGTCGAAGGCGTGCAGGTACGGGTTGACCGGGCGTACGTCGTCGATGACCAGGCCCGCGCCGGTGAGCCGGCCGACCATGCTCTCCGTGGTGTGCTTGGCACCGCCGACGTTGAGGAGGAGCAGCAGGTCCATCGCGGTGCTGAACCGCATCGAGGGCGTGTCGTCGACGAGGTTCTCGATGACCACCACCCGCGTTCCCGGACCGCCCGCCTCGATGACGTTGCGCAGCGTCCGGGCGGTGCTGTCGTCGTCCCACTCCAGGATGTTCTTGATGATGTAGACATCGGCCCGGACCGGGACGGCCACCCGGCAGTCGCCGGGCACGATGCGCACGCGGTCCGCGAGCGCGCCTCCCGCCCGCAGCCGTGGATCGGCGTTCTCCACCACGCGCGGCAGGTCGAGCAGGGTCCCCTGGAGCGAGGGGTGCTTCTCCAGCAGGCTCGCCACCACGTGGCCCTGGCCGCCCCCGATGTCGGCGACCGAGGAGCTCCCCGACAGGTCGAGGAAGTGCGCGACGTCCCGCGCGGACTGCACGCTGGAGGTGGTCATGGCCCGGTTGAAGACGTCGGCCGACTCCGGGGCGTCCTCGTTGAGGTAGGTGAAGAACTCCTTGCCGTACAGGTCCTCCACCACGTTGCGGCCGGTGCGCACCGCCTCGTCCAGCCTCGGCCACGCGTCCCACGTCCACGGCTCGGTGCACCACAGCGTGATGGCGCGCAGACTGTGCGGGTCGTCCTCGCGCAGCAGCCGGGACATCTCGGTGTGGGTGAACGTCCCGTCCGGCTGCTCGGCGAAGACGCCGTGGCAGGACAAGGCCCGCAGCAGCCGGCGCAGCGGCCGCGGTTCGGTCTTCACCGCCGCCGCCAGGTCCTCCACCGCCCGCGGACCGTCGTCGAGCGCGTCGGCGACCCCGAGCCGGGCGGCCGCGCGGAGGGCGGCGGCACACGCCGCCCCGAACACGAGCTCCCGCAGCCGCATGGACGGCGCCGGAGCGGTCTGTACGGTCGTCATGTGCCGCCTGTCCTCCCAGGTTTGCGCGGACGGCTCGGGCCGGCCGGTCAGCACAGGCCCGCGGGCTTGGAGGCCCCGCAGGAGTTGCCGTCGAAGGTGTTGCCCTTGCCGGTGTCCGCGTTGACGAGGTCGGCCGGGGAGTTGTTCTCCAGGGTGTTGCCGGTGATCCGGTTCCGCTCGCTGGTGGCGCCCACCATGCTCTTGGACAGGACGATGCCGCCCGACATGGAGAAGGCGCCGGCGTTGTCCTCGACCACGTTCTGCGTCAGGACGGAGTCCTCGACGCCGGTCATGACGATGCCCGAGCCCTGGAGGGCGTCCAGGCGGGCGGTCTTCGGGCACGACTTGTTGTTCCGCACGACGCGGTTGCCGTGCACGGTGAGGGCGCCGGCCCGCGGCTTGTTCTCGTCGCCGACGAGGAAGATCCCCGCGCAGTTGCCGGTCACGAGGTTGTCCGCGACGGTGAGGTTGCGCAGGCGCCGGACGGTGAGCCCGATCCGGTTGCCCTCCAGCCGGTTGTCCGCGACGACCGCACCCCGGCTGTCCGCGGCGCCCTGCTCGGCGCTGACCGTGTTGGCGACGAACAGGCCCGCGTCGCCGTTGTCCCGGGCCGTGTTCTTGCGGAACACGCCGCGGACCGACTGCTCCTGGGCGATGCCCCACACCCCGTTCTTCACCGCCGTCACGTTCCGCACGGTCAGCCGGTCGGTCGCGACGGCGTACACGCCGTGCTTGGTGAAACCGGTGACGGTCAGGGAGGTGACGGTGACGTCCGCGACGGGGCGGTCCTTCGTGCCCACCACACAGATGCCGTTGCCGTCCTCGGCGCAGGTGCCCGCGGCCTTGTCGGTGCCCGGCTTGATCACGGTGCTGCGGCCCGCGCCGCGCAGCGTCAGCCCGGGCGTGCTGACCTTGACGCTCTCGTGGTATGTGCCGGCGGTCACGAGGACGGTGTCCCCGGGCGCGGCCGCGTCGACGGCCTTCTGGATCGACTCGCCCGGGGTGACCACGTGCGTCCGGTGGTCGGCCTGCGGGGCGGCGCCGATCCCGACCCCGATCAGCGTGGCAGTGCACGCCAGGTACGTGATATGGCATTTGTTCATATTGCGCACGGTATGATCGGGGCATTCCGAACCCGGTGAATGGTCCATCCGGTGGCGTGTCCCGCCGGACGGCCCGTCAGGCCCGTCCCCCCGGGGCCGTCCGCCCGCGCGGCCGGTGCCGGAGGTCCTCCGGGTACGCCCGTACGGCCGTGCTCGCTGCCCGCGGCGGTACCCCGGACGAGCCGGGGTCCGGGCAGGGCGGTCAGGGCCGGGCGTCCGCCGGATGGGCCAGGTCGTACGGCCGCGGGTAGGGCGCCGGCCGATAAGCGGCATACCGGGCGCCGCCCGCCGGATCCGCCGCGCGGGCGCGGGCGTTGAGGGTGGCCGGTGCGGTGTCCCAGCGGCCGGAGTCCAGCCGGTGCTCCAGGGTGTGCAGGGCGGCGACCATCTCGCCGGTGGTGAACGTGCAGTGGCCGGGGGCGCGGACGTACGCCTGGCCGAGGAGCGGGCCGGCGCCGGCGGCGGTGGCGGCCCGCCGGTAGGCGCTCTCGGCGGCCACCGGGATCAGGGCGTCCCCGGTGGTGTGGATGGCCAGTTGGGGGTCGGTGAGCCTGCCGGACAGGACGCTGGTCTGCCGCATCCACCGTACGGCGGCGGGGTCGGCCGAGACGCGGGGTGCGCGGTTCAGCGCCGTGAGGTCCGCCCGCAGCGAGGCTCCCGCCTCCTTGTAGAGCTCGGTCACCTCCTTGTACAGCGGTGACGCGCGGAGCATGGCGGCGTAGTCGACGCCCGTGTTCCACGAGGGGTTGCCGCCCGCCCGGCTCTCCGCCTCGTGCCGCCAGCCGAAGGCGGGCAGCTGCACCAGGCCGCGCACGGCCGCGTACTGGTTGGCCTGCCGGCTCGCCCGGTCGTCGGGGGCCGGCTCGCTCTGGTCGGGACTGTTGTGGCCGGGGATGTGGTGCAGGGCGGCGGCGAGCGCGATGCGGGCACGGCCCCGCGGGCTCCGCTGAGCGGCGTCCACCTCGGCGGTCAGCGCGCCCGCGGCGGTCCGCGCCGCCGCCTGGTCGGCGAAGCCGGTGAGCGGGATGGCGGAGTCCGGGGCCAGCAGGGTCTTGAGCGCGAAGACGGGGTCGAGGGTGCTGTTCCAGTTGGCGATGCCGCCCTGCACCAGTCCGCACATGGCCAGCGAGCCGTCGAAGCGATCGGCGTGCCGCTCGGCGAGCACGGTCGTGACCAGCCCGCCGTAGGAGGTGCCCCAGGCCAGGGTCCGCCGGGCCCGGCCGAATCTGTCGGTGAACGTCTCCAGCGTCGCCAGCTGGTCGGGGACGGCCTCGGCGACGGCCCAGCCGGTCGTCGCGTAGGAGGAGCCGATCAGCGCGTACCCCTCCCGCAGCAGCTTGTCCCGGGTGTTCGGGTCCGGTGCGTTCTGGGCCGGGTTGGGCTGCCCGGCGGCGGTGTAGCCGTGGCTGTACAGCAGCACGGTCCCGTTCCACGCGGCGGGAACGTCCATCATGTAGGCCGCGCCGGAGGGGAGCCGGCCTTCGAGACGGGTGTCCTGGGCGGCGGCGTGCGCGGGAAGCGCGGTCGCGGCGCACAGGGAGACGGTCAGCAGGGCGAGGCGGCTCTTCAACGGGGGGTTCCTTCCGGGGCGGGGGCGGTGGCCCGGGACATGGGGGAGTCGAGTGTGTCGGTGTGCGTCTCGCGCATGCGCCACACGGTGAGGGCCGTGACGGCGGCACCGGCGCACAGCAGCAGGGCGACGGGTGTGCTGCCGCCGCCGTACGAGGCGAGGAGGCCGCCGGCGATCATCGGCGAGAAGCCGGCGCCGACGAGTGTGGCCGCCTGGTAGCCGAGGGAGGCGCCGGTGTAGCGGACCGCGGTGCCGAACAGTTCGGTGAGCAGGGCGCCGAGCGGGCCGTACATCGTGGACTGGGCGACGCCGTGGCCGAGGGCGAGGGCGAGGATCAGCAGGCCGGGGGAGCCGGAGTCGACCAGGGCGAGGACGGGGAAGGCCAGAGCGGCGGAGGCGACGGCGCCGGCCAGCACGACGGGGCGGCGGCCCACCCGGTCGGACAGCGCCGAGGCGGCGGGCAGCACCGCGAGCGCCACGCAGGAGGCGACGGTCACGGCGGTGAGGACCTGCGGGCGGCTGTAGCCCTCGTCGACGGCGTACGAGATCATGAAACCGGTCAGCAGCGACTGCGCGGTGAACGCGCCGATGCCGGCGCACGCGGCCAGCAGGACGGGCTTGGGCCGGCGCAGCACCTCCACCACCGGCGGCGTGCGCGCCGGCTCCTGCCGTGCCTCGGCGAACAGCGGGCTCTCGGCGACCTTGAGGCGTACGAACAGGCCGACGGCCAGCAGGACGATGCTGAGCAGGAACGGGACACGCCAGCCCCAGGCGCGGAAGTCGTCGTCGGGGAGGGCGGAGACCAGGGTGACCACACCGGCCGAGAGCACCGAGCCGAGCGGGGCGCCGAGCTGGGTGAAACTGGACCACAGGCCACGCCGGTCGCCCTGGGTGCGTTCGGCGTGTTCGACGACCATCAGGGTGGCCCCGCCCCACTCGCCGCCGATGGCCACGCCCTGGACGACGCGCAGGGCGATGAGCAGGACCGGCGCCCACACGCCGATGGCCTCATAGGTCGGCAGCAGACCGATCAGGAAGCTGCCGCAGCCCATCAGGACCATGGTCAGCAGCATCATCGACTTGCGGCCGACGCGGTCGCCGAAGTGGCCGAAGACGATGCCGCCGAGCGGGCGGGCCACATAGCCCGCGGCGAAGGTGCCGAAGGCGGCGATGGTGCCGACCGCGGGATCGGCCTCCGGGAAGAACAGGTCGCCGAAGACCAGGGCGGCGACGGTGCCGTAGACCAGGAAGTCGTAGAACTCGACGGCGGTGCCGAGCAGTCCGGACAGGGCGACGCGGCGCAGTTGCCGGGTGTCCGGGGAGGGGTGACGGGGGGACGTGCGGGATGGCTGCACGGTGAGCTCCCTGATGCCGTGGGGCGCCACCGGTGGGGGACCGCACCGGTGCCCCGGTGAAGTTAGGCACTGATCGTGCGGCCGTCAATCATGTGCGCAACATCGGTCGCTCCGGCCAATCTTCCGGTGCAACACAACTATTGACGTCAGCAATCATTGCTCTTAGCTTCGAGTTCGTGGCGCCCCTTCACCGCCGACGCTCCGGTACGGGGCGTGCCATCGCCCGAGCGCATCCGCGCACCTCCGCACCCGACGCACGCAACGCACCCCCGTGTCACCGCCCGAGAGGACTCGCACGTGTCCAGCATCGATCTCACCGGCAAGGCCGCCGTCGTCACCGGCGGCGGCCGGGGCCTCGGCCTCGCCTACGCCCACGCGCTCGCCGCCCACGGCGCGTCCGTCGTCGTCAACGACGTCGACGAGGCGGTGGCCGGGGCCGCCGTGAAGTCCCTCACCGAGGCCGGCGGCACCGCCGTCGCCGAGGTCGTCGCGGTCGGCACGAGCGAGGCCGCCGACCGGCTGGTGAACCGTGCCGTCACCGAGTTCGGCCGGCTCGACATCATGGTCACCAACGCAGGGATCCTGCGTGACAAGGTCTTGTGGAAGATGACCGACGACGACTTCGACGCGGTCGTCACCACCCATCTCAAGGGCACGTTCACCTGCGCCCGCGCCGCCGCCGTCCGCATGCGCGAGCAGGGCGAGGGCGGCACGCTGGTCCTGGTCGGCTCCCCGGCCGGGCAGCGCGGGAACTTCGGGCAGACCAACTACGCCGCCGCCAAGGCCGGCATCGCCGCCATGGCCCGTACCTGGTCCATGGAACTGGCCCGCGCCGGCGTCACCGTCAACGCGATCGTCCCCGTCGCGGCGACCGCGATGACCGAGACCATCCCCGCCTTCGCCCCGTACGTCCAGGCCATGAAGAACGGCGAGCCGCTCCCGGACCTCCTGCGCAAGGGCGAAGGCTTCGGCACCCCCGAGGACTGCGCGGCCCTCGTCCCCTTCCTCGCCTCCGACGCCGCCCGGGACGTCACCGGCCAGTGCATCGGCATCGGCGGCGACAAGGTGGCCCTGTGGTCGCACCCGCAGGAGATCCGCGCCGCCTACGCCGACGGCGGCTGGACCCCCGAGGCGCTGGCCGCCGCCTGGCCCGCCTCGGTCGGCGCCGAACTCCAGACGGTGGGCATCCCCGCCCCGAAGCTGCCGGAGGCACGGTGAACACCGGGGACCTGACCGCCATCGACGTCCACACCCACGCCGAGGTGTCGTCCAAGAACCACTCCTCCCTGGACGACGACCTGCACGACGCCTCCTCCGCCTACTTCAAGGTCGAGGGCAAGCGGAAGCCGACCCTGGAGGAGACCGCCGCCTACTACCGCGAGCGGAAGATGGCCGCCGTCATCTTCACCGTCGACGCCGAGTCCGCCACCGGCACCGCGCCCGTCCCCAACGAAGAGGTCGCCGAGGCCGCCGCCGCCAACGCCGACGTCCTCATCCCCTTCGCCTCCATCGACCCGTTCCGGGGCCGGGCGGGGGTGCGGCGGGCCCGCCGCCTGGTCGAGGAGTACGGCGTCAAGGGCTTCAAGTTCCACCCCAGCATCCAGGGCTTCTTCCCCAACGACCGCGCCGCGGCGTACGGCCTGTACGAGGTGATCGAGGAGACCGGCACCATCGCCCTGTTCCACACCGGGCAGACCGGCATCGGCGCCGGCCTGCCCGGCGGGGGCGGCATCCGCCTGAAGTACTCCAACCCCCTCCACGTCGACGACGTCGCCGCCGACTTCCCGCACCTGAAGATCATCCTGGCGCACCCGTCGTTCCCCTGGCAGGACGAGGCCCTCGCCGTCGCCACCCACAAGCCGGGCGTGCACATCGACCTGTCCGGCTGGTCCCCGAAGTACTTCCCGCCGCAGCTCGTGCAGTACGCCAACACCCTGCTGAAGGACAAGGTCCTCTTCGGCTCCGACTTCCCCGTCCTCACCCCGGACCGCTGGCTCGCCGACTTCGCGAAGCTGCCGATCAAGGACGAGGTGAGGCCGAAGATCCTCAAGGAGAACGCCGCCCGCCTGCTCGGGCTGACGACACCGTAAAGGGGCGCGACGATGCGCAACGAGGGACTGGGGTCGTGGCCCGCACGCCGGGCCCGCAAGACCCCGCACCGCACCGCCCTGATCCACCACGACACGACGGTCACCTACGCGCGGCTGCACGAACGCACCACCCGCCTCGCCCACGCCCTGCGCGCCCGGGGCGTCCGGCGGGGCGACCGCGTCGCCTACCTCGGCCCCAACCACCCCTCCTACCTGGAGACGCTGTTCGCGGCCGGCACGCTCGGCGCCGTCTTCGTCCCGCTCAACACCCGGCTGGCCGGCCCCGAGATCGCCTACCAGCTCGCCGACTCAGGAGCCCGGGCGCTGCTCTACGGCCCCGCGCACACCGGGCTGGTCGCCGGACTGCCGGGCGGCACGGACGTGCGGACCTACGTCCATCTCGGCGACGAGTACGAGGAGATGCTGGCCGGCGCCGCCGGCGAACCGATCGACGAACCCGTCGCCGCCGACGACACCTGCATCATCATGTACACCTCGGGGACGACCGGCCGCCCCAAGGGCGCGATGCTCAGCCACGCCAACCTGACCTGGAACGCGGTCAACGTCCTCGTCGACACCGACCTGATCGCCGACGAGCGGGCCCTGGTCTCCGCCCCGCTGTTCCACACCGCCGGGCTGAACATGCTCACGCTGCCGGTGCTGCTCAAGGGCGGCGCGTGCGTGCTGGTGAAGGCGTTCGATCCGGCCGGCACCCTGGAGCTGATCGAACGGCACCGGATCACCTTCATGTTCGGGGTCCCGGCCATGTTCGACCAGATGGCCCGCCATCCCCGCTTCCCCGAAGCGGACCTGTCCTCGCTGCGCATCCTCACCTGCGGCGGCTCACCGGTACCGACCCCGCTCATCGCCGTATACCAGGAGCGCGGCCTCACCTTCCTCCAGGGCTACGGCATGACCGAGGCGGCTCCCGGCACCCTCTTCCTCGACGCCGAGCACGCCGTCACCAAGGCCGGTTCGGCGGGCGTGCCGCACTTCTTCAGCGACGTACGGGTGGTGCGGCCGGACCTGACGCCCGCCGGCGCCGGCGAGACCGGCGAGGTCGTCGTGCGCGGCCCGCACGTCATGTCCGGGTACTGGGGGCTGCCCGAGGAGACGGCCGCCTCCTTCACGGACGGCTGGTTCCGCAGCGGGGACGCCGCCCGCACCGACGAGGACGGATACGTCTACATCGTCGACCGCATCAAGGACATGATCATCTCGGGTGGTGAGAACGTCTACCCCGCCGAGATCGAGGATCTCCTCCTCGCCCATCCCGACGTGGCCGAGTGCGCGGTCATCGGCGTGCCCGACGACAAGTGGGGGGAGGTGCCGCGCGCGGTCGTCGTACCCCGCCGGGGCGCCCGGCCCGACCCGGGCGGGATTCTCGCCTCGCTCGCCGGGCGCCTCGCCAAGTACAAGATCCCCAAGACACTGGTGATCGCGGACGAACTACCGCGTACCGCCTCCGGAAAGCTCCTCAAATCCCAGGTGCGCCGACGCTACGGCGACCAACCCTCACCCTAAACGAAAGGTTTACACATGAGTATCACCGTCAACGGCCTCGACGAACTGAGGAAGCTGGCCGGCAGCGATCTGGGCACCAGCGAGTGGATCGAGGTCACTCAGGAGCGCATCGACACCTTCGCCGACGCCACCGGCGACCACCAGTGGATCCACGTCGACCCCGAGCGCGCCAAGGACGGCCCCTTCGGCGCCCCCATCGCCCACGGCTACCTCACCCTCTCCCTCTTCATCCCCCTGTTCACCGAACTGCTGGACGTCCGGGGCGTCACCACGAAAGTCAACTACGGCCTGAACAAGGTGCGTTTCCCCGCACCGGTGAAGGCGGGTTCCCGGATCCGGCTGGCCGGGCGGCTCGCCGCCGTCGAGGAGGTGTCCGGAGGGGTGCAGATCACCGTGGACGGCACCCTTGAGATCGAGGGCGGCGCCAAGCCAGCGGCCGTTCTTCAGAGCCTGTCCCGGTTCTACGCCTGAGCGCCGCGGACCGTCCCGGGGCCGCGCGAGCGGCCGCCTTGCGGCCCGGCCCCCTCGTACGCGGCTGGTGTGCCGGGTGGTCCAGCGCCTCCGTCCGCCTCAGCCAGAACCCGGACGGCCCTGGCCCGCCCTGCCCAGAACCCCGGCGGCCCGGGAACGGTATGTGGGGCTCAGTGACGGGTCGGCGGCGAGGCGGGCGAAGGTCCGTACGCCTTCCCACCGGTCGATCCGGCAGAGCTCTTCGGCGGCTTCGATCCGGGGGAGCTGGTCCCAGAGGGTGGGGTCCTCGGCGATCGCGGCCAGCAGACGCACACCGTCCTCCTGGTACCGCGTCATGCGGGCCAGCGCGGTGGCGGCCCGGACACGTGCGACGACATCATCTCCTGGGGCTCCGCGGCGATGGCGGAGGCGGGCGGCGCAGCAGGGCCGACTTGCCGCCGCCCGCCTCCGCGAGGAGTATCCGCAGGCGGCTCCGGTCCACGAAGAGGGCTTCGGCGGGCACCGGGCCGGCGGCCCCGGCCGGATCGCCGGACGCGGGCTCCCGGTGCCGGGTTCCGTCGCCTCGCGGAGGCCGGACGTCGATCTGCTGGGGGATGTGGACCTCGGTCAGCGAGGGCAGGGCCGCGCCGTCGCCGAGGCCGGGGTAGGGATGGTGGCCGGCGACGCGCCGGGCTGCCCTGAGGTAGTCGTTCAGCCCCGCGCCGGGGTCGGTGGGGTGACCGTGGCCGGGAGCGGCGTAGTACGTGGTCTGGTGGGCCCGGCCGACCGCCAGCCCGCCCCACGAGGCGCTTGCGGTACGGCCCCTGGGCAGGCGGACACGCCGACGCCGCGTCGGGGCGAGCGGCCCGGCCCTCGGTGCGCGGGGCCGCCGGAGCGGGGTGCGGGGCTTGCGGGGTGCCGGGCGCGCTCAGCCCTGGTGCGGGCCCGGCCGCGGAGGGGACCCGATGGTCACATCCCCCATGCGCAAGGCGGCCGCCGAGCCATGGTCGGCCCGGACGGTCACGTCACCACCGATGGTCTGCCCGCCGTCTCCCGTCGCTCCGGTGGCGTACGTGCCAAGGAGCGCGCGCAGCCCTTCGGCGGCCGACTCCCGCTCCTCGTCGTCCAGTTCCTCGAGGACCGTCTCGAAACGTGCCTGCCACGCGGCCTGCCGGCCCACCCTCACCCGGGTGTCGCCGTCACCGTCGGCCAGGGCTCTGGCGTCGTGGTCCAGGCGCTCCAGCACGACACGCTAGCGGCCTTCGTCCCCTCGGGCGAACCACCGGGCGACGGCCCGCTGGAACCCTTGCCAGCCACTCGTTCCCGCGGCCTGCACCACCACGGTGCCTCCGGCCGCGGCCAGAGCCGTCAACGCCTCTCCGAGCATGTGCCGTCCCTTCGGTCCCCGCGTGTCCGTGCCTGAGAAGGCCAAGCCCCATCGGCCCCCTCCGCGGGGCCGTCATGGGCCACACGGTCCCGCGGTGACCCGGGGTTCCCGGAAGACGTGAGCCCCGTGGCCGCGCGCGCGTGGGGGAGCGGCCCCGGGTTCAGGGCGAGGGGGTGCCGTTCGCGGGGGTGTCCGCGGTCTCCAGCGCGGCGACGAGCCGGTCCAGCGCCGGCAGTGCCTGGGCGAGCGCCCGCCGGTCGGCGGCGGGCAGCTCGTCGACGACCCGGGTGAGGGCCGCGGTGCTGGCCCGGTCGTAGCGCCCCAGCAGCTCCAGGGCCTCCCGCGACGCGGTGAGGACCACGGTGCGCTGGTCGTGGGCCGGGCGGACGCGTTCCACCAGCCGGTCGGCGGCCATGGTCCGGACGAGGTTGCTCACGGTGGACGGCGCCATCCGCAGGCGGGCGGCGACCGTGCCGGGGGAGAGGCCCTCGGGTGACGTGGACAGCGTCCGCAGGAGCTCGATCTGCGCTTCGGGCAGGTCGGGCAGGCCCTCGGCGTTCCGCGTGGCGCGCAGCACGGCGCGCCGCAGCGGTCCGAGCAGCCCGCCCAGTCCGGCCGCGATCCCGGCCGCCCCCGCCCGGTGCGGGCGTTCGCCGCCGTCCCTGTCCGCCGCTGTGTGAGTCTCGCGCATGCCTGGCATGCCTCCATTGTGGACCGAGGCCATAGAGTTTTGTAGCAAACATATTTTGTGGCACAGTCGATGGGGGAGGCGGAAGCGACGGGCCGGCCGAACCCCAGGCCGGCGGAGTCCGCCGCCCGCAGCACAGCAAGGAGCACCATGAACACCGGAAACGAGACCGCCACCACCGTCGAGAACCCCGTCCCGCCGCAGGACCTGTCCAAGATCACCGGGCACCGGTTCATCTACACCTACGCCAACGGGTGGCAGTACGAGATGTACGTGAAGAACGCCACGACCATCGACTACCGCATCCACAGCGGCATGGTCGGCGGCCGCTGGGTCAAGGACCAGGAAGTCGACCTGGTACGGCTCTCCGACGACCTCTACAAGGTCTCCTGGACCGAGCCGACCGGCACCTGCGTCGTCGTCAACGTGCTGCCCGGCCGGCGCGTCCTGCACGGCACCATCTTCTTCCCGCAGTGGATCGAGCGGGACGGGAGCAAGACGGTGCTCTATCAGAACGAGCACCTGGACGAGATGCGCGCCTACCGGGACGCCGGCCCGACCTACCCGATCTACGTCGTCCCCGAGTTCGCGCGCATCACCCTGTTCGAGTACGTCGGCGAGGACGACGAGACCATCGTCGCGGTCGGGCCGAACGACCTGCCCGAGGGCTTCGCCGACCGCGTCAACTGAGGCGCTGGGCGGGTTCGGAAGCGGCCGGCCGGGGCCCTCCGGGCCCGGGAGGAAACCGTCGGCGAGCGCGGCGGCCCACCGGCGCCGCCGCCGATAAGCGCTGGACATCACAGAGCGCCGCGGGGAGTGTTGACCGCGTGCAGCCGGAGGAGACATGGGGCGCCGACACGGCCCGGAACTACGACACGCCCGGGTCCGGCATGTTCGCCCCCGAGGTCCTGGAACCGACCGTCGACCGCCTCGCCCGACTGGCCGGGCAGGGGGCGGCGCTCGAGTTCGCCGTCGGCACCGGCCGGGTCGCCGTCCCGCTCGCCGGGCGCGGGATACCGGTCACCGGCATCGAGCTGTCACCGGCGATGGTGGAGCAACTGCGCACGAAGGCGGACGAGGCGACGATCCCCGTGGTCATGGGGGACATGGCGACCACGGTCGCCCCCGGGAAGTACTCCCTGGTCTACCTCGTCTACAACACCATCTCCAACCTGCTCACCCAGGCCGAGCAGGTCGACTGCTTCCGCAACGCCGCCCGGCACCTCACGCCCGGCGGCCGGTTCGTGGTCGAGCTCTGGGTGCCCGAACTGCGCACGCTGCCGCCGGGCCGAACGGCCACCGTCTGGCGGAGCGACCCCGGCTACATCGGTCTGGACACCTACGACGTCCTGCGTCAGCACGTCGTTTCGCACCACTTCCACTTCGACGGGACCGGACAGGCCCGGCTGTTCCGCAGCCCGCACCGCTACATCTGGCCGGCCGAACTCGACCTCATGGCCCGGCTGGCCGGGTTCGAACGGGAGAGCAGGCACGCGGACTGGGCCGGCGCCCCCTTCACCGCCGAATCCCGGTCCCACGTCTCCGTCTACCGGCTCCCGCCGGCCCGGTAGCCACGCGGCCGGCCCCGGGCGTCCCGGCCCGAGCCCGGTCCAGGGCTCGCCCGGCCGCCCTGAGCCCTTCCGGCACGCGTCGCGTCAGCCGAGCCGCGCCTCCAGGTCGAGGAGGAGGGTGCGCAGATCGTCGGCGATCCGGCGGCGCTCGTCCGTGCCGAGCGACCTGAGGAGGTCGGACTCGAAGGCGAAGTGGTTCTCCAGGTCGCGGTCGAGGTCGGACACCGCCTCGGGGGTGAGCCGGACGATGGAGGAGCGGCCGTCCTCGGGGGAGGCGGTCCGGGTGATCCACCCCTCCTGCTCCAGACGCTTGAGCCGCCCGCTCAGGCCGGCACCGGAGACGAGCATCGCCTGCCGCAGCTGGCCCGGGGTGAGGGCATAGGGCGGGCCGACACGGCGGAGCGCGCGCAGTACGTCGAAGTCACCGAGGTTGCTCACCAGCATCCCGGGGCGCCGGCGCAGACGCCGGTTCTGGGCTTCGTCGATCAGCTGGCCCAGGCGCTGGATGCGGGCGAGTACCTCGCTGGGGGAGACGTCGAGCCGGGGGCAGGAGGCGGCCCACTGCCGTGAGGCGGTGTCGACGGCGTCCGACGCGGACATATCTTTCGCTCTTTCTCTAAGCGGTCTCTGCGGTCTCTGCGGTCTTCTGGTGGTCTCTGCGGTCTCTGGTGGTCTCTGGTGGTCTCCAAGCGTTCACCGAGTGCCCCCTGGCGGAGACTGAGTGAACGCGGGTGGCTCCGAGGGCTTTCCGAGCGGTACGCGGGCAGTCTCCGGGCGGTCCGGGCGGGGGGCGGGCGCCACCAGGCTAACCGTGGCGGCCGGACGCCGGGCGGACGGTCGGCGCCTCCGGACACAATTGATTCGTTCGCGAACTACCTATAGCGTGAGTGGCATGCATAGCGAGCACGTCTCCCCCGTCCTCACGGATCCTGAGGCCCGGGCCTCGGTGGCCCCTCGCCGGCGCTCACCCGGTCTGGTCCTGGCGAGTGCGAGCCTGGGCACCCTGCTGGTCATCCTGCTGACCTCGGGCCTGAACATCGCCTCCCCGGCCATCCGGTCGTCCTTCCACGCGGGCGGAACCGCGATCGGCTGGGTGCTGTCCGGCTACACCCTCGCCTTCGCGATGCTGTCGCTCACCGGCGGTGCGCTGACCGACCGGTTCGGCGCCCGTCGCGTCTTCCTGGGCGGACTGGGTGTCTTCACCGTGTTCAGCCTGGTCGCGGCAGCCGCCCCCTCGGTGGCCGTGGTGGTCGTGGGCACGTTCGGCCAGGGCGTCGGCGCCGCGCTGGTCCTGCCCTCGG
The DNA here is from genome assembly GCF_040680575.1 of Streptomyces sp. NPDC052020. Lineage (NCBI taxonomy): Bacteria > Bacillati > Actinomycetota > Actinomycetes > Kitasatosporales > Streptomycetaceae > Streptomyces > Streptomyces sp. NPDC052020. The sequence goes on from NZ_JBFAWY010000026.1 coordinate 14,215, forward strand.
CGCTCACCCTCATCCAGTTCGTCTACCAGGACGTTCCCGGCCGGCTCTCCTGGGCGATCGGCATGTGGGCGGGGGCGAACGCGCTCGGGGCCGCGCTGGGGCCCGTACTGTGCGGGGCGCTGGTGTCGGTGTCGTCCTGGCGGGCCATGTTCCTGGCCGTCGCCGTGCTCGCGGTCGTCTTCGCGCTGGTCGGACGCCCGGTTCTGCCGCTGCTGCGCGGTGGGGGAGCCCGGCTCGACCTGCCGGGCCTGGTCGTGATGGTGGTACTGCTGGGACTGGTGGCCTTCCTGGCCCATGACTGGCGCGCGCTCCCGGCGTGGGCTCTCGGGGCCGGTGTGGTGGCCGCCGCCGCGGCGGTGTGGCTCTTCGGCAGGGTCGAGCGGCGTGCCGCCGCGCCGATGCTCCCGCTCGGCCAGCTGCGGGACGTCCCGTTCAGCGCGAACGCGGTGGTGACCGTGGTCGGCACGGCCGCGTTCTTCGGCACCCTGTACATCGTCAGCATGGGACTCCAGGACGAACTGGGCATGTCCGCCTTCCAGGCGGGGGTGGCCCTGCTTCCCCTGGCCGGCGGCAACATCGTGGCCGCCCTGGCGGCCGGGCGGGTGATCGGCCGGCTCGGCGTACGCGGGGCGATGGTCCTCGGCTCCGCGCTCGTCGTCGCCGTCCTGATCCCCATGCCGCTGGTCTTCGAACGGTACGGCCCGCTGCTGGTGCTGCTGGTCTTCCTCGGCATGGGCTGGGGCCTGCTGGTGCCGACCACGTCGGCGGCCGGGCTGGCCCGGGCCGTGGCGGGCAAGGAGGGGGTGGCCTCCGGCGTGACGGCGGGCGGCCGAGAGCTGGGCGCGGCGCTCGCCGCGGCGACGCTGCTGCCCTTGGGGATCAGGGCGGGGATCTGGGGAGCGGCCGCTGTCGGACTCGTCTCGCTGCTGGTGGTACTGGTCTCGGTACGGGCCGTGGACGGGGCTCCCGCGTCCCGCTCCTGACGCGCTCACCCCCGCCGCCGCACCCGCCGCCCGGGTGCGGCGGCGAGGTGTTGCCGCACGAGGCCGGGGCGGACCATCGCGTTCCGCGGCCGGGGACGGGCCGCCCCGAGGGCGGTTCGGTTCCGGGAGCCGCCGCTCTCGGCGGGGGCCCCGGGCCGGTGTACTACTCGCTGCGCAGGCGTCGCGCACCGGACCGCCCCGCGCGCCGCCCTCCAGGAACGGCTGCGTACCCGCACCGCCGGCCGCTGGGCCGAGGTGCTGCCGGCCGCCGGAGGTCCGGCCGGGCCGGTCAACGCCTCGACGAGTCGTTCGCCTACGCCGAACGCCTCCTCGGGGAGGCCGCGGTGGAGGCCGGCGGCGCCCACCTGGTCCGCCTCAGCGCCACTCCGGCGCGTTACCGGCTCGCGCCGCCCGCGCTGGGCGAGCACGCGGACGCCGTCTTCCCCGCCCGCCGCGGCCACGGCGCCCGGCATACGCGCGTCCGCCCGGCTGCGCCACGGCAGCCGGGCGGACGCCTCCGGCGGCGGGGCGGACGCCTCCGGCGGCGGGGCGCCGTGGCGTACGACTGCCCCGGGGCCCGCGTCCCCGGCCCGCCGGAACAAGGGCGGGACACGACAGCGGGGCGGCCGCCGCGCCGGTGTCCGGTGCGGCGGCCGCCCCTGCGTGGGTTCACCGGCCTGCGGGCCGGGGGAACCACGCGCGCTACGTGCGGTTCCCCTTCGGCTTGCCCCGCTGGTCGGGAGTACCGTGCGGCGGCGGGCTCATGGGCTGCGGAGAGGTCGCGGGCGACACGGGCGACCCCGTGTGGCCCTGGGCCTGCTCGGGGCGCAGCGCGCCGGGGTCACCCGACGACGGCTCGGCGCCGGACTTCAACTGCTCCAGACGGGCCGCCAGCAGCTCCGTCACCGGCAGGCGGTCGGCGTGCGACCGCTCGTACGCCAGCAGCTCCTCCACCTCCTCGACACCCAGCGACCGGATGCGGCTCTCCAGCCCGCCGATCGGCAGATGGTCGTAGTCGGGCAGGGGAAGGGTGTTGCGGGCGGGGTCGGCCATGGTTCTCACTTCCTCTGTACGGCGGCCTTGCGGCGCGGCCGGGGGCACGGCGGTCGAAGCGGCGCCGGATCAGCGCCCGCCCGGACCACCGCTGCCGAACGAGCCGCTGCTGCCCTCGTCCCAGCGGGGCCGTTCCCCCGTCGCGGCGGAACGGTCGCCCATGGTGCCGTGCCCCTTCAGCTGGTGCGGCGTCAGGCGCTCCTCGCTGCGGGGCATCTCGTCGGGTTCGCGGTTCTCCCTCACCTCGCGGACCGGGCCCCCCTCGGGCATCCGGGGCTGCTCCTCCGGGCGGGGCGGGGGCGACTCCCGGCGCTTGCTGCGGATACCGATAGCGAAGGCACCGATCAGCAGGGCCACCACCACGACGGCGGCCACGCCCAGCCCGACACCGAGGGCGCCACGGCCCGCGGCCAGATCCATCCATGCGGTCGTCATGGCACGCGAGTACCCCGCGCGGCCCCGGCCAACCGGATCACCTCGACCGGGCCGCTCGCGTCTGCGAACGGTTCGCCTTGCGGATCGCGTCGAGCAGCTCCGGCTTGCTCATCCGCGACCGGCCCGCGACCCCCAGCCGCTTGGCGACGCCGTACAGGTGCTCCTTGGACGCCTGCTCGTCGACGCCCTCACCGCTGCGGCCGCCCTGCTGCCGCGGCCGGGCCGAACGCGGGTCCGAGGGCCCCTTGCGGCCGCCCTCCTTGCGCTCCCAGTGGTCGCCGACCTTCTCGTACGTGTGCTTCAGCGCGCCGTAGGCCACCCGGTGCGCCCGCTCGCCCTCGCCGTACTCCTCCACGGCCGAGTCGTGCGCCTTGATCCAGGTGCGCTGGGCGTCCTGCGGGGACCGCTCCAGGGTCGACGGCAGTTCCTCACGTCCCGGCACGGGACCCACCTCCGTCCTCTCGGGTTCGCCGAAGGAGCACGAGTGCCCGGCGGGAGGGTCCGAAAACGGCCGAGAACCCTTGGGAACACTGGGCGGAAGGCGGGTTTGACGCCCCCCGGCCGGGGCTACCCGCGCCCTGTGACATCGACGACATCGCAGCAGGAGCTCTTCCGGTTCCTGGAGGACCGCTTCGCCTGCGCCCAGGCGTGTACCGAATGCGCCCGCGCCTGCGCGGTGCGCGCGAGCCTCGTGGATCCGGACGGGGTCGAGAACCAGGAACTCGTACGACGCAAGGGCATCATGTGCGCGGAGGTGTGCGACGCGACCTGCCGTGTGCTGTCCGAGCAGAACCAGGTGGACGAGGAGGCGATCCGCGTCCAGGTCGAATGGTGCCGGCAGGTGTGCCTGGAGAGCGCGCACGTCTTCGACGAGCACCCCGGCGCCGCGGAGACCGCGAAGGTGTGCCGGGCCTGCGCCAAGGCGTGCACGGACTTCCTCACCACCCTCGGCTGACCGCGCCGCCGGGCCACCGCGGGGGCCCGGTGCCGCGCGGGCCCCGGCTCACTCACGCGGATCCGGGAGGCGCCGGTCCCTCTGGCGGCTCCCGGCGACCGCGTGCTAGCAAGAACCATGACCGCACACGGGGTACGGGGCGCCTACGACGCCGTCATCGTCGGCGCGGGCCACAACGGGCTGGTCGCCGCCGCCTACCTCGCCCGGGCCGGGCGCTCCGTCCTGGTGCTGGAGCGTCTGGGGCACACCGGCGGCGGGGCCGTCTCCGCGCGGCCGTTCACCGGCGTCGACGCGCGGCTGTCCCGGTACTCCTACCTGGTCAGCCTGCTGCCCCCGAAGATCGTGCGCGACCTCGGCCTGGACGTCCGACTCCGCCCGCGCACCGTCTCCTCGTACACGCCCGTGGAGCGCGACGGACGGCCCACCGGGCTCCTCGTCGGCGGCGGCGAGCAGCGGACCCGTGCCTCGTTCGCGCGGCTCACCGGCTCGGACCGCGCGTACGAGGCATGGCGCCGCTTCTACGGCATGACCGGACGCGTCGCCCAGCGGGTGTTCCCCACCCTCACCGAGCCGCTGCCCACCCGCGAGGAGCTGCGCCGCCGCATCGACGACGAGGACGCCTGGCGGGCCCTGTTCGAGGAGCCGGTCGGCGTGGCGATCGAGGAGCGCTTCACCGACGACACGGTGCGCGGCGTGGTCCTCACCGACGCCCTGATCGGCACCTTCGCCGACGCCCACGACGCCTCCCTGAAACAGAACCGCTGCTTCCTGTACCACGTGATCGGCGGCGGCACCGGCGCCTGGAAGGTGCCCGTCGGCGGGATGGGAGCCCTCACCGGCGCGCTGGCCCGGGCGGCCCGCGCGGCGGGCGCCGTCATCGCCACCGGGCACGAGGCCGTGGGGATCGCCACCGACGGCCGCTCGGCGGAGGTCGCCTACCGGACCGCCGAGGGCGAGGGCGTCGCCGCGGCGCGGCACGTCCTGGTGAACGCCTCCCCGCACGAACTGGCCGCGCTGACGTCGGCCCCGGCCCCGGCCCGCGCCGAAGGCTCCCAGCTCAAGGTGAACATGCTGCTCACGCGGCTCCCGGCGCTGCGGGACCGCGCGGTCGACCCACACGAGGCGTTCGCCGGGACCCTCCACGTCGCCGAGGGCTACGCGCAGCTGGCCGCGGCCCACGCCGAGGCGGCGGCCGGCCGGGTGCCCGCCGTGCCGCCCTCGGAGATCTACTGCCACACGCTCACCGACTCCACGATCCTCGGCCCCGGCCTGGCCGGGCGGGGCCTGCACACCCTCACCCTCTTCGGCCTGCACGCTCCGGCCCGGCTGTTCGCCCGGGACAACGGCGCCGTGCGCGAGGAGCTGCTGCGGGCGACGCTCGCGCAGCTCGACGCCCACCTGGCCGAGCCGCTCGCCGGCTGCCTGGCCACGGACGCGCAGGGGCGGCCGTGCATCGAGGCCAAGAGCCCGCTCGACCTGGAGCGGGAGCTGCGGCTGCCCGGCGGCCACATCTTCCACCGCGACCTGTCCTGGCCCCACGCCGGGGCGGGCACCGGCCGCTGGGGTGTGGAGACCCCGCAACCCCGGGTGCTGCTGTGCGGGGCGGGCGCGGTGCGCGGCGGCGGGGTGAGCGGAGTGCCCGGGCACAACGCGGCCATGGCGGTGCTGGAGGCATCACGGGGCTGACGGGCGCATGCGTCGCCGAGGGAGGGGTACCGCGACATAACGGAAATTCCGTGACGTACTACCAGAGGGAGGCTGTCATGGCGGACCTCAGCCCCATCGACCTGCAGAAGGCCCTCAGCGGCATGGACTACCCGACGGACAAGAAGCACCTGGTGGAGCGTGCCCGCAAGAACAAGGCGGACGAGAAGGTCGTCAGCCGCCTCGACGGCCTGAAGCAGGACCGCTTCGACGGACCCAACGAGGTGCAGAAGGCCGTCTTCAACGAGTAGCGGGCGGCCCACGGGCCGCCCGGCCCCGGCCGGCGGGGGCGCCCGTCCGGGCCGGCTCAGTCGGCCGACGCCGTCCAGCCGGCCGCCTCGATCCGCGCCGCGTCCGCCGGGCGCGCCTCGTCGAAGAGGACCCCTGCGGCCGCCTGGACGCGCAGGCCGTCGACATACGCCCCGCGGCCCACGTACAGCCGGTCGGTCGCGTACCGCCAGCGCGTCGCGAGCCGGCGGGCGGCCGGAAGATCCGCGGCGACCCGGTGCCAGACCCGTCCGGACCAGCCGGTGACCGAGCCTGGACGGCGCCGCGGCTCCCCGCCCGCGCGGGCGGTCGTGAAGGGGACCGGACGCCAGGTGGCGCCGCCGTCGTCCGTGGCCTCCAGGGTCAGGGTGTCCGGTCCCGGCTCCGTGTCCCACCACAGGGCACAGGTCAGCCGGGCCCCGCCGGAGGAGGTGTCCAGCGCGGGCAGGGCGAGCGTCGCCGTCGCGGCGTTCCGCATCCCCGAGAACCAGGCGGTGCGTCCCCGCGCGGGACGGACCGGCACGGCCCGCGCCAGGTTGTTCGCGGCGGCCACGCGCGGCGCGGAACCGGACCGCCAACTACGCGCCGGGTGGACCGAGTTGCCCAGTACGACGAGAAAGGAGTCGGTCGTCGGATCCAGGACCAGCGAGGTGCCGGTGAAGCCGGTGTGCCCGGCGGTGCGCGGCGTGGCCATCGCGCCCATGTACCAGTGCTGGTGCAGCTCGAAGCCGAGCCCGTGCTCGTCGCCGGGAAAGGCCGTGTTGAAGTCGGTGAACATCAGCTCCACCGATTCCGGGCGCAGGATGCGCGCCCGGCCGTAGGAACCGCCGTTGAGCAGCGTCCGGGCGAGGACGGCCAGATCCCAGGCGCGGGAGAAGACTCCCGCGTGCCCCGCGACGCCCCCGAGACTGTAGGCGTTCTCGTCGTGCACCTCGCCCCACACCAGCCCCCGGTCCAGGCCGGACCAGGGCCTGCGGGCGTCCTCGGTGGCGGCGATCCGGGGTCTCCAGGAGGCGGGCGGGTTGTAGCGGGTGCGGCGCAGCCCCAGCGGGCCGGTGATCTCCTCGCGCAGCAGGGTGTCCAGGGCGCGGCCGGTGATCCGCTCCAGCACCAGCTGGAGCGCGATGAGGTTCAGGTCGGAGTACAGGTAGGCGGTGCCGGGCGGAGTGAGGGGTGCCTCGTCGTGGACGAGCCGGATCCTCTCCTCGTACGTCGGCGCGTTGTACAGGGGTATCCAGGCCCGGAACCCGGAGGTGTGGGTGAGCAGGTGACGGATCGTCATGTCCTGCTTGCCGGCCCGGCCGAACTCCGGCAGATACGAGGCGACCGTCGCCTCCAGCCGCAGGGCGTCCCGCTCCATCTGCTGCACGGCCAGGAGCGAGGTGAACAGCTTCGACACCGACGCCAGGTCGAACACGGTCTCCCGGGTCATGGGGATCTGTGCGTCGGGCGGGAACTCGACGCCGGTGCCGGTCTTCTCGTCGTATGCCCGGTAGCGCACCGCCATGCCGATCGGCTCGTGCAGTGCCACGGTGCCGCCGCGCCCGGCGAGCAGCACGGCGCCCGAGTACCAGGGATGCTTGGGGGAGGGGCCGAGGAACGCCTCGGCGTCGGTGACGAGCTGCCGCAGATGGGCCGGGAGCAGACCGGCGCGCTCGGCGGTGCCGTGGCGCAGGGTCGGCCGCCGCCGCGCCCGGTCCGGGACGGCCGACGCGGGCCCGGCGGCGAAGGGCGCGATCGCCAGCGCCCCGCCCAGGGCCAGGGCGCCCAGGTGCCGCCGTGTGTAGCCGTTCGCCGCCTCCGCCATCGAAAGCCTCCCGCCGCCCAGGCTGAAAGTATCTTTCCGGGAATTCCGTGCGGGGTGAAACTTTCCTGTCAGCGGGGGAGTGTGTCAATGGGGCGGGCGAGATGTGGCCGGGTTCCGCGGACCTCCGGGCAGGGGCCGGGGAAAGCCGGTCGCGACCGGTGTGCGCTCAGGCCGCGGCCCCGCGCGGCGGTGAACCGGCCGCTTCCGTGCTGCCGGACAGGACGGCGCGCGGGTCAGGCGGGCGCGGGCAGCCAGGCGCGGGCCGCGCAGACCAGGGCGCCGACGCCGGTGGCGAGGGTCGGCTCGACGACGGGGGCGAAGTGGGGGGAGTGGTTGGAGGGCAGGCCGCGGACGACGTGCTGGACGGCTTCCAGGTCGGTGGCGTCGGCGAAGGCTTGCGGGTCCGCGCCGCCGAGGAGCCAGTAGACGCAGGGCGCGTCAGCGGCGGTGGCGAGGATGCCGACGTCCTCGCTGCCCGTGACGGGCCCGGGGTCGACGACCCGGCCGGGACCGAGGTCGGCGGTGAAGGCGCGCTCGACGAGGGAGCAGGCACCGGGGTCGTTGAACACGGAGGGGAAGGACTCGGTGAGGGTGATGTCCGGATCGCGGGGTGCCGCGGAGGCCGCGGCCTCGGCCCGGACGACACGCTCGACGGCGGCCAGCACCGTGTCCCGCACGGACGGCTCGAACGTGCGGACGCTCAGCAGGAGTTCGGCCCGGTCGGCGATGACGTTGCCGCGGGTGCCGGCGTGCAGGGCCCCGACGGTCAGGACCGCGGTGGAGGACCCGGAGACCTCGCGGGAGACGACGCCTTGCAGGCGCATCACGGTGGCCGCCGCCATCACCACGGGATCGACGGTCGTCTCCGGCCGGGAACCGTGGCCGCCCTGCCCGTGGAGGACGACGGACAGCGAGTCGGAGGCGGCGAAGGCCGGTCCGGGATGGAGCCCGAGGACCCCGGCCGGCAGGGGAGCGACGTGCTGGCCCAGGACGACGGCGGGCCGGCCGAAACGGTCGTAGAGGCCGTCGTCGACCATCGCCCGGGCACCCTGGCCGGTCTCCTCGGCCGGCTGGAAGACCAGCAGGGCGGTGCCTCGCCAGGTGTGGCGGTTCGCGGCGAGCTCGGCGGCGGCGCCCAGCAGGCAGGTGACGTGCACGTCGTGGCCGCAGGCGTGCATGACGGGGACGGTGCCGCCGCCGCTGTCGGTGCCCTGGGCGGTACTGGCGTAGGGCAGGCCGGTCCGCTCCCGGACGGGGAGGCCGTCCATGTCGGCGCGCAGCAGGACGGTGGGGCCGTCACCGTTGCGCAGTACTCCCACGACCCCCGTCCCGCCGACCTCGGTGGCGGTCTCGTACCCCAGGGACCGCAGCCGGTCGGCGACGATCCCGGCGGTGCGTGTCTCCTGGAAGGCGAGCTCGGGGTGTGCGTGGAGGTCGCGGTAGAGCGATGCCAGGTCCGTCGCCGTGCCGGCTGCCGCCATCGTGGGTCCTCCGTCTTCGCGGTCGTACCGATTGTCCTGGGCGGGCGCGGGAGCCCGCCCTATGATGCTTCACCACCGCGGCCGGGGCGTACCCGGGCCGGTGCGCCTCGTGGGCGGCGGCGGTCGCGCCGGTTTCAGTGGTCGACCGGGTCGCGGACGAGGGGGCAGGTCATGCAGTGCCCGCCCCCGCGGCCCCGTCCCAGTTCGGCGCCGACGATGGGCACGACCTCGACGCCCGCGTCGCGCAGCAGGGCGTTGGTCTGGGTGTTGCGGTCGTAGGTGAAGACGACGCCGGGCTCCACGGCGACGGCGTTGTTGCCGCTGTCCCACTGCTGGCGCTCGGAGGCGTACGCGTCGCCGCCGGTCTCCACCACGCGCAGGGCCTTCAGCCCCAGCGCCCGGGCCACCACGTCGACCAGGGGCCGGGAGCCCTCGTCGATGACGTCCAGGCCGTACATCTTGTCGGTCGGGTACAGCGAGAAGGTGTGGATCGACTCCACGATGCGCGGATACACCGTCACCAGGTCGCGGTCCGCGAAGGTGAAGACGGTGTCCAGGTGCATGGCCGACCGCAGCTTGGGCATGGCGGCGACGATGACGTGCTCGGCGGCGCCGTTGCGGAACAGGGCGGCGGCGACCTGGGTGATGGCCTGCCGGGAGGTGCGTTCGCTCATGCCGATCAGGACGGCCCCCCTGCCGATGGGCATGACGTCGCCGCCCTCGATCGTCGCCTGGCCCCAGTCCTCCTCCGGATCGCCCCACCACACGGTGGAGCCGCGGAAGTCCGGGTGGAAGGTGTAGACGGCCTTCATCAGCAGCGTCTCGTCGTGCCGGGCGGGCCAGTACAGCGGGTTGAGGGTGAGCCCGCCGTAGAGCCAGCAGGTGGTGTCGCGGGTGTACAGCGTGTTGGGCAGGGGCGGCATCAGGTACTCGCGGGCACCGGTCGACTCTCGCGCGAGGGCGAGGTAGCCGGAGCGGAACTCGTCCGGCAGATCCGTGGTGGCCAGGCCGCCGATCAGGTGCTCGGCCAGCCGGCGCGGAGGCAGACCGTCGAGGTAGGCGCGTGTGTCGTCGACCAGCCCGATGCCCACCTGATTGCTGACGATCTTGCGGTCCAGCAGCCAGGCGCGCGCCTCGGGCAGGGTGACCGTCTCGGCGAGCAGATCGTGCAGTTCCACGACCTCCACACCACGGTCGTTCAGCTGCCGGACGAAGTCGGCGTGGTCGCGCTGGGCGCTCTCCACCCACATCACGTCGTCGAAGAGGAGCTCGGCGGCGTTGGTGGGGGTCAGCCTCTTGTGCGCCCGGCCGGGCGCGCACACCAGGACCTTGCGGAGCCTGCCGACCTCGGAGTGGACACCGTGGGCGGACGCGGCCGGGGCGTGGGAGCTCATACGTTCCTTTCCCGATGGGTGCCGTGGGCACGGCGCTCACGGTCACAGCTCGATCCGGCCGAGAGCCAGCGCGAGGACGCCGAGCACCGCTCCGGCCACGGAGACGAGGAAGATGACGAGTTCGGCCGGGGTGAACACGCGCCGGTCCCGCTCGCGCCGGGCCATCGCGAACAGGATGGTCGCGGGCGCGTAGACGACGAAGGACACCAGCAGGTACTTCAGCCCGGCCGCGTAGACGAGGAAGGCGGTGTAAAGGGTCGCGAGGGCCGCGACGGGCAGGGCGCGGCCCCGCCCGGCCGCCGGGTCCCCGCCCGGCCGCCAGGCGATCTTGACCGCGAAGGCCGCGGCCAGCAGGTAGGGGATGAGCGACAGCGAGCTGGTGAGGTTGAGCGCGAAGTCGAAGGCGTCGTCGGACGCCAGTGTCACGATCAGCACGACCTGCGACAGCAGCGTCGTCAGCAGCAGCGCGGCCACGGGCGCGTCGGCCGGGGTCACCCGGCGCAGGAAACGCGGCATGTCGTCGTCGAGGGCGGCGACGAAGAGCACTTCCGCGGCCATCAGGGTCCAGGCCAGATACGCGCCCAGCACGGAGACGACCAGTCCGGCGCTGACGAAGACCGCTCCCCAGGTGCCGACCGCCTCCTCCAGCACGCCCGCCATGGAGGGCTGGCGCAGCCCGGCGATCCGGTCCATGGGGACGATGCCGTAGGAGACGAGGGTGACCGAGGCGAAGACGGCGAAGACGCTGAGGAACCCCAGCAGCGTGGCCCGGCCGACGTCCTCACGGCGCCGGGCGTGACGGGAGTAGACGCTGGCGCCCTCGATGCCCAGGAACACGAAGACGGTGGCGAGCATCGTGCCGCGCACCTGGTGGAAGAGCGATCCGGTGTGGTCGGCACCGCGGACGTTGTCGGCGAGGACGTCCGCGTCCAGGTAGAAGAGGGCCAGCACGACGAAGACGACGATCGGGATGATCTTGGCCACGGTCACGACGCGGTTGATGGCGGTGGCTTCCCGAACGCCCCGGCGCACCAGGAAGAAGAACCCCCACAGCCCGGCCGAGGACAGCACCACCGCCAGGACGGTGTCGCCTTCCCCGAGGGCGGGGATCACGGCCCCGGCCGTGGACATGATCAGCACCCAGTAGGTCACGTTGCCGACGCAGGCGCTGGCCCAGTACCCGAACGCCGAGAAGAAGCCGAGGTACTCGCCGAAGCCGGCCTTGGCGTACGCGTAGACGCCGGCGTCCAGGTCCGGGCGGCGCACCGCGAGGCTCTGGAAGACCAGGGCGAGCATGAGCATGCCCGTCCCGGCGATCGCCCAGGCGATGAGCGCGCCCGCGACGCCCGTCTCCTGGGCGAACCGCCCGGGCAGGGAGAACACGCCGGCGCCGACCATGGAGCCGACGACCATGGCGACCAGGCTGGGCAGTGCCAGCTTGGCCGGTGCGGACCCGGGACGCCCGCTCTCCGTTCCCGCGGAACTCATGGCCTGTCTCCCAAGGGTCGTCCGACGCCGGCAAGGCGATGCCCGAGACGCACCCGCCGGCGGCCCGAACGGGGGAGCCCGGGTCCCGGCACACGACCGCGGCCGGCCCGGCCCCCGGCGGACGCGGCCGCGGGCGACGGCCGGGCCACCGGACGCCCCGCGGCTCGCACGCACCGGTACCGCGGGGGCGTCGCCCAGGTCCGAGGCCCGCGGAATCCCCGGAACCCGGTGTCCGGGCGGCCCCACCGCCCTTCCCCACGCGTGCACGGTCAGCAGCACGGTAGTGCGCTCTGTGCTGTTTAGCACGTATTGGGGGCATTGGTGCCCCCTGTCGGGCGCGGCCCGCACGGAAAGGGCGGGCCGACCCGCGGAGGGCCGGGACCCGTCGTACCGCGTGGCCGAGGGCGGCGAGGTACGCACCGCCGTGCCCGGCCCAGCGGCCCGTCCACGGGGCGACGGCCCGGCGGCATCGCCGTGTCGGTGAGCGGACTGACGGACCCGAGGAGGCCGCCGCGCGGGCCGGGCGCGTCCGACCGGGCCGCGCAGGCGTCTTGACCCGGCCCCGCGGCCGGTCGAGGATCGGCTGTCATGACGCCCGGACACGGCAGCACGGTCGACGGGATGCTCCGGCGCAGCGCCCGGCGCACCCCCACGCGCCTCGCGGTGGAGTACGGCGAGCGCCGCTGGACGTACGAGGAACTGGACACCGCCGTCTCCCGCGCGGCGAGCGTCCTGCGCGGCCAGGGACTCTCCCCGGGCGACCGGGTCGCCGCCTACGGTCACAACTCGGACGCCTACGTGATCGCCTTCCTCGCCTGCGCCCGCGCGGGCCTGGTCCACGTGCCGGTCAACCACCACCTCACCGGCGACGACCTCGCCTACGTCGTCGGCCAGTCCGGCAGCACGCTGGTCCTCGCCGACCCCGGCCTGGCCGGCCGCCTCCCCGGCGGTGTACGGACCCTGCCGCTGCGGGACTCCGGCGACGCGCTGCTGGCGCGGCTGGCCACGGCCCCCGCCCACGAGGGCCCGGAACCGGACGCCGAAGACCTGGTCCAGCTGCTGTACACCTCCGGCACCACCGCCCTGCCCAAGGGCGCGATGATGACCCACCGGGCACTGGTCCACGAGTACCTCAGCGCCCTCACCGCCCTCGACCTGCGCGAGGGCGACCGGCCCGCGCACGCGCTGCCGCTGTACCACTCGGCGCAGATGCACGTCTTCCTGCTGCCCTACCTCGCCGTCGGAGCGACGAACGTCATCCTCGACGCACCCGACGGCGACACGGTCTTCGACCTGATCGAGTCCGGCCGCATCGACACTCTCTTCGCGCCGCCCACCGTCTGGATCGGCCTGGCGAACCGGCCCGACTTCGCCACCCGGGACCTCGGCGGGCTGCGCAAGGCGTACTACGGCGCGTCGATCATGCCGGTGCCCGTCCTGGAGCGGCTGCGCGCACGCCTGCCCGGACTCGCCTTCTACAACTGCTTCGGCCAGAGTGAGATCGGCCCCCTCGCCACCGTCCTCGGACCCGGCGAGCACGAGGGCCGGATGGACTCCTGCGGCCGTCCCGTGCTCTTCGTCGAAGCCCGGGTCGTCGGCGAGGACGGCAAGGAGGTCCCCCCGGGCACGCCCGGCGAGATCGTCTACCGCTCTCCGCAACTGTGCGAGGGGTACTGGGACAAGCCCGAGGAGACGGCGGAGGCGTTCCGCGACGGCTGGTTCCACTCCGGCGACCTCGCCGTGCGGGACACCGACGGCTACTACACGATCGTCGACCGCGTGAAGGACGTCATCAACTCCGGCGGCGTCCTGGTCGCCTCGCGGCAGGTCGAGGATGCCCTGTACACACACGAGGCGGTCGCCGAGGCCGCCGTGATCGGCCTGCCCGACGAGCGCTGGATCGAGGCCGTCACGGCGGTCGTCGTCCCGCGCCACGAGGTCACCGAGGCCGAGCTCATCGCCCATGCCCGGGGGCGGCTCGCCGCCTTCAAGGCGCCCAAACGCGTCCTGTTCGTGGACGAGCTGCCGCGCAACGCCAGCGGCAAGATCCTCAAGCGGGAGCTGCGGCGGCGCTTCACGGACGGCTAACGAGACCGCAGGTCCACGATCCGGCGGATCTTGCCCACCGACCGCTCCAGTGTCTCCGGATCGACGATCTCCACCTCGACCGACACCCCGATGCCCTCCTTCACGGCCGCCGCGACGGACCGCGCCGCCGCCTCCCGGACGCGCGGACCGGCATCGGGACGCGCCTCGGCCCGCACGGTGAGGGCGTCCAGCCGGCCCTCCCGGGTCAGGCGCAGCTGGAAGTGGGGCGCGACCCCCGGCGTGCGCAGCACGATCTCCTCGATCTGGGTGGGGAAGAGGTTCACCCCGCGCAGGATCACCATGTCGTCGCTGCGGCCGGTGACCTTCTCCATCCGCCGGAACACCCGCGCCGTGCCCGGCAGCAGACGCGTCAGGTCCCGCGTCCGGTACCGGATCACCGGCATCGCCTCCTTGGTGAGCGAGGTGAACACCAGCTCGCCCTCCTCGCCCTCCGGCAGCACCTCACCGGTGACCGGGTCCACGACCTCGGGGTAGAAGTGGTCCTCCCAGATGTGCGGCCCGTCCTTGGTCTCCACGCACTCCTGCGCCACGCCCGGGCCGATCACCTCGGACAGCCCGTATATGTCCACCGCGTCGATCGCGCACCGCTCCTCGATCTCCCGCCGCATCTCCTCGGTCCACGGCTCCGCCCCGAAGACGCCCACCCGCAGCGAGGTGCCGCGCGGGTCCACGCCCTGCCGCTCGAACTCGTCGAGGAGCGTGAGCATGTAGGAGGGGGTGACCATGATGATGCGCGGGCCGAGGTCCTGGATCAGCCGGATCTGACGGGCCGTCATGCCCCCGGACGCGGGGACGACCGTGCAGCCCAGCCGCTCCGCGCCGTAGTGGGCGCCCAGGCCACCGGTGAACAGCCCGTAGCCGTAGGCCACGTGCACCACGTCCCCGGGGCGCCCGCCGGCCGCCCGGATCGAGCGGGCCACCATGTCCGCCCACACCGACAGATCGCCCTCCGTGTAGCCCACGACCGTGGGCTGCCCGGTGGTGCCGCTGGAGGCGTGGATCCGGCGCACTCGCTCCCGGGGCACCGCAAACATCCCGTACGGGTACTGCTCCCGCAGGTCCGTCTTGACGGTGAACGGGAACCGCGCCAGGTCGGCGAGCGAACGGCAGTCCTCCGGGCGCACCCCGGCCGCGTCGAACGACTCCCGGTAGAACGGCACGTTGTCATAGGCGTGCCGCAGCGACGACCGCAGCCGGGCCAGCTGCAGCTCCCGCAGCGCGCCGGCCTCGAGCCGTTCCCCGGCATCCAGCAGATCCGCCGTCGCATCCGCCATCGGACGCCTCCCTCACCCACCGCTTCATCACGGACGACCGATCATTCGGTCGAGGTGCCGGAGATCAGTAATCCAGCCCGGCGGGCGCGAAGCAAGAGCCCGGAGCGCGTTTTCTCGGCGCGGCGCGGCCCGTCGCGTACCGCCGCGGGCCGCCACCCGCCACCGGGATGCGGCCGCCCGCCTTTACGGGAGGCTCCCCGCCCAGACAGCCGGGCGAGGCGGCGTACGAACCCCTCCGGGCCGTCGGGACGGGGCCGCCCGCCGGACCGAAAGCTCCCCCTCACGTGGCCTGTCGGCGCCCCGGGACGATCGCTAGGCTGGCCGCGGACGACGACTCGGGAGGAGCACCGACGTGGCCGAGAGCATCACCCACCAGCGCCCGCTCACGGGCTGGGACAAGCCGGAACTGGACCTCACCAACGCGCAGTGGCAGTCCGGCAGCCGCGGCCTGGGGGATGTCCAGATCGCCTTCGTCGAGGGCTTCATCGCCATGCGCAACAGCGCCCGCCCGGAGAGCCCCTCCCTGATCTTCACCCCCGCCGAGTGGGGCGCGTTCGTCTCCGGCGCGCGGGAGGGAGAGTTCGACCTCACCTGACGCACCCGGGCCGCGGCCGGCCGGTACGGCCGACCGCCGATCCGGGGGTGTTCTCGCCGATTTTCCGGACACGCGACCGGGAGCACCCTCCACGGGCCGGGGCCTGAGCGACGCTGGGCCGGGAGGGGGAAGGCGTACCCCCGGAGGTGAGGAACCCATGAGCACCCTGCCGGTCATCGCGGCGGTCGACGGGTCGGACGACAGCCTGCGCGCCCTCGACTGGGCTCTCGACGCCGCCCGCAGGCGCCGGGCGCCGCTGCGGGTGGTGCACGTGCGGCAGTACGCCGCCTGGGCCCAGCCCGATGTCCTGGTCGCGGGGCCGCCGGACCCCGGCGACGACCCGGTGCTGGAACGGGCCCGCACCCACCTGCGGGAACGGGCCGGCGACAGCGCCGCGGAGTACGCCGGCACCGACGGCGTGCCCGGTGCCGTACTGCCGGACCTCGGCGCCGAGGCGGAACTGCTGGTGCTCGGCTCCCGGGGCCGCGGCGGCTTCGCCAGTCTGCTGCTCGGCTCCAACAGCCTCGCCGCCGCCCGCGACGCCGAGTGCCCCGTCGTCGTGGTGCCCCGCCCCGGACGGGAGGTGCACGAGGAGGCGCCGCGGGAACCCGGCCCGCGCGTGGTGGCCGGCCTGCACGCGGACAGCCCCGACGACGCCGCCCTCGCCTTCGCCTTCACCGAGGCCGGCCTGCGCGACGCCCGGCTGGAGGTGGTCGCCGCCTACCCGTGGCCCGTGCAGCCCTGGGGAGCCCCCGCCCAGATCGTGCCGCCGGTGATCGACCAGGTCGCCGTGGAGAGCGAGACCCGCAGCCTCGCCGAGGGCTTCCTCGCCCCGCACCGCGAACGCCACCCCGGCGTCCGGACCGAGCTGCACGTGACACCGGGGGACGCCGCCGGCCGGCTCGTCGCCGCCTCCAAGGACGCCGAACTGGTCGTCGTGGGCCGCCACCGGCGGCGCCTGCTGGCACCCGCCCGCATGATGGGCTCCGTCGCCCAGGCCGTCCTGCTGCACGCGGCGAGCCCGGTCGCCGTGGTGCCGCCGGCACCGCCGGAGGACTGAGACGGCAGAGGACACCGTCACCGGTGGCCGCCGCCCGGCGCCGCGAGGGGCCGGGCGCGCGCCGCGATCGGGCGCCGCCCGCACGCCACGGGGCGGGTCCGGGCACGTACCATGGCGGCATGTCGTTCCTCCGCCGCCGCAGCGCCACACCCGCCGGGCCCGACTTCGACGTACTGGCCATGGACCCGGGCGACTGGCCCGGCAATCTGGGCGCCGGGCTGCTGCCCGCCCCCGACGGCAGCTGCCAGGGTGTCTTCCTGCGGTACGACCTGTTCGGCGGCCGCGGTCCCGCCATGATCATCGGCAATCTGCCGGAGGGCTCCCCGGCCCGCGACCTCCCCGAGGGGCAGGTCCCCTTCGAGGTGGCCCAGCTGCTGCTGGCCCTGGAGAACGACGAGGAGGTGACCGTCGTCGGCACCGAGGACGTGCCGGTGATGCAGGGCGACAACCTGCTGATCGTGCGTCGCCTGAAGCTCTCCGAGGGCCGGATCTCCTGCGTGCAGTTCGACCGCAGCGACAACGTCCTGGTGACCATCGCCGCCTGGGACCGCCCCATCACCGACGACTTGTACGCCCTGCTGAAGCCGCTCCCGGCGGAGCTTTTCCAGCAGGGCTGAGACCGGCCCCCCCTACGCGCCCGAGGGAACGACTCGTACGTCGGCGGCCCGCACGAACGCGACCCGGTGGCCGAACTGGATCTGGTAGTACAGGTCCTCGCCGATCACCGTCCGGTGGGCGTCGGGGGTGAAGGTGACCGCGTAGTAGTACTCGCCGGGCACCTCGTCCCCGACGACGTACCTCTGCCCCTCGGGCAGCCTGTACGGCAGTGGCGTCACCGCCTGGGCGGGCACGTCCGCCGGGTAGGCCGCCTTCTCCGGGTAGGCCCGCCCGTAGACCGGGACGCTCTCCAGGCCCGCCCGAGGCGTCACCGTCCGGCCCGCCGCGGGCACCGCCACCGGGTGCTTCGCCGGGTTGCGGAACCATGCCTTCTGGCCCAGGTACCAGATCGCCGTCCAGTCCCCCCACCGGTCGGCGACCGCGTACTGCTGGCCGGTCGACACCCGCGAGGACAGATCGTTCACCCCGGTCGTCGGGGCCGTGCCCAGGCCGGCGTCCCTGATGAGCGGGGCCTTGACGTCATGGTCCGCGTACAGCCGTACCGCGCTGGAGCCGTGCGACGCGCACGGCTCGCCCCGGACCGCGCAGCCGGTGTACTCGGGGCGGTTGCGGGCGTAGTCGGGGCGGATCGTCACCAGGTCCGCGTGCCTGCCCGCGCCGGGCTCGAACGGACGGCCCAGCAGCCGGAAGTAGTGCCGCCAGTCCCAGTACGGGCCCGGGTCGGTGTGCATGCCCGGTATCGTCCCGGCGGTCGGGCCGGGCACGTTGTCATGGCCCAGGATGTGCTGCCGGTCCAGCGGGATGCCGTACTTCCTGGCCAGGTACTTCACCAGCCGGGCCGAGGAGCGGTACATCGCCTCGGTGTACCAGGCGTCCGGCTCCGCCAGGAAACCCTCGTGTTCCAGGCCGATGGAGTGGGCGTTGACGTACCAGTTGCCCGCGTGCCAGGCCACGTCCTCGGCCTTCACATGCTGGGCTATGTGCCCGTCGGTGGACCGCAGCGTGTAGTGCCACGACACGTAGGTGGGGTCCCGCACCATGTTCAGCACGCCGTCCCAGGCGCCCTCGGTGTCGTGGACGACGATGTACCGGATGGACGGGGAGACGGGCCGCTCGGCCAGGTCGTGGTTGCCGTAGTCGCCATCCCCGAACTCCTCGTACGGTGCCGGTATCCACTCGCAGGACACCGTCCTCGGGCACTCGGTGCCGGCGGCGGAGGGGGCGCGCAGGCCCGCGCCCGCGAGCTGGGCGGTGTCCGGTGCCAGGTCCGGCCGGGCCGGCAGCTCGACCCGCTGACCGGCGTCCGTGGTGCGCCGCTCGCCCGCGCGGATCACCTCGTACACGTCGTCGGCGTACGCCGCCGCCGTCGCCGAGTCGTCGGCGCCCGAGAACCGGGCCACCGCCCCGTACCAGTGCGCCGGGTCCGCGCTCGGCGGCTCGCCCAGCTCCCGCTGGGCGGCGGCGAGCAGCGCGGCCCCGCCCGCCACGTTGGCGGCCGGGTCGGTCCGCAGCGCCTCGGCGCTGAGCCCGGTCAGCTCCGCCGCTTTCAGCAGGGTCCCCAGCCGGGCCGGCAGGGCGTCGGCGTCCGGCGCGGAGGGCCGCGGGTGCAGCGGGGCGCGGGCGTCGTCGCCGCGCGGATCCTCGGTGCCGTCGTTGTGATGTGACGTTTCTGCAAGCGCGGTGCGGGCGTCGGTGAGGTGCATCGGGCCGTAGCCGCCGGTCACGCTCGGGGCACCGCCGTGCGCGTCCCAGCGGGACTGGAGGTAGGAGACGCCCAGCAGCACGCTCTGCGGTACGCGGTACTCGGCGGCCGCCGCGGCGAAGGCCCGCTGGAGGCGGCCGTCCTCGGCGGGACGGGCGCCGGACGGGGCCGCGGCCAGCAACGGCGGCAGCAGCAGGGCCGCGGCGGCCACGGCGCGGGCCGCGCGGCGCGGATGTCTGAGGGCGGGGGCGGAGCCGGCGTCGGCGACGGGACCTCGCAATGCGGCCTCCTGGGACGGTCGGGCGTGGCGGGGTGTGCGGGCCGGGCTGGGTCAGTGGTACCGGCGGCCCGGCGATCCGTCAATCACGCCTGTGCTCGGGAGGTTTCCCGTGCGGGCGGGGAAAGGGGCGGGTTTCGCGGCGGGGCGCCCTCGGGCCTGCGGGGCGTCGATGGCGTACACCGGTGGTTCCGGCCCGGGCCCTGACACACGAAAGTCCGCGGTGCGCCCCTGTCCGGCCGGGCGCATCGCGGACCCTCGCGTCCCCGTCAGCGAGTGCCGACCGCCGCGCGCACGGCCCTCCGGGCCAGCTGGCAGTCGTCGTGCAGCCGCCGCAGCAGCAGCCGCTGTTCCTCGCCGGTCGGCGCAGCACCCGGGTGGGCCGTGCCCGGTGCCGCCGGGGTCGTGCCGTGCATCGAACGCTGCACGGCGGTCTCGTAGGTGCGGATCTCGCGGGTCAGGACGAGCATCAGGTTCACCAGGAAGGCATCACGCGAGGCGGGGCCCGCCGACTGCGCGATCTGGCTGATGTGCCGCCGGGCCAGCGGCGCGTCCCCGAGCACCGACCACAGCGTCGCCAGGTCGTAGCCCGGCAGGTACCACCCCGCGTGCTCCCAGTCCACCAGCACTGGACCGGCCGGTGACAGGAGGATGTTCGACAGAAGAGCGTCGCCGTGGCAGAACTGGCCCATGCCCTGGCGCCCGGCCGCGTGGGCGATGCCGTGCAGCAGCTTCTGCAAGTCGCCCAGGTCCCGGTCGGTGAGCAGCCCCAGCTCGTGATACCGGGAGATCCGCGCCGCGTAGTCCAGCGGGGCGTCGAACGTGCCCGCCGGGGGGCGCCAGCTGTTCAGCCGGCAGATGGCTCCGAGTGCCGCCTTGATGTCCGCCCGCTGCGGCGCCTGTGCCGGGTGCCGCTGGAGCGCCGCCGCCCGCCCCGGCATCCGCTCGATGACGAGGGTGCCGTGGTCCGGGTCCGCCGCGATCAGCCTCGGAACCCGGACCGGCGGGCGGTGCCGGACGAAGGAGCGGTAGGCCGCTATTTCGTGGCGGATCCGCTCCGCCCAGGCGGGGGAGTGGTCCAATAAACACTTGGCGACGGCCGTGCTGCGTCCGGTCGTACCGACCAGCAGCACATACCGTCCGCTGCGGCGCAGCACCTGCACCGGGGAGAACTCCGGGCAGATCCGGTGCACCGCGGCGATCGCCGTCCGCAGCTGAGCGCCCTGAGGGCCGGACAAGTCGATTCTCCCGCTGAGCGGTTGGGTGCCGGGCCCCGTGGCGCGCAGCCTGCCCGTCCCGAGGACCGGGGCCGCCGGGCGCGCGGGGGCGAGATAGGGTCCGCCGCCCGCCGGGCGGTGCAGCGGCCGGGGCGGGGCGGACACGGAGGACGATGCTGCGTACATGGGCGAGACAGATCCCTTCGTGTGCCTGCTGTGCCTGCCTGAACGTCGCACACCCGGCCCGGCCGCCGCAGAAGCACCCTGGGGAATGCCCCTGCGGCGGCCGGGTCGGGGTGGCGCTTTCCTACCTGACACCCGAACAGCCCTGGCACACCATCTGGCGCACCCTGGCGAACCCTGGCGAATAGTCGCCCGGCAACTTTGCCGGGGCTACTGTCAAGTCAGCCGAGAACCTGGGGGCTTGATGTGAGCGGACAACCCAACACCCGGCTCGCGGACCTGTTCGGCCTGGCCGGCTGGTCCAAGGGCGAGCTCGCGCGGCTGGTCAACCGGCAGGCGACGGCCATGGGCCACCCGCAGCTGGCGACCGACACCTCGCGGGTCCGGCGCTGGATCGACATGGGGGAGATACCCCGTGATCCGGTGCCGCGAGTGCTGGCGGCTCTGTTCACCGAGCGTCTCGGCCGTGTCGTGACCATCGAGGACCTCGGTCTGGTACGGCACGGGCGCGCGGGGAAACGGCAGGGCGGCGGGAGCGAGCATCCCGACGGAGTGCCGTGGGCGCCCGAACGGACCGCCGAGGTTCTCACCGAATTCACGGGAATGGACCTCATGCTCAACCGACGCGGCTTGGTGGGCGCGGGCGCCGCGCTCACCGCGGGTTCCGCACTCACCCCGGGATCCGCACTCGGCAGTGCCATGCACGACTGGCTGCGCACCGATCCGGCCCTGGCTGCCGACGCTCCCGACCTCTACGACCCTCTGCACGCCGCCGACCCCGCTGGGTACGACCGCTACGAGGCCGCCCCCATCGGATCACAGGAGATCGAGGAACTGGAGAGCTCGGTCGAGGTGTTCCGCGCCTGGGACGCCGCCCGCGGCGGCGGTCTCCAGCGCAAGGCGGTGGTGGGCCAGCTCAATGAGGTGGGCGGCATGCTCGCCTACCGGCATCCACCCCATCTCCAGCGGCGCCTGTGGGGTGTCGCCGCCAACCTCGCCGTCCTCGCCGGGTGGATGTCGCACGACGTCGGCCTGGAGCCCACGGCGCAGAAGTACTTCGTCATCGCCGCGCACGCCGCGCGGGAGGGCGGCGACCGGCCCCGCGCCGGTGAGGCGCTGTCCCGGGCCGCCCGGCAGATGGTGCACCTGGGCCGGCCCGACGACGCCCTGCACCTGATGAAGCTCGCCCAGTCCGGCTCCGGCGACCAGCTGCTGCCCCGCACCCGGGCGATGTTCCACACCATCGAGGCCTGGGCGCAGGCATCCATGGGCAAGGGGCAGGCGATGCGCCGCACCCTGGGACGGGCGGAGGACCTCTTCGCCTCCGACAGGAACGACACGGAGCCGCCGGACTGGATGCAGACCTTCCGGGACGAGGACCTGTACGGCATGCAGGCGCTCGCCTACCGCACGCTGGCGGAGTTCGAGCCGGGCGCGGCCGTGCACGCCCAGTACTACGCGGAGAAGGCGCTGGCCCTGCGGGTCGACGGACGGGAGCGGTCGAAGATCTTCGACCATCTGTCGATGGCTTCCGCCTGTTTCATCGCCGACGATCCCGAACAGGCGGACCGCTACGCGCGCCTCGCCCTGATGTCGATGGGTTCCAACTCCTCGCGCCGCACCTGGGACCGGCTGCGCCAGATGTACCGCCTCACCGCCGAGTACGCCGACTACCCGAGAATCCAGGAGCTGCGAGAGGAGATCAAGCTGGCGCTGCCCAAGGAGAGGGGGCGGGGCGGCCGGAGCGCACCGGCCTAGGCAATGGCGCGCCCGGCCGGCCTACGGCATGACCCTGGCGACGAGCAGGTGGGCGCCCACCGTGGGTCCAAGGCCGCCGTACCGGTCCACGACCGTCCGCAGCCCCTCCTGCGCGGTGCGGGCGGTGGCGAGGTGCGGGGCCAGGGCGAGGAGCGGGTCGGCGGCGGCGCCGCCGCCGTGCCGCGGCCCCGGTCCCGCGGTGTGGAGCAGCAGCACATCGCCCGCTTGCAGGGTTTCCCCGGCCTGCCTCGACGCGGTGGTGGGCGCGAGCAGCCTGCGCCCCGTCCCGGCACGGAACAGCAGCGGTGCGAGGTGGCCCGTGCGTGCCCACTCGAGGGTGCGGGTCTCGGGCCGGTAGCGGCAGCACACCGCGCCGGTCAGGGCGGCCGGTGGGGCGGCGGCGCCGAGCAGCCGGTCCAGCAGGGTCAGCAGTTCGGCCGGCGGGGCGCCCGCCAGGGCCATGCCGCGCAGGGCGCCGAGCAGCGTCGCCGTGCCCTCGCCGGCGCCGGACCAGGCCAGGTCGCCGGCCCCGAGCAGGGTCTCGCCGCCGGGGAGGGGGAGGGCGTCGCACCACGCACCGTCCGGCGCGCCCGCCGGCGACGGTAAGCAGCCGACGGCGACCTCCACGTCCCGGCCGCCCCGGCGCGGGAGCCGCAGGGAGCCGTGCCGGAGCGGCCCGGCCTCCTGCGGCTCGACCGCGGCCCGGTACCCGGACCGCGTCCGCCGCCCGTCGTGCCGGAGCGAGTCACGGGTCTCGCTCACCACACGCAGGCCGCGGCGCAGCTCGCTGACGTCCCGCAGCACCGCCCACATCGACGCGGTGCCGCCGTCGGCGTCGAGCACGGGCTCGCCCCTCATGTGCACGGTCCGTACGGCTCCGTCGGGGTGTACGACGCGGAACTCCCCGTCGATCGGCCGTCCGTCGACGAGGCAGTCCGTGACCATCGCGGTCAGCGTCGGCCGGTCTTCGGTGAGCACCAGCGAGGGCAGCTCGTCGAGGGTGAGCGGGGCAGTGGACGGGTCGCGTCCGAGGATCCGGTACAGCTCCCCCGACCACTCGGCCGCATCGGTCAGCAGGTTCCATTCGGCGCTGCCGACCCGGCCGAGCGGGGATCCGGGGGCAGACCGGGCCGGTGCGCGCAAGGTGTCCCGGGCGGCCGGCGGTGCGGGCAGCGGTCCGTCCCGCAACTGTGCCAAGTGCTCGTCGAGGTCGTCGAGCTGGTGCAGCGCGAGGTCGTACAGGGCGCGCTGCCAGCGTCCCCGGAGTCCCGGTTCCCTGTGCCGCGTGTCGCGCCGGACGGCGTCCACGTCGCCCTTGAGCCGCCGCGCCTGCGAGATCAGCGCCTCGACCGCGCCGCGCCCGGGCGGCTGGGCGGACGGGCGGTCCGCGAAGAGGGAGGACGGCATGACGGACTCCGTTGAGCAGACGGGACGACCGAGGCGTGACCCAGGGGGCGGAGGGACCTTTACGACTGTTGCACAGCCCGCCACCGCCTGTAAGGGATTTGGCAACACACGATACGGTGGTGCTTCTGGCATATGCCACCGTCTTCGCGGACCGATCCCCCACGGGCGGATCGCGCGCTGTGATGGTCGTTCAAGCCGTAGCCGCCGTACGAGACTCGCCCCAGTCGGCGAGTCGAGCACGGAGTCGTCCAGACGTTCGCCGGACCTCTGTTCCCGCGCTGCGGCCGGCGGCTCGCGGGGGCGGTCTTGGCCCTCGGTGAGTTCCGAGGCACTACCGGGCCCGGGGTGTGCCGTCCCATCGCCATGCGGTCAGGCGAGGGCGCCCCCGCAGCTCGCCCCGTCCGGTCGCCCACAGCAGGGTGGGCCAGGGATCCGTGGAGGACGGTGCCCGCGGAAACAGCCGGGCGAGCACTCGCGCGCACAGATCATCGGGGGGACTCCATTCGAGGCCGAGCCCTTGTGCCAGGTCATGCGTGTGCACCAGGGTCTCCACGATCCCCATCGCGGCGAAGCCCTCGGGGTCCGAGACGCCGAAGACGTGGTGAGCGCGGGTCTGCGGTGGTGCCGTGCGCACCATGGCGACCAGCAGCGCGCCGCACGCTTCCAGGACCTGCACCAGGCCGGCGGGTCCCGCCGCGCGGCTGGCGTGAACCGCGTTCGCCGGACCGCCGGGCCGCCGGCTCTCCCACACGAAGGGCACCTCGCCGTCCAGGGGAGGCGTCCTCGGGCCGAGTTGCGCGGCGTAGGCGAAGAGATCGTCGCTGAGGTGCTCGACGGTCTCCCAGCAGTCCCATTCCAGCGCGCCGGCCTTCCGTCGCCACGCGGCCTGAGGGGCCTCGCGCAGGGCGGCCACGGCGAGTCGCACGGCGAGGTCGAGGTCGTCGGCGGTGACGGGGGACTGGGAGGGGCCGATCTCGGCTGGTGCGGACATGGCAGGACCGTACCGCCATCGGAGGGAGTCGCGCCCTCGCATCGATCACCGGCCCCCGACCCGGCAGAGGTTCGCGGTCACGGCACGGATTTCCGCGCCGTGGTCCTACCGGGCGGGACCGGTCCCGGGGCGCGGGGCGAGCTCGACGGTGACCCGGGCACCGCTCTCCAGGGAGCGGACGCCGGCCTCGGCGACCACGGCGGCCGCGTACCCGTCCCAGGTGCCGGGCCCGGTGACGCGGCCCCGGCGGGAGGCGTCGACCCAGGACTGCACCTCGCGGTCGTAGGCGTCGGCGAACCGCACGAGATAGTCCCGCGCCACCTCCTCGCAGGCGCCGCCCGCCGCCGTCACCACCATCGTGTGCGCGTCCCCGATCCGGGCGCTGCCCGCCTCGCAGACCGCCTCGCACCGAACCTGGTAACCGACACCGCAGTTGACGAAGACCTCCACGTCGACCAGCGCGCCCCGCTCGGTCTCGAACAACGCGAACTGCGGGTCGGCGAGCCCCTCGGGCGCGCCCGCGGAGGGCCGGGGCCGCAGCACGGTCACCGCGGTCAGCTCCTGCCCGAGCAGCCAGCGGGCCGCGTCGATCTCGTGCGACACCGAGCTCTCGATCAGCATGGCGGAGGTGAAATCCGGCGGGGAGGAGACGTTGCGGTGGGTGCAGTGCAGCATCAGCGGGCGGCCCAGGCGCCCACTGTCGAGCAGGGACTTCAGCCGCCGGTACTCGGTGTCGTAGCGCCGCATGAAACCGATCTGCGCCAGCCGCCGGCCCAGCCGCGCCTCCGCCTCCACCACGCGCAGCGCGCCTTCGGAGCCGGGCACCATCGGTTTCTCGCACAGCACCGGCAGCCCTCGCGCGAAGGCGCCGAGCAGGGCCTCCTCGTGGGCGGGGCCGGGGGAGGCGATCAGGACGGCCTCGACACCGGGAGCGTCGAGCGCGGCCTCGGTGTCCGTGTGCACGAAGACGCCGTCGATGCCGGCCACCGCTTCCTTCGCCCGCTCGGCATCGGGATCGGCGACCGCGGCGACCCTGGCTCCGCTCACCACCCGGTCGAGCCGCCGTACGTGGTCGGCTCCCATGTGCCCCGCCCCCACAACGGCGACGCCCAGCACTTCCGCCATACTCCATGGCCCCTTTCGCCTGGCGCCTGACCGGTCGGACGGGCCCACGACGACCAGGATTCCATGGTCGTCAAGGGGCGGCCCCGCGCGCCCACGCTGCCGGCACGGGCCGTACGGCCCGCCGAGCCGGCCCGTGTGAAGAGGGCTGCACGGGATGTTGAAGGAGTTTTTGCCGATGGCCGGTCTCTGACGGTGAACGCCGTACATGTCGCGGAGTCAAGGTATCGCGACTGCAAAGTACGACCAAAAGTCGCAGGGTGGGGATGACGGGCGCGTTACGTCCATATTGACGTCACACACTCGCATGTCGCACGCTCACCGAGATAGGTGTTACATACAACCGGGTTGGCCGGTTTTCGGTCGCGGCTGCGAAAACGCGGGGCGACGACGGAACCCGCCGGGCCGGAGCCAGGGAGGTAGAGCATGTGCGGCATCACCGGCTGGGTCTCCTTCGGCCGCGACCTGCGCTCCGAGGCCGCGACCTTGGACGCGATGACCGAGACGATGGCCTGCCGGGGCCCGGACGATCGCGGCATCTGGAGCGAGGGCCCGGCGGCTCTCGGTCACCGCAGGCTCGCGATCATCGACCTGCCCGGCGGCCGTCAGCCGATGACGGCCGCCACCCCGAACGGCACCGTGGCGATCGTCTACTCCGGAGAGGCGTACAACTTCACCGAGCTGCGCCGTGAACTGACCGGCCGGGGTCACCACTTCACCACCGACTCCGACACCGAGGTCGTCCTGCGCGGCTACCTGGAATGGGGTGACACGGTCGCCGAACGCCTGAACGGCATGTACGCCTTCGCGGTCTGGGACGGCCGGGCGGACAAGCTCGTCATGATCCGCGACCGCATGGGCATCAAGCCGTTCTACTACCACCCGACCGCCGACGGCGTGCTGTTCGGTTCCGAACCGAAGGCGATCCTCGCCAACCCGCTGGCGCGGTGCCGGGTGCGGCTGGACGGGCTGCGCGAACTGTTCAGCCTGATCAAGACGCCCGGCCACGCCGTCTGGGACGGTATGCACGAGGTCGAACCGGGCACCGTCGTCACCGTCGACCGCTCCGGGATGCGCCACCGGGTCTACTGGGAGCTGGACACCCGGCCGCACACCGACGACCGCGACGCCACGATCGCCCGGGTCCGTTCGCTCCTCGACGACATCGTGCGCCGCCAGCTCGTCGCCGACGTGCCCCGCTGCACGCTGCTCTCTGGCGGCCTGGACTCCTCCGCCATGACCGCGCTCGCCGCCCGGCAGCTCGCCGAGCACGGCGAGAAGGTCCGCAGCTTCGCCGTCGACTTCGCCGGCCAGGCCGAGAACTTCGTCGCCGACGAACTGCGCGGCACCCCCGACACGCCCTTCGTCCACGACGTGGCCCGCTCCGCCGGCACCGACCACCAGGACATCGTCCTGGACGCCCAGGCCCTCGCCGACCCCGAGGTCCGGGCGAAGGTGCTGCGGGCCCGCGACCTGCCCGTCGGCTTCGGCGACTTGGACACCTCGCTGTACCTGCTCTTCCGGGCCATCCGCGAGCACTCCACCGTCGCCCTGTCCGGCGAGTCCGCCGACGAGGTCTTCGGCGGATACCTCCAGTTCTTCGACGAGGAGGCCCGCAGCGCCGACACCTTCCCCTGGCTGCCGCGGCTCGGCCGCCACCTCGGCGACGACGTCGGCGTCCTGCGCCCCGACCTGGCCAAGGCCCTGGACCTCGCGGCGTACGTCGCCGACGGCTACCGCACCGCCGTCGCGGGCATCCGGCGCCTGGACGGCGAGAGCGACTTCGAGTACCGGATGCGGCGGATCTGCCACCTGCACCTGACCCGGTTCGTACGGATCCTGCTCGACCGCAAGGACCGCGCGAGCATGGCCGTGGGCCTGGAGGTCCGGGTCCCGTTCTGCGACCACCGGCTCGTCGAGTACGTCTACAACACGCCCTGGGCTCTGAAGTCCTTCGACGGCCGGGAGAAGAGCCTGCTCAGGGAGGCGACCGCGGACCTGCTGCCCAAGTCCGTCTACGACAGGGTCAAGAGCCCCTATCCGTCCACGCAGGACCCCGAGTACGCAGCCGCGCTCAAGGACCAGGTCAGGGACTTGCTCGCCCGGCCCGGCCACCCGGTCTTCGACCTCGTCGACCCCGAGCGCCTCCGGCAGGCCGCCCACCGCGACGCGCCCCTGAACACGCAGGCGGCCCGGCGCGGCCTGGAACGCGCCCTCGACCTGGCGCAGTGGATCGACCTCTACAAGCCGGAGATCTCGCTCGGCTGACGGGCCCGGCCCCGAGCCCGGCCGGTGCGGCGCGGGTGCGCGCCGCACCGGGAAGGGAGAGGGGGATGTCGGCTCATGCCCCCTTCAGGCTTCCTACGGGGCGCCGTGCCGCCCGCCCGCCTCATTCACCGGTGCTTCCCACGCCGTCGTCCTCGGAGCCGCACGAGCTGCCGGTGGGCGGCAGGGAGCCGAACAGCAGGAAGGCGTCGACCTTGCGGTGCACGCACTTGGAGGACGCGTACCCGGTGTGGCCCTCGCCGCGGTTGTCGAGCACCACGGCCGCGTCGCCGAGCCGTTCGGCCGTCTCCACCGTCCACCGGTACGGCGTCGCCGGGTCGCCGCGCGTGCCGACGAGCAGCATCTTCGGCGTGTCGACGTCCTTGACCTTCTCGCGGATGAAATCGGTGCCCTTGGGGCGGCCGTAGCACATCAGCACCTGGGTGAGCCGGTACCGGCCGAAGACCGGTGAGGCCTTCTGGTACGCGGCCCGCAGCCGCCCGAGCGAGCGGGTGACCTGCGCGGCGGTCGGCCGGTCCGGGTCGTCCGCGCAGTTGATCGCCGTCAGCGCGGCGGGCAGGTTGTCGAGGGGCACGTCCTCCTCGTCGACGAGACCGCCGTCGGTGTCGCGGGTGCGGCCCTCCTGCCGGACGGGGAACGCGACACCGCCGGAGAGGAAGCCCTCCAGGGCGCGTGTGTCGCCGTCCTCGACCAGCTGCGCGAGAGCTCGTTGCAGCAGGGGCCACATCTCCCTGCTGTACAGGGCCTGCCCGATCGCGCCCACCAGGTCCTGCCCGGTGAACCTGTCGCCGAAGGCCGTGGGCACGGGGTCGTCGTCGAGCGAGGCGACCAGCTGCGCGACCTGCTCCCGCGCGTCCCGCGCGTCCTGGCCGAACGGGCAGGCGATGTCCTCCGTGCACCAGTCGATGAAGTTCTCCAGCGCCCTCTGCTGCCCCTGCGCGCCGGCCAGGGCCTGCACCGGCAGCGGCTCCGTCAGTGTGTCCACGCCGTCCAGCACCATTCGCCCGACCCTGCCGGGGAACTGGGCCGCGTAGACCGCGCCGAGCCGGGTTCCGTAGGAGAAGCCCAGGTAGTTGAGCTTGTCGTCACCGAGTGCCTGGCGTATCACGTCCATGTCCCGTGAGGCGTTGACGGTGCCTATGTGGGGCAGGACGGGGCCCGAGTGCCGCGCGCACTTGGCCACGGCGTTCCGCAGTCGCCGCAGCACCTCCCGCGTGTCACCGTCCTCCCCGTCCCCGTCCGTCGCCTCCAGGATCTCGACGGAGCCCTCACCGCAGGAGACCGGCGAGGACCTGCCGACGCCCCGGGGATCGAAGGCCACCACGTCATAGCCGTTGGTCAGGTGCAGAAAGTCCTTGCCGCCGGAGGCGAGTTCGCTGACGCCGGAACCACCCGGGCCGCCGAAGTTCAGCAGGACCGACCCCCTCGAATCACCGGTGGCCTCGTAGCGGGCCAGGGCCAGGTCGAGGGTCCCCGCCTCGGGGCGGGCGTAGTCGAGGGGGACGGTGACCTTCCCGCACCGCAGGTCCTTCGGCGCGTCCGTGCCCTCGCACGCCGACCACCGGACCTTCTGGTCGTAGAACCGGGACAGGCCCGGCTCGGTGCCGTCCCGGGCCACGGCGGGCAGGCCCGCGCCCAGCAGGGCCAGCCCGAGCGTGCCGGTGACCGCGCAGCGCCGGACCGAGGAGCGGGTCGACAGCTTGGCCAGCATCGATGCCTCCAGGGGCGCCCCGTCGCGGACCGGAGAGCGGCGCCTTGGGCTCACCATAGACGGCCCCCGGAAACCACGCCTCCGGACGAACGGGACGGTGCCGAGTGCCTTACCCTGTCCCGCCGCGCCGCGTCCGGCGTGGTGACCGTGACGCTCCCGGCGTGCGCCGGGTGACGCACGCCGCCCCGCCGCGGCCCGGGGTGTCCCTGGCCGAGACGGGCGCGGTCCGCGTCCCGCCCGTCCTGCCCGGCGGGGCCGCGCTCGTCCCGGGCGGAGCCGCGCCGGGCCGGCGGTTCCGCCCGGGCGGACGGGTGACACGGACCGGCCGCAGACGTCACGGCGCCGGTGCGGGCCGGGGCGGACGGGACCAGCCGGCGTCAGCCCCGGCCGGCGTGGTAGCGGCGGTGCAAGGCGTGGACCTCCTCGGCCAGTTCGGGTACCGGGCCCTCCACGGCGACGCCCGGCGCGATCTCCCGGACCGGCAGCGTCCGCACCGGCGGAGCGGGCACCCCCAGCTCCGCGAGCCACGCGGAAAGCTGCTCCGAGGAAGCGACGTACACGATGCGCCCGAGACCCACCCAGGCGTGCGCGGCCGCGCACATCGGGCAGTGCTCGCCCGAGGTGTACATGGTCGCGGCCGCCCGCTCCGCGGGCTTCAGGTGGGCGGCGGCCCAGCGGGCCAGCTCGAGCTCGGGGTGCCGTGTGTGGTCACCGGACGACACCCGGTTGCGGTCCTCGGCGAGCACCGTGCCGTCCGCGCCGGCCAGGACCGAACCGAACGGCTCGTCCCCCGCCTCCAGTGCCTGGGCCGCCAGTTCGACGCAGCGGCGCAGCAGCGGCAGTTCGGTGTCCTTCACGACCATGGCGTTCGGTCCTTTCCAGCGAGGTGGTTCTCCGCGGCGGAAGACTACGCCTGGGGCCGCACGGGATGTCCCGTCGGCAGGTGCCCCGCGCTCCGCGCGCACGCGAGAGGGCCCTCCCGGCGGGCGGAACGGGGGCGTGGGCGGACCGTTCGGGGCGCGGCCGGGGGTGATCACTAGGGTGTGACGCCGTGCGGGTCCCACACGCCGCGGCACGGCCGCGGCCACGGAGTGCGGAGTCGCGATGCCCCCGCGGATGAGGCTGTCGGCGATCACCCTGGACTGCGCCGATCCGCTGGCGCCGGCCGAGTTCTACCGGCGGGCCACCGGGCCGCGGCCGCACCCCGCCTCGGACGTCGACTTCGCCGGCCTGACGGGCGAGGAGGGGCTCTTCCCCGGATTCCAGCGCGGTCGGCGGCCACCGGCCCCGACCTGGCCCGGCGGGATGGTGCCGCAGCAGATCCACCTGGACTTCGAGGCCACGACCTCGACGAGGCCGAGGCCCGGCTCGTGGAACCGGGAGCCACGAAGCCGGGGCACCAGCCCGGCGAGGGCGGATGGCGGGTGCTCATCGACCCGGTCGGGCACCCGTTCCGCCTGACCGGAGGCTGACGCCCGGGACGACGGCGGGCGGCCCGCCCGCCGTCGTCCCGGCGGGTGGGCCACCCGTGGCGATCCTCTGGCCCCGGGGGGGGGCTCCTCACCCCGTTCGGGTGGGCTCAGCGGCGCGCGCGTGCCCGGTCCAGCGCGGCCACGCCGAGCGCGGCGAGGCCGATCTGGACGAGCCACTCGATCCAGTCCACGCCGCGGGTGTCGGCGACGTCGAACGCGGCGGCGATCGCGGACCCGATCAGCGCCGCCACGATGCCGACGGCGATGGTCCACAGAACGCCGATGCGCTGGCGGCCCGGGACCACGAGTCGGCCCAGGATGCCGATGACTATGCCGATCACGATGGCGCTGACGATTCCGTCGATCTCCATCTCCGCCCCTTCTCGTCGCGAACCCCCGCAGCACTCCGTGTGCCCCCCGGCGGCGCGGACACTCCGGAAGACGCCGCCCCGTCCCGCCGGGGGCGGCGGGACGGGGCGGCGGAGCGGAGTCACGGACGTGACGTTGACGTGTGATCAGGCAGGTGGTGTCCCGGCTGTGACGGGCACGCGGCGCGGAACACACGCGCAGGCCGGTCCGGTCGGACCGGGCCGGCCTGCGCGTGTTCCTTTCCTGACGGGGCCCGCCGGTGTGACCGCGTCCCGCGGCCTGCCGGGGCCGTCCCCCTATGGCTTGCGGACGCTCTTCGCCGCTGTAGCGGCGCACACGGCTCCGAGGATGATCGCGAGGGCACCGATCACGATGTTGTTCCACACGACGCCGGCGTCCGGATCGTTGCCGACGATCCACGGCGAGATGATCATCCAGACGCCCATCGCGCACATGGCCCAGCTCAGGCCGTACATGCGCTCCGGGGCCCTGGTGAACCCGAGGGCCAGCAGGCTTATCGCGATGCCCATGATCAGGTTGTGCGCCACGAGCGCCGGCTGGCTCGTCGTGAAGTGGAGTATCCACGGGGACACGGCACAGTACAGACCGAGCAGGAACACCGGTCCGTCCACGAGCGCCACATCGCGACCGCCGAGCACGCGGTCGTAGCGTGCCCGCATCTCCGAGGCGTCGGGGTGGCTGGTGATGTCACCTCTGGTGTGCGAGACGTTGGCCATGAGTCGTCTCCTTCTGGCTGTCAGGGCCGACCGCGTCCGGTGCGGTATGCGGTTCGCGCCGCCTAGTCCATACTGCTCTTATTTTTCCTTTATGTGTAGTGCTGGGGTGATTCGGTGCCGGGCTGGGGGCCGACCGCCCGCCGTGGGCCCGCGGAGAGGGTGTCGGCGATCTCCCGCCGGGTGACGCCGCGATCCGGCCGGTGAGGGCGCCGGGCTCCGGACGGAAGCCGTCGCGCGTGCCGCACCCTCAGGGTCCACCGGAGAGGGCGGCGCCGGTGGTGGTGCCCGGCGGTGCCGGGCGCGGGCGTCGAGGTGTGCGTCCTTCCGTGACGTTTCCGCTCTCCGCGTGACGAGGGCCGGGGGCGGCCGCCCGGGCAGGTGGCCGTCCGGGAGGACGGGGTGTCAGTCGCGGGGCGGTGCCGGGCAGGCGGGGCCGTCCGTCTGATGTGGCGTCAGCCATTCAGGCTCCCGCCTTGCGGGCACGGCGGTCTGCCGGTGACGGTGTGTCAGTCACGTGCGCGTCCTCTTGGGAGCGGGCCGGTGCCTCGACCAGGTCGACGATGGCGACATCGCCGTCGACCAGCTCCACGACGACGCCATCCCGCCGGATGACGAGCCGGCCGCCTCCCGCTCACACGCCGGACGGTCTCGGCCGCCGTCCGTCGGCGGCCAGGACGCCTCTTCGGAACTCCCGGCATCCTGCCGCCGGAACCCCCGCCGGGCCCGACATGTCCGGCTCAATCCCGGGCAGGCGGTTCGTACGCAAGACGTCGTGGGAGTCGATGGCCGATCCAGGAGGTGTCTGCCGCTATGGGCGCGAAGGTGTTGGAGCGGTTTCCTGCGGGAGCTCCGCGCGGATCGTGGCCGGCGGAGGAGTACGCGGCGGCGCGGCGCGCGGAGGGTGAGCCCGCGACCGTCGTCATGGACCTGAAGTCGGACGCGTTTCTCGTGGTCGTCCCCAGCCGCGACGACGACTGACGCGTGCCGCCGGGGACGGTGGCCGGAGTGTTCCCGCCGGTGACGTGACACCGGCGGGAAGGCGGCAGCCCGCCGTCACGGCGGAGGGGCGGCGGCCGGCGAGACCAGGCGGGCCCGCCGGACCGGCGCCGTCTGCCCCCGCACCAGCGGGACCATGCCTTCCCGGGCGAGCCGCCGGGCCGGACCGCCGAGACTCACCGCACGGCCGCCCCCGGCCACGATCGCCTGGTCGTCGCCACGCGCGTCAGGTCGTCGCCGACGCGTCAGGAGCACCGCGTCGTCCAGCCCCAGCCCGGTGTACCGCGGCGGCGGGACGCAGTGCCGGAGACATCGCGGAAATTATTTGGGTACCTGAAATGTTGGCCCATACATCTGACTGTTTCCGGCAAGATCCGCGGGCCGTCCCGCCCGCGCGCACCACCCCAGCGAGGCACCGTGAACCACCCCGCCCCCGAGCAGCCCGCCGCCGTCGTGGCCCGGCTGCGCGCCGCCTTCCGCGCCGGCCGCACCCAGCCCGTCGAGTGGCGCACGGCCCAGTTGCGCCGCCTGCGCGAGATGCTCACCGACAACGGCCCGGAGCTGGCCGCCGCCCTCCACGCCGACCTGGGCAAGAGCGCCGCCGAGGCCCACCGGACGGAGATCGGCTTCACCGTCCGCGAGATCGACCACACCCTCGGCCACCTCACCGAGTGGCTGCGCCCCGAGCCGGCCCCGGTGCCGGAGCACCTCGGCGCCGACGCGCGCGCCTGGACGCAGTACGACCCGCTCGGCGTCGTTCTCGTCATCGCGCCCTGGAACTACCCGGCCCAGCTTCTGCTCGCTCCGATGGTCGGCGCGCTGGCCGCGGGCAACGCGGTGGTCGCCAAGCCGAGCGAGCTGGCCCCCGCCACCTCCGCCGCCCTCGCCCGGCTGCTGCCCGCCTACCTGGACACCGACGCCGTCGCCGTCGTCGAAGGCGGCGTCCCGGAGACCACGGCACTGCTCGCCGAGCGCTTCGACCACGTCTTCTACACCGGCAACGGCACCGTCGGCCGCATCGTCATGCGCGCCGCCGCGGAGCACCTCACCCCGGTCACCCTCGAACTGGGCGGCAAGTCCCCGGCGTTCGTCGACCGCGGCACCGACCTCGGCGTGGTCGCCGACCGGCTGGTGCGCGGCAAGTTCCTCAACGCCGGCCAGACCTGCGTCGCTCCCGACTACGTCCTGACCGATCCGGAGACCGCCGCCGCACTGGAACCCGCGCTCGCCCGTGCCGTCGAGGCGGTCTACGGCCCCGACCCGGCGGCTTCGCCCGCCTACAGCCGTATCGTCAACGAGCGTCACTTCGACCGGCTCGTCGGGCTGCTGGGCTCCGGCCGGGTGGTCGTGGGCGGCGGCAGCGACCGTACGGCGAAGTACATCGCCCCCACGGTGCTCGCCGACGTCGACCCCGAGGCGCCGGTGATGCGAGAGGAGATCTTCGGTCCTCTCCTGCCGATCGTCACGGTCGCCGGACCGGACGAGGCGATCGCCTTCGTCAACGACCGGGACAAGCCCCTGGCCCTGTACGTCTTCAGCGAGTCCGGCGAGACGCGGGCGCGGTTCGCCGCCGAGACCTCCTCCGGCGGCCTCGGGTACGGCCTGCCGCTCGCCCATCTCACCGTCTCCGACCTGCCCTTCGGCGGCGTTGGCGAGAGCGGCATGGGCAGCTACCACGGCCGCTACTCGATCGAGACGTTCAGCCACCGCAAGGCGGTGCTGGACAAGCCGCTGAGCTGACGCCCGGCCGCCGCCGCTGAGATCGCGGCCGGTGGGGTTGGCGAGCCGGGTGGACAGCCACAGGCACTCCCCGTGCCACACGAACCACAGCGCGACCAGGCGGGGCAGTCCGTCCGCGTCCGCCGTGGCCACCCAGATGTCCGTCTCCCGTTCCAGCCGGGCCAGTACGTCCTGCTTGCGCCGCTCGGGGCCGCGCGGCGGAGCCGTGATCCTCATGCGCGGGGACGCTAGCGGACGCCCGGCCGCCGCGCCTCCGCCCACGGCCGCAGGACCACCGGCCTACGCCGTGCCGCGGCGGGCCAGACGGTTTGGCAGCGCCGACGTTTTACGTATAACCTCTCCCGTCAATCGCCCTCCGGCCGGCCGGCGTCACCGCCCCACGTCCAGAACGACTGCTGAGGAACCACACTCCACATGAGCGCGCC
Organism: Streptomyces sp. NPDC052020; assembly: GCF_040680575.1. Classification (NCBI taxonomy): domain Bacteria; kingdom Bacillati; phylum Actinomycetota; class Actinomycetes; order Kitasatosporales; family Streptomycetaceae; genus Streptomyces; species Streptomyces sp. NPDC052020. The sequence continues at coordinate 49,831 of NZ_JBFAWY010000026.1, forward strand.
CCGCATCGACACCGACACCCTCCGCCGGCTGCCCAAGGCCGTGCTCCACGACCACCTCGACGGCGGCCTGCGCCCCGCCACCGTCGTGGAGCTCGCGGAGGCGGCCGGCCACACGCTTCCCGCCACGGACCCGGACGCGCTCGCCGCCTGGTACTACGACGCCGCCAACTCCGGCGACCTGGTGCGCTACATCGCCACCTTCGAGCACACCCTCGCCGTGATGCAGACCCGTGAGGGCCTGCTGCGCACCGCCGAGGAGTACGTCCTCGACCTCGCCGCCGACGGCGTCGTCTACGCCGAGGTCCGCTACGCCCCCGAGCTGATGGTCGACGGCGGACTGTCCCTGAACGAGGTCGTGGAGACCGTGCAGGAGGGCCTGGCGGCCGGGATGGCCAAGGCGGCCGCCGCGGGCACCCCGGTCCGCGTCGGCACCCTGCTGTGCGGCATGCGGATGTTCGACCGGACGCGGGAGATCGCCGATCTGGTGGTCGCCTACCGGGACGCGGGCGTGGTCGGCTTCGACATCGCCGGAGCCGAGGACGGCTTCCCGCCCGCCGATCACCTCGCCGCCTTCGCGCACCTGCGCCACGAGAGCGTGCCCTTCACCATCCACGCCGGCGAGGCGCACGGACTGCCCAGCATCCACCAGGCCCTTCAGGTGTGCGGCGCCCAGCGCATCGGGCACGGCGTGCGCATCACCGACGACATCCCCGACCTCGCGGCCGGCAAGCTCGGCCGCCTCGCGTCCTGGGTCCGCGACCGCCGCATCGCCCTGGAGATGTGCCCGACGTCCAACCTCCAGACCGGTGCCGCGGTCTCCATCGCCGAGCACCCGATCACCGCCCTGAAGGACCTCGGCTTCCGGGTCACCCTCAACACCGACAACCGTCTCGTCTCGGGCACGACGATGACCCGCGAGATGTCCCTGCTGGTGCGGGAAGCGGGCTGGACGGTGGAGGACCTGCGTACGGTCACGGTGAACGCCGTCAAAAGCGCGTTCATCCCGTTCGACGAGCGCACGGCCCTCATCGAGGACGTCGTCCTGCCGGGCTACGCGGCCGTGCTCTGAAGCAGCCCCCGCACATAGGCGGCCTGTCCGACGTGCTGGAGATCGTCGGACAGGACACTGACCAGCCGCACGCCCAGGGTGACCGGCGGATCCCAGTTCTCGTCCACGACGCGTTCCAGGTCCTTGGCGGTCAGCGAGCGCAGGGCGCCCAGGGTCTGCTCGTGGACGGCGTCGCAGTAGCCGGTCAGCAGGTCCGCGGAGTCGACCCGCACCTTGGCGACCTCCGCCGGACTGTGCCCGTACCCGGTGTCGCCCCGCGGCAGGCCCAGCCCGAACCGCTTCTCCCAGCCCCGCGCCGTCCACACCTGGTCCAGTCCGAACGCGTCCGCGACGTGGTCGTCCTGGACCCGGGTGAGGTGCCAGACCAGCCAGGCGATGGAGTTGGTCCCGGCGGCGGGGCGGGCGTTCAGGTCGTCGGGGCCGAGGCCCTCGACGGCGGCATGGACTTCTTCCCGGATACGGCCGTAGCCGTCGATGAGGATGTCCTTGGCTTGCATACGTCCACCATGGCGCACGGACCGCTCACGCGCTCTCCGTCTCCGGCAGCGTCTCGAGCACGGCCATCAGCGCACGGGCCGCCGGGCTGGCCGCCTGCGGCGGCGGCAGCAGCGCCACGGTCTCGTACGCCGCCTCGCCGGTGTCCTTCAGCGGCAGCGCGGTCAGGGACGTCCGCTTGTGCCGGAAGTGGCGCGGCACGACCGCGATGCCGAGGTTCTCGTCCACCAGGTCGAGCAGGCCGTGCACGTCGTTCACCTCCAGGGCCACGGTCCGCCGCACGCCCGCCGCGGCGAAGGCGGTGTCGGTGGTGCGGCGCGGCCCCCAGTCGGGGTGGAAGTCGACGAAGACCTCGTCGGCGAGGTCGTGCGGCGTCACGACCGCGCCGGCCGCGGCGAGGCGGTGGTCCGGGTGGCACAGCACGGTCATCGGCTCCCGGTTCAGGGAAGCGGAGCGCAACTGGTCGGTGTCGGCCTCCGCCCGGTAGGCGAAGGCCAGGTCCAGCCGCCCCGCCGCGACCTCCTCCGCCAGCGCCCCCGAGCCCGCCTGCCGCAGCCGGATCTCCACATCCGGGTGGCGCCGCCGGAACGCCGCCAGCAGCCGGGCCACAGGCACCCCGGCGACGCACTGCTCGGTGCCCAGCGACAGGGTCCCGCGCAGTACACCCTGCACCGCGGCGACGGCCTCGTGCGCCGAGCGCACCTGCGCCAGGACGCGCCGCGCCTCGCCCAGCAGCGCCCGCCCGGCCTCCGTCAGCGTCACCCGGCGGGTGGTCCGCACGAACAGCGCGGTCTGCAACTCCCGCTCCAGCGCCCGGATGGACGCCGACAGGCCGGACTGGGACACCATGAGGCGTTCGGCCGCCCGGGTGAAATGCTGGTCCTCGGCGACCGCCACGAAGTGCCGGAGCTGACGCAGTTCCATGATTGAGCAGCGTAACCGCTGAATTCGATCGGATTCTTCTGTTGGACCACTGCCCGCAGGTCAAGACAGAGTAGGAGCGGGGCAGGACCGGGGCAGGCCCGGTCCCGCTCCGCCGGTACGACACCCGGTAACCCGTGTGCCAACCCCTCTGGAGTCGCGTTGTACACCGCACATCCCCACCGCTACGCGGACATGCCCTATCGGCGCACCGGACGCAGCGGGCTGAAGCTCCCCGCGCTCTCGCTCGGCCTGTGGCACAACTTCGGCCCGGACCGCCCGGCCGAGACCCAGCGCGCCATCCTGCGCCGCGCCTTCGACCTCGGCGTCACCCACTTCGACCTGGCCAACAACTACGGCCCGCCGCCCGGCGCCGCCGAATCCGCCCTCGGCGAGGCGCTCAAGGCGGACTTCGCGCGCTACCGCGACGAGCTGGTGATCTCCACCAAGGCCGGGTACCTGATGTGGGCCGGCCCGTACGGCGAGTGGGGTTCGCGCAAGTACCTGCTCTCCTCGCTCGACCAGAGCCTGAGGCGGATGGGACTGGACTATGTCGACATCTTCTACTCCCATCGGCCGGACCCGGAGACTCCGCTGGAGGAGACGATGGGTGCCCTGCACTCGGCGGTGCAGCAGGGCAAGGCGCTGTACGTCGGTGTCTCCAACTACTCCGCCGAGCAGACCCGCGAGGCCGCGCGCATCCTCGCAGATCTCGGCACCCCGCTCCTGATCCACCAGCCGCGCTACTCGATGCTCGACCGCCGCCCGGAGACCGAGGGTCTGCTGGATACCCTGGACGAGCTGCGGACCGGCTCCATCGCGTACTCGCCGCTGGAGCAGGGTCTGCTCACCGCCCGCTACCTCGACGGCATCCCGGAGGACTCCCGCGCGGCGAGCGACAGCCCGTTCCTGAACTCCGACGCGCTCACCGAAGAGCTGGTGGGCAAGTTGCGCGCCCTGGACGACATCGCCAAGACTCGTGGCCAGTCCCTGGCGCAGATGGCGCTGGCGTGGGTGCTGCGCGGGGGACGCGTCACCTCCGCTCTAGTGGGTGCGAGCAGCCCGCGGCAGCTGGAGGACAGCGTGGCGGCGGTCCGCAACCTCGACTTCGACGCGGACGAGCTGTCCCGGATCGACCGCGTGATCGCTTCCTAGGGCCTGTCGTCGCCGGGGCCTGCCCGGCCGTGGAGAGCCCTGTACGGCCCCGGAGAATCGTGTACGGCGACGGGACCCGTCTGGAGGCGCGGGCTCCGCATGGCTCGGGCATCGGGCGCGTACGGCCGGGCCGGTGGCAGTCGGCGCCCCGGCCGGCCGCCACCGGCCCCGGACGGGACCGCGCTGGTCGGTGCTGCGGCGGCGTACCCCGGGCGGTGAGCGCCGTGGACCCCTGGCCGGCCGGGCCCTCCGAGGAGCGCCGCGGATGCCTGCCGGGCCCTCGCCGGGTTCCGTTTCGGCCGCCTGAACCTTGCCGCCCGCCCGGTGGTCCGAGCCTCACCCGCGTCGCCACCCGGCCGCCCGGCTGCCACCCGCACACCACCCCGGCCCACGCCCTCAAAGCGCCGCCCGGCCCGCGCGGAGGGCACGGGCCGAGCCGCTCCCGCAGGAGCGGTCCCAAGCCCCTTGCTCGCTGCCGATCGCCCTGCCCCTGGCCTCTCCCGGCAGCCTGACCCTCCCGCCGGACCCCAACGGGGGGGGGGGCGGCCGCCCAGGCCGTCTCGGCGGCCGCGCCCGTCCGGGGCGTCGGACCCACCGGGTCGTCGAGCCGCGCCTGGCACTCTCGGGCCTGTCCTCGGCCGGCGCGGGGTTTCCGGTGCGGTATTTCGGCCAACGGCAGCAGCGCATATGCCAGCAGACTGGCCGGAAAGGGGTGGTGACAATGGTTCAGCGGTGAACATACTCGACCCCTAGGGCATCTCACGTCACGCGACGGTGTCCTCACCCACAGCACACGAGCCGCACGGAGCAAGGCCCGACCGACGGACGAGCGAGCGATGAGCTATGCGACGGGGGAGGGGAGACGTGCACGACGAGTTCCTGTGCCATGTCACCGCGTACGGAATCTGCGGCGGCAGGCGCATCGGCGTACCTCTGGGGACCTACCGGGCGCCCACCCTCGCGCTCGCCCTGTGGTGGTTACGCGACCGGGCCTGCTGGATCGCGGAGCGGCTCGATCCGCAGCCCGGCGCCGCCCCCGTGCCGCCGCGCGCCCTCGTCCCGGTCGCCGATACCGTGCCCGACGTGCCGTCCGTGCTGCGGGCCTGGTGCGGTGACATCGGCCAACAGGAACGGGTGGCCGACGAATTGGCCGCCGGTCGGCTGGTGCGCATCGCCACCAGCGACGACACCACCGAGTACGAGTTGCTCGCCGAGTCCGTCGACGCCCTGCGGATGCAGCGGACCCTCCCGTCGCTCGTGGTACCCGTCGCCTGACGCCGCCCGCGCACCCGTCACGACCGCGCCGTCAGCCCGCTCCCCAGGCAACCCGCCGATGCCCCGCCCGGCCTCCCCTGGTGCCGACGGGCCCCGGTCCGCGGCTCATCGCTCCCGTTGCCCCGCCCGACCGCGCCGTCGGCCCGTCCACCGGATGAGCAGCGCGCCGAGGAACCCGGCGACCAGTCCCCACAGCAACGCCAGGCCCAGCGCGGTCCACAGCCGCGGTCTGAGGAACAGCTCCCCGGACAGGGCTCCGCCCAGATCGCCGATGCCGAGGACGGAGAGCCCGTAGTGCGCCGAGACCCGGCCGACGAGGCAGACCGCGAGCACCGTGAGCGCCAGCGCGACGGCCAGGCGCACGGCGTGCCGCCAGGCCGGTGTCCGGGCCGGCGAGCGCGCCGCCGTCACGGCGGCGGCGGTCACGAGCAGCACCGCGTCCACGGCCACCAGCCACCACACCCGGCCGTCGTGCTCGGCGAGGGTGCGCACGTCGAGCGCCGAGACGTCCGGCGTACGCAGCACCTCGTCCAGCAGGCGCGGCATCGGCAGCGCGAACGGCCCCTCCACCCGGCCGTCCCAGGTGGCGCCGAGCCCGATCGTGAACGCGAGCCACACCACGTTGGGCAGGCCGAGCAGGAGCACGGCGAACGTCCGGGCGGAGTGCCCGCGCGTCGCCGCGACGACCAGTCCGATCACCACTCCCACGGCGACGCAGGCGAGCAGCAGGAGGACCATCGCGTACGCCGCCGGCCGCACCGTCGCCCGGAAGCGCAGCAGCCGGCCGGGCAGCGGAGCGCCCGGCGACACCAGCAGGGCCAGCGCCACCACACCCGCCAGCCAGAGCAGACCGAAGACCAGCGTCAGGGGGACGTCGGCGGTGAAGCCGACCCTGGGGGAGAGGCCGAAGAGCTCGCTGAGTTCGTCCAGCACTCCCTCGCCGAGGGAGACCTCGAAGGACTGCCGGGCGGCGAACGCCAGGGCGAGGAGGGCGAGCAGCCACAGCACGGCGATCCGCCCGGCCCAGCCGGCCAGCTCCGCGGTCCCCGCGACCGCCCGGTGACGCAGTGGCCGCAGAAAGGCCCACCCGATGACCAGGGCCCCCGTCAGAGTGACGGACAACGGCATCACGGTCAGCCCGGCCTCGGTGCCGGCGAACCCTCCGGCCTCCCCGGAGAAGTCCACCGCCCCGCCGACGGCGGTGACCACGGCCGCCGTCACGACCCGGGGAAAGGCGCCCTCGGGCAGGTCCGCGGCACCGGCCGCCCACAGCCCGAGCGCGGCGGCCACCCCCATGGCGAAGAGACCGGCCAGCACGGTGCCGAGGGCCTGTGCCCAGCCGTGCGGGGCCACGGCCGGACCGGAGGGGCTGCGCGAACTCACGCTGCCACGCTAAGCAGCGCCCGCGCGGCGCGCCCGCCGGGAAGGCCGTCCGCGCCGGCCCGCTCCCGCCACCGGACCGGCCGCGCACCTCGAACGCGCGTGCAGCCGCATCGATTCAGCCGATGCCGGGCCGGTCGGGTACCCTTCGCATGCCTCGCGGCTGTGATGATGCCCGCAGTGTGGTTGATGGGGACTGCGGAGCCCGGCTCGGGGTACGAGGACTGGTGCAGCAGCGTCCGGCCAGTCCGGCTTCTGAGAGAGAAACGCATGATCGAGCACCTGGACGGGGCAGTGATACCGACTGGTTTCGACGTGCCCGTGGAACCGCTACGGCGGGCGGCACATTACACCGGCGAGCCGGGATGCATCGCCGAAGCGCGTTCCTTCGCGTCGCTCTTCCTCGACCAGCTCAGGACCGAGTGGTGCGCCTCGATCGGCCCGCGGGTCGAGGGGGCGCTCCTGCTCGTGGTGAGCGAGCTGGTCACCAACGCCGACCGGCACAGCCGGGGGCCGTACATCCTGGAGCTGGAGGGCACGGACGCCTCGGTGACGGTGGCCGTCTACGACAGCAGCGCGGCCGTGCCCCGGCGCTTCCCGCGCGATCCCGAACGGGTCGGGCGGCACGGCCTGGAGATCGTCCACGCACTGGCGCAGACCGTCACCGTCGAGCGGGTGCCGGTCGGCAAGCGGGTGCGTGCCGTGATGTCACTGAACGACGCCTGACCCCGGTGAACCGCGGCCGGGCCCCCTGAGCACCCACCACCGTCACGGAAGGCGGGTGCCGTACTCCCTTTGGGAGCGGCACCCGCCTTCCGGTGTGCTCTGTTTCTCTCAGGATCCTCAGGCCGTGTTCTTCCTGGCGGCCTTCAGGCGCAGCCCAGCTCGCCCAGCATGCCCTCGCGCAGCCGGGCGATGATCCGCTTGATCAGCCGGGAGACGTGCATCTGGGAGCAGCCGAGCTGTTCGCCGATCTCCGCCTGGGTGGCCTCCTCGACGAACCTCATGTGAATGATCCGCCGGTCACGCTCGCTCAGTTCGGCCATGAGCGGCGCGAGCGAGTGGAAGTCCTCGACGAGCCGCATCCCTTCCTCCTCCACGCCGATGAAGTCGGCGAGCACCGCCTCGCCGCCCTCCGGTCCGTCACCGGTGAGCGCGGCGTCCAGGGACGCGGAGTTGTACCCGTTGGCGGCGATCTGGCCTTCGATCACCTCGTCCTCGCTGAGGTTCATCAGCGTGGCGAGCTCGGCGACGGTGGGCTCCCGGTCCAGGCGGCTGGAGAGCTCCTCGCGCGCCTTGGCCAGTTCCACGCGCAGCTCCTGGAGCCGCCGGGGCACGTGCACGGCCCACGTCGTGTCCCGGAAGAACCGCTTGATCTCGCCGACGATGTACGGCAGCGCGAAGGAGGTGAACTCGACCTCCCGTGACAGCTCGAACCGGTCGATCGCCTTGATCAGGCCGATCATGCCGGTCTGGACGATGTCCTCCATGTCGTCCCCGCGGCCGCGGAACCGGCCGGCGGCGAACCGCACGAGCGACATGTTCATCTCGATGAGCGTGTTGCGCGCGTACTGGTATTCGTGCGTGCCCTCTTCGAGCTCCGTCAGGCGCTGGAAGAACTGACGGGACAGCTCCCGCGCGTCGCGCGGCGCCACGGCTCGCGGGTCCACGATCTCCGCCAGCGGTCCGTCACCCGTCGCCCCACTTCCGGTGGTCTCCTCGACGGCCGGTGCCTCCGACCGGATCACGGCGGTGTCGACGGTCTCCATTACCTCTCCCACGAAAGTCACGGTTGGGTCTCCCTGAGTCCTTCGTCGCTGCGGGTACCCAGGTCAGCACGGCACATGCCCCCCGTGTTGCCGTGTGGCGGAAAATCAGAGACCATCCGAGCGATAAGGGTGGGTTCATGGGGGTATGCGACACAGCCTCAGCGTAGCCGTGTGACCGACGACGCACACGTCGACGGGCGGTATCCGGATTCCCTCCGCCTGACGAGCCCGCTCCGGTTCCCCTCAGGGCGGAATGCCGCGCCCTTCCCCTCCGGCCGGTGGTTCCTAGGCTGAAGGGGTGAGCAGCCAAGCGCCGAACGAAGCCCGTGTCATCCCTCTGCGCCCGCCGGCCGCGCGTCCGGAGGGCCGCCCCGCCGTGCCCCCGGCCCGTCCGGGCCCCCCGCCTCCCGCCGGCGGGCGGGAACCGCTGTGGCGGGATCTGGTCGGCGAGGTCCTGCGGCGCGAACGCCTCGCCCAGGAACGCACCCTGAAGGACGTGGCCGAGGCGGCCCGGATCTCCATGCCGTATCTGTCCGAGGTGGAGCGGGGGCGCAAGGAGGCGTCCTCGGAGGTCCTGGCGGCCGCCGCCCAGGCCCTCGGGCTGAGCCTGGGCGACCTGCTGGCCCGGGCCCACGGCCGGCTCACCCGCGTCACCTCCCGGCACGCGGGCGCCGGCCGCGGCGCGTCCGGCGCCCGCTGCGACGGGCTCTGCCTGGCGGCCTGACCGTGTGTACGGACCGGTCCCCGGACGGGTGTCCGGGGACCGGCCCGGCAGTCGCACCGTCACCACGCGTCGGCTGAGCACCTCGTCGGCCAGCCCGTACGCCACGGCCTCGTGCGCGGTGAACACCTGTCCGTGGTTCATGACCGCGCGCAGCGTCGCCGTTCATGACCGCGCGCAGCGTCGCCGTTCATGACCGCGCGCAGCGTCGCCACGTCGTGCCGCGTGTGCCGCGTGTGCCGCGACAGCGTCTCCTCCCTGGCCGGGCCGAGCCCGGTGCGGGTGCCCGCACCGCGTGCGACGGGCGCGTCCGGCCGCGTGGTGACGCGGAGGGACGGGGCAGGTGCCGCTGCCGGGGCCCTGCCGCCCGGCGTCCGCCGAAGGCGGGGTTGCGGGCGGGTGCCGGACCGGCGGGGAAGGGCCTTGGAGCTTTTTCGTCGTCCGGCCGATGACTTCCGGGGACGGACGGGGTCCACCTTGACGACCGCGTTCCGTTCCCCCAGGAGGAGCTCATGAGCACCGACGGATTCACCACCTGCCTCTGGTTCAACGGCCAGGCCGAGGAGGCCGCGGCCCACTACGTCTCGATCTTCAAGGACTCCGGCATCGGGCGGACCGTCCGCTACACCGAGGCCGGCCCGGGGCCCGCCGGTGCGGTGGTCACCGTGGACTTCGTGGCCAACGGCCAGCGTTTCGTCGCGTTGAACGGCGGGCCGGAGGTCACGTTCACCGAGGCGGTCTCCTTCCAGATCGAGTGCGACGACCAGGAGGAGGTCGACTACTACTGGACCAAGCTCACCGAGGGCGGCGGGGAGCCGGGCCCCTGCGGCTGGCTGAAGGACAAGTACGGCGTGTCGTGGCAGGTCGTCCCGAAGCGGCTGATCGAGATGATCAGCGACCCGGACCAGGAGAAGGCGAGCCGCGCCACCAAGGCCATGCTGACGATGGGCAAGCTGGACATCGCCTCCCTGGAACAGGCGTACGCGGGCGGCGCGTGACCGTCGGACCGGCGGACGGGGCGGGGAGCGGCGGCCCGCCCCGCCGCTCCTCACTCGGTGCCCGGCCTCATCGGGCGTCGGTCCGCACCCCCGGATCACCTGCCGGGACCTGCCCGCCCGGCGCGGGGCCCGCCGGACCCGAGCGCCGGTCGCCCGCGTGACCGCGGGGCCGCTCCGCGCCATGAACGGGGGGAGCGCGGGCCCGGAACCCCGGCGGACGGCGGTGACGTGCTCGGCGCGCGGGCGGGCGCGTGAGTGGCTAGCGTGAGGAAGCGGACCACACCCGCCCATGACCACACCCGTCCGTACGGACCCACCCCCATACGGACCACCTATTCGGAGGGGTCGCAGCCATGGCCGCACAACCTGAGGGTGCCCCTTGCTGGGCCGACGCGATGTTCAGCGACCCCGAGGGAGCCAAGCGCTTCTACGGCCAGGTGCTGGGCTGGGCCTTCGGCGAGGCGTCGTCGGAGTACGGCAACTACACCGAGGCCTATGCGGACGGCAAGGCCGTCGCCGCCATCGTGCCGCCGATGCCGGGGCAGGAGGACGAGTCCCAGTGGTGCCTGTACTTCGCGTCCGACGACGCGGAGGTGACCGCCGACCGGATCCGCGCCGCCGGCGGCGAGCTGCTGATGGGGCCGATGCGGGTCGACGACTTCGGCACCATGTGCCTGGCCCGCGACCCCGGCGGCGTCGTCTTCGGCGTCTGGCAGGCGGGCCGTCACCAGGGGTTCCAGGCGATGGCCGAGCCCGGCGCCTACTGCTGGGCGGAGGTCTTCACCCGGGAACCCGAGAAGGCGGACGTGTTCTTTCCCGCGGTGTTCTCCTACCAGGCGAAGCAGATGGAGGACGGCGAGGTCGACTTCCGCGTGTTCAGCCTCGGCGACCGCGGCGTCCTGGGCCGGATGAAGATGACGGACGACTTCCCGCCCGACGTACCTCCCTACATCGACGTCTACTTCACCGTCGAGGACTGCGACGCGGCCGTGTCCCGGGCCACCGAGCTGGGCGGGGTGCTGCGGCTGGGCCCGATGGACACCCCGTTCGGCCGGTTCGCGGGGCTGACCGACCCACAGGGCGCGAACTTCTCGGTGATCGACGTCACGGCCGCGCAGGGGGAGATGCCGACCCTCACCGACGTCTCCTGAGGCGGCGGCCGCCGCCGTTCCCGGCCATGACATGATCGGGCCCATGCGTGAACGTGTGGTGGCCGCGTGCGACGGCGCTTCGAAGGGAAACCCCGGCCCGGCGGGATGGGCCTGGGTCGTCGCCGACGAGTCCGAGACTCCGGCCCGCTGGGAGGCGGGGCCGCTCGGCAGGGCCACCAACAACGTGGCCGAGCTGACGGCGCTGGAGCGGCTGCTGGCGGCGACCGACCCCGGCGTGCCGCTGGAGGTCCGCATGGACTCCCAGTACGCCATGAAGGCGGTCACCACCTGGCTGCCGGGCTGGAAGCGCAACGGCTGGAAGACGGCCGCGGGCAAGCCGGTCGCCAACCGGGAACTCGTCGTGCGCATCGACGAGCTGCTGGACGGCCGCTCGGTCGAGTTCCGCTACGTGCCCGCCCATCAGGTCGACGGCGATCCGCTCAACGACTTCGCCGACCGTGCCGCCAGCCAGGCCGCCACCGTCCAGGAGCCCGCGGGCAGCGAGCTGGGCTCGCCCGAACCGCCGCCCGCACCCGACGTCCCGGCCAAGGCACCGCGGCGCCGGCCCGGCGCGCCCCGGCCGCGCACCGGGGGCGCGGCTCCCGGAGGTTCCTCACGCACCATCAAGGCGAAGTTCCCCGGCCGCTGCGTGTGCGGACGGTCGTACGCGGCCGGAGAGCCGATCGCCAAGAACCCGCAGGGCTGGGGTCACCCGGAGTGCCGGGCGCAAGCGGCGGCGGGCTGAGAGGCCGAGCGGTCAGGCGTACGGCGGCGAGGGCGGCGCCGGCCGAGGCGGCGCAGACACGACCGCGCCCGGCCGCGGACCGCGGATGCGGCCCGCGGCCGGGCGGGAGCCGTACTCCGGCCGGCCGCGGGGTCAGGCGACCGTGCCGCGCCAGCCGCCGGTCTCCTGGCCGCGCTGCTCGATGAAGTGCTTGAAGCGCTCCAGATCGCCCTTGGTCTGCCGCTTGACGAACCCGAGCTTGTCGCCGACCTTCTCGGTGATGCCGTCCGGCTGGAAGTCCATCTGGAGCATCACCTTGGTGTGGGCGTCGTCGAGGCGGTGGAAGGTGACCACACCCGCCTGCCTGGCCTCGCCGGACACGGTGGTCCACGCCACCCGCTCGTCCGGGATCTGCTCGGTGATCTCCGCGTCGAACTCCTTGTGGACGCCGTCCACGTTGGTCACCCAGTGCGTGAGCGTGTCGGTGCGCTGCTCGATGCGCTCCACACCGCTCATGAACTCGGGGAACGTCTCGAACTGCGTCCACTGGTTGTACGCGGTGTGCACGGGGACGCCGACCTCGATGGATTCCTCGACCTGCGACACGACGTTTCCTCCTCCTTCGTCCGTTCGGTCTTCGTCTGTTCGGTACGTCCCGCAGGTACCCCCCGCCCGCGGAGGAATTCACGATTCCGGCCATCGGCGGCGCGGAAGGTGCCGAGCGCGTCGGCGGATCCGCCGGGAAGGCCGTGACACCCCGTCAACGGGGCCGTCCACGGCGCGGTACCCGCTGTTACGCTGCGGTGTGAAATGAACGCTTTACGTACTGCTCAGGGGTGTATGTGAAGGTCGTCTGCGTCGGAGGCGGGCCCGCCGGCCTGTACCTCTCGATCCTGCTGAAGCGGCGGGATCCGTCCCACGACATCACCGTCTACGAGCGCGACCCGGAAGGCTCCACCTACGGCTGGGGCGTCACCTACTGGCGCGGGCTCCTCGACCGGCTCCGCGAACACGACCCGGAGACGGCGCGGGCCGTCGAGGAGCACTCCGTACGGTGGAGCGACGGGGTCGCCCACGTACGGGGCCTGACGACCCGTCACCGGGGGGACGAGGGTTTCGGCATCGGCCGTCACCGGCTGCTGGAGATCCTCGCCGCACGGGCCCGGTCGCTCGGCGTACGGCTGGAGTTCGAGCGGGAGATCACGGACCCGCCCGCGGCCGACCTCGTCGTCGCGGCCGACGGGGTCCGCAGCGCGCTGCGCACCCGGTACGCCGGTCACTTCGGCACCGAGATCCAGGCCGGTCGCAACCCCTACATCTGGCTCGGCACCACCAAGGTCTTCGACGCCTTCACCTTCGCCTTCCGCGAGACCGGCCACGGCTGGATCTGGATGTACGGCTACGGCTACGGCCCCGGGCGCAGCACCTGCGTCGTCGAATGCGCCCCCGAGACCCGGACCGGCCTCGGTCTGGACCGGGCGGGGGAGGCGGACGGGCCGGCGCTGCTGGCGCGGCTCTTCGCCGACGTCCTCGACGGCCACCCCCTGACCGGCCGCTCCGCACCGGACGGGAGCGCCCCGTGGCTGACCTTCCGCACCCTGACCAACCGCACCTGGTTCCGCGGCAACCTGGTGCTGCTCGGCGACGCGGCCCACACCACGCACTACTCCGTCGGCGCCGGCACCACCCTCGCCCTGGAGGACGCCATCGCGCTGGCCCGCGCCCTGCGCGAGCGGCCCGCCCTGCCCGAGGCCCTCGCCCAGTACGAGCGGGAGCGCGTGCGGGCGCTGCTGCCCGCGCAGAGCGCGGCCCGCTACAGCGCCCGGTGGTACGAGAACCTGCCGCGCTACATCGACCTGCCCCCCGAGCAGATGTTCGCCCTCCTCGGCCAGCGCCACTCGCCGCTGCTGCCCTACGTCCCGCCGCAGCTGTACTACCGCGTCGACCGGGCGGCCGGGCAGCTGGAGACCCTGCGCCGGTTCAAGCGCTGGCTGGGGCCGAAGCTGGCCGGGACCGTGCACGCGCGGGCACGGTCCGCCCGGAGGTAGCGGCCCGCACCCGGACGCCCGCGACGCCGGTCCCGGCGCTCCGGGCGGCCGGGGCGGATGTCAGACTGCCGGCATGGAACAGCGCACATTCCCACGATCCGGTCAGCACGCGTCCGCGGTCGGTCTCGGCACCTGGCAGCTGGGCGCCGACTGGGGCGACGTCGACAGCAAGGAAGCCCTCGCGGTACTGGAGGCGGCGGCCGAGTCGGGGGTGACCTTCTTCGACACGGCCGACGTCTACGGCGACGGACGCAGCGAGGAGACCATCGCCGCGTTCCTGCGCGGCCGGCCCGGCCTGGACGTCCTGGTCGCCACGAAGATGGGCCGCCGGGTCGACCAGATCCCGCAGAACTACGTCCTGGACAACTTCCGGGAATGGAACGACCGTTCCCGCCGCAACCTCGGTGTCGACCGCATCGACCTGGTGCAGCTGCACTGCCCGCCGACGCCGGTCTACTCGTCGGACGAGGTGTTCGACGCCCTCGACACCCTGGTCGAGGAGGAGCGCGTCGCCGCGTACGGCGTCAGCGTGGAGACCTGCGCGGAGGCGCTCACCGCGATCGCCCGGCCCCACGTGGCGAGCGTCCAGATCATCCTCAACCCGTTCCGGATGAAGCCGCTGCGCGAGGTCCTGCCGGCGGCCCGGGAGGCGGGTGTCGGCATCATCGCCCGGGTGCCGCTCGCCTCCGGCCTGCTGTCCGGGAAGTACACCAAGGACACGGTCTTCGCCGCCAACGACCACCGCACCTTCAACCGGCACGGGGAGGCGTTCGACCAGGGCGAGACCTTCTCCGGCGTCGACTTCGCCACCGGGGTGGAGGCCGCCGCGGAGTTCGCCGCGCTCGCTCCCGAGGGATACACCCCGGCCCAGCTGGCCCTGCGCTGGATCGTCGAGCAGCCCGGCGTGACCACCGTGATCCCCGGCGCGCGCTCACCGGAACAGGCCCGCGCCAACGCGGCCGCCGCCACCCTGCCGGAGCTTGCGCGGGAGACGCTCGCCGCGATCGGTGACCTGTACGACCGGCGGATCAAGGATCAGGTGGAAAGCCGCTGGTAGGCAGCCCCGCGGGCGGGGCCCGAGGCCCCGCCCTACGGCTCCAGGAGCAACTGCCGCTCCTGTTCCTGGTCGCCGGAGGCGGCACCTTCCTCACGGGCCGAGAACGCGCGCGACAGGGTCTGGCTCGCCGTCGCGACGGCCTGCGGGGAGCCCTGCACCGTGACGGTCACCGGCGCGGACAGCCGCCCGGTCTCCGCCGGCGGCGCCCCGCCCGACTCCGGTGATTCCGGGGCGCGGAACGTGGCGGTGCGGACCGTCGCCCGCTCGTCGGCCGGCAGGTCGTCCGGCGCCCCGAAAACCTCCTCCAGCGCGCGCACCACCGCCCGCGCGTCGTCGATGCCGCCACCGCTGAGTGTCACGGTGAGCTGCGTGTCCGACATCCTGCACGACCTCCTCGGCCTCGGGGCGTCTGTCGCGGTCCGTGTAACCACCGGATGATCGCTCAAACGGGACACGGCGAGGGCGGGCGCACGCACCGGCGGGAAACCGGGCAGACGGACCGTATCCAGCCGCGGCAACCGGGAGGGCATCGTGTCGGACACGGCAGCGGGCGGAAGCAGACGCAGGGGCCGCAACGAGACCGAGGAGGAGAGAGCCGACCGGATGTGGCAGGAGCTCATCCAGGAGGTCCGCGTCGCGCAGATGGGCGTGCAGATCCTCTTCGGCTTCCTGCTCACCGTCGTGTTCACACCCAAGTACGACGACCTGGGGGACACGGACCGCTTCATCTACATCGTGACGGTCGTCCTCGGGGCCGCCGCGACCGGCGCGCTGATCGGGCCGGTCTCCCTGCACCGCCTGGTCTCCGGGCGGCGCGTCAAACCCCAGGCGGTGCGCCTCGCCTCCCGGCTGACCCTGCTCGGCCTGGTGCTGCTGCTCGCCACCACCACCGCCTCGCTGCTGCTGATCCTCCGCGTCGCCACCGACGACGGCTTCGTGCCGTATCTGGTCGCGGGCGTGGTCGCCTGGTATCTGCTGTGCTGGTTCGTCCTCCCGCTGTGGACCCGGCACCGGTACACCTCCCGCTGACCGGTCCGGCGGCGGGGGCGGGGGACGGGGGACGGGGTGCGCCGATGCCCGCGCGGCCCTGCCCGCACGGTCCCGCCCCCGCCACAGGGCGGCCGGCGGAGCCGTGACGGCGGGGCCGCGCGGGCCACGGCCTCAGCCGCCGGCCATGACCTCGGCCAGGAAGTCGTCCACCCGTACCTCTTCCTGGCCGGGCGGCACGATCTCGTGGGTCTCCCGCAGGAAGGCAGCGACCGCCGGCGCCCACCCGAAGACCACGGCGTGATGACGGCCGCCGTCCGGCCGCGGGTCGCCGAGGAAGTCCATGCGCAGCTCTTCCCACAGGCCGGTCGAGGCCGGGCGCAGCCGTACGTCGCCCATGCCGACCGGGCGCGACAGCCCCTCGGCGAGCATGTCCCGGTCCAGCGTCCACCGGGCCAGGACGCGGCCGTCGTGACTGAACAGGAAGGTGACGGCGAACGGGTCGGCGGCGTCGTAACTCAGATGGGCGAGGACGGGGCAGCGCTCGGTGTCACCGGCTTGCAGCTGTACCACCAGGGTCGTGTGCGTGAAGGACTTCACGAAAGGGCCTCCGAGGAGTCCGAGGAGAACGGACGTAGGGCCCTCTAGTACCCCGTCCCCGCCCGCCATGCTCGGCCGCGCGGGTGATCGCCCCCGGAACCGTCTGAGGCGGGGGCGGGCGGACCGCTCAGCCCAGGGCGTCGCGCAGCGCCGGCAGCAGCGTCTTCTCCGCCCAGTCCAGGAACGCCGTCTGCGTCTCCCCGCCGATCTGCACCAGGGCGATCTCGGTGAACCCGGCCTCCGCGTAGGGGCGTACGGCCTCCACGAAGACCTCCGGGTCGTCGCCGCACGGGATCGACTCGGCCACGTCGTCGGGCGTGACGAACTGGGTCGCCGCCTCGAAGGAGTCCGGGTGCGGCAGCTCGGAATTGACCTTCCAGCCGTTGCCGAACCAGCGGAACTGGGAGTGGGCCCGCTTGACCGCCGCGTCCCGGTCGGGGTCGTAGCTCACCGGGAGCTGCCCCACGCGCGGCTTGCCGGCGCCGCCGTGCCGGTCGAAGGACTCCAGCAGGCCGGGCTTGGGTTCCGTGGCGATCACCAGATCGCCCAGCCTGCCCGCGAGGGCGCAGGAACGCTCACCGGAGACCGCTATGCCGATGGGCGGCGGACTGTCGGGAACGTCCCACAGCCGTGCCGACTCCACGTCGAAATGCGTGCCGCGACGGTTGACGTGCCCGCCCTCGAACAGGGCACGGATGATCTCGACGGCCTCCTCCAGCATCTCGTGCCGTACGTCGACCGAGGGCCAGCCGCCGCCCACGATGTGCTCGTTCAGGTTCTCGCCCGAGCCCAGCCCCAGCCGGAACCGCCCCTCGGACAGCAGTTGCAGCGTCGCCGCTTTCTGCGCCACGACCGCCGGATGGTACCGGAACGTCGGACACGTCACATACGTCATCAGCGGGATGCGCGAGGTCGCCTGCGCCGCCGCGCCCAGCACGCTCCACGCGTACGGCGCGTGCCCCTGGGAACGCAGCCACGGGAAGGAGTGGTCCGAGGTCACCGAGAAGTCGAATCCCACTTCCTCGGCCCGCACCACATGGTCGACGAGCTCACGGGGACCGGCCTGCTCGGTCATCATCGTGTATCCGATTTGCACCATAACGGCCGGGTTCCCGGGTCGCATGGGCGGAAACGGCCGGGTGCCGCGTCCGTACGAGGGAAAATCCGCGGCCCCCGTCGCGCCGCACCGGTGACCGGCGCGGGCCCGGTGGTCACGGCGCGGAACGCGCCGGGCCCGCCAAGGGGTCAGCGCAGCCCGAAGCGGGAGGACCACGCCATCACATCGGCGGTCGTCGCGTTGCCCCCGCACACCACCAGCCCGATCCGCGCTCCCTCGCCCACCCGCTCCACCACCCGCCGGGCGGCGGGCAGGAGACAGCCGGTGGCGGGCTCCGTCCACACCTTCGCGTGGTCGGCGAGGTCGAGGACGCCTCGCACGGCCTCCCGGTCCGGCACCACGAGCACATCGGTGACCAGGCCGGCCGCATGGTCGTAGGTCAGCTGAGAGACGGAGGGCGCGCTGAGGGTGGAGACGATCGACGACAGTCCGACCGGCACCGGACCGCCCGCCGCCAGCGCCCGCGACATCGCCTCGGCGCCCTCGGTCTCCACGCCCCAGATCCGCACGCCGGGCCGGCGGGCCCGCAGCGCCGCCGCCACGCCGGCGATCAGCCCGCCGCCCCCGATGCTGACGAGCACGTCGGTCACGTCGTCGGCGTCATCGGCGAACTCCAGCCCGACGGTGCCCTGCCCGGCGATCACCACGGGGTCGTCGAAGGGGTGCACCAGCGTCAGCCCTTCCTGCCGCAGCCGGTCCGCCAGCTCGAAGGCCCCGGCCATGTCGTCGGTCAGCCGCACCGACGCGCCGGCGCCCCCGGCGACTTCCACGGCGCGCGCGGGCGCCGAGCGGGGCATGACCACCGTGGCCTTCACCTGGAGGGCGGCGGCCATGACCGCCAGGGCGATCCCGTGGTTGCCGCCGCTGACCGCCACCACTCCGGCGGCCCGCTCGGCCTCGCCGAGCGACAGCAGCTTGGCGGTCGCGCCGCGCGCCTTGAACGAGCCGGTGCGCTGGAGCAGTTCCAGCTTGGCGGTGACCGGTACGCCGAGCAGCGCGGACAGCCCCGGGCTCGGCACGGTCGGGGTACGCACCAGGTGTCCGGCGATCCGCTCGGCCGCGGCTTCGATCTCGGTGATCCCGATCAAGGCAGTCATCCCTTCCGGCGCGGGCGGAGATCCGCACCACCTGGCACCCTTGCCCGTCGGCCGCCGGGGGTCAACTCCCTTCCGGGGCCGGCGCGGAAGGCCCCGCCGCGGCCGGAAGCGCTGACCGGCCGGGGCCTCAGTGCTGCTGTGCCTTCGGCGGTGTCGCCTCGCTCGGCCGGACGACGACGTACCCCTGCCCCTGCAGCATCAGCTGCACCGCCTCGCCCGAACCGCCGCGCAGCATGGAGCCGAGGGACTGCGAGCGGTGCAGGGAGGTATGCAGGCCCGCCGTCCAGCCCACGACGGCGTCCGTGTCGACGTACACCGGGTCCTGCGGCGAGACGGGGATCACCAGCGGGTTGCCCTCGCACACCAGGCCCAGCCGGCCGTGCCCGGTGAAGACACTGTTGAACAGGCCGCCGCCCGCGACGCCGCCGCCCTTGACGGTCGTGATGCGGTAGGACAGCGACGCGTCGAAGCACAGGACGTTGCGGCCGTTGACGGTGAACTCGTCCCCGGGGTCGACCTCCACGACGAAGCAGTTCTGCGCCTCGTGGGCGAACCACGCCTCGCCCCGGCCGCGCACCGCCATCAGGGGCAGCCCCTCGCCGGTGACGGCGCGTTTGAGCATGCCGCCCACCCCCTGGCCCTTGCGCTCGAACCGCAGGTCGCCGCGGTAGGCGACCATCGCGCCCTGCCGGGCGAACATCTCGCCGTCGACGGCGTACCGGATGCACTTGGCGTTCTGCGCCGTCATGCCCGGCGCGGTGGCCGGCCGCACCATGTGCTCGCTGGAAAAGAGGTCACCCTTCATACCGGCATCCTGTCCCGGACGGTCCCGTTCCGCCAAGATCGCCCCGGGGAGCGCCCGTCGCCCGCGGGTCCTTGGGCAGGACGTTGCGGACGTAGTCCTCGGCGGCGGCGTCCAGGCCGATGTCGTGCCGGGCCCGCTCCGACAGATACCAGCGGTGCTCCAGCAGTTCGTGGTAGATCTCGGCCGGGTCCATGGTGCCGCGCAGCTTGGGCGGCACCGCCCGCACGGCGGGCCGGAACACCTCCCGCACCCAGCGGTGGGCGAGGACCTCCGGGCGGGCGCCCGGGACGTCCCCCCGGCCCGGGCGGAGCGGCGAACCGGGGGACGAGGCGCCCGGGGCGTAGTCGTCCTGGGTGGCCATCCAGCTCTCCAGGTCGTTCAGCAGCCGCCGGGCCTGGTTCTCCTCGGCGTCCAGGCCGGTCAGGCGCAGCAACTGCCGCTGGTGGTGGCCGGCGTCGACGACCTTGGGCACGAAGGTGACCGTGTCGCCGTTCGAGGCGTGCTCGATCTGCATCTCCGCGACGTCGAAACCGAGGTCGTTGAGCCGTCGTATCCGGCGCTCTATGTAGTGGTACTTGCCCGCCGGATAGACCGAGGTGCGGGTCAGCTCCTCCCACAGACCGTGGTAGCGGGCGCAGATCTCGGTGCCGAACGCGATCGGGTCGACGGAGGGGTGCAGGGCGCCGGACGCCTCCAGGTCGAGCAGCTCGCCGCTGATGTTCACCCGGGCCAGGTCGAGGTCGTACCCGCGCTGCCCGGTGCTCAGGCGCGGGTGCAGCTCGCCGGTCTCGGCGTCGACGAGGTAGGCGGCGTAGGCCCCGGCGTCACGCCGGAAGAGCGTGTTGGACAGGGAGCAGTCGCCCCAGGCGAACCCGGCCAGGTGCAGCCGCACCAGCAGTACGGCGAGGGCGTCCATGAGGCGGTGCATGGTGGCCGGGCGCAGGGTGGTCTCGAACATCGACCGGTAGGGCATCGAGCCGCCGAGGTGCCGGGTGACCAGTACCGGTTCCAGCGGCTCGCCGGTGGTGCCGGTGCGCCCGGTGACCACGGCCAGCGGGTCCACGGCGGGGATGCCCAGCCGGTCCAGGTCGCGCAGCAGTTCGTACTCGCGCAGCGCGGGCCGCTCCGCGAGCTCCTTGACGGCGATCACCTCGGTGCCGGCGCGGGCGTAGCGGACGACGTGGCGGGAGATGCCGCGGGGCAGCGGCACCAGGTACTTCTCCGGCCACTCCTCCAGGGGGAGCTGCCAGGGCAGTTCGAGCAGCACCGCGGGGTGCTCCGGATTGGTGGCGCTGATCTGCAAGGCCATGCCCCGACTCTAGACTGCGCGTTCGCGTGCGAGCCGCGCGGCCGCCCGCACCGGGCCGCGGTGGACCGGCCCGTGGCCGGGCAGCAAAAGGTCGCCGTCGAGCCCGGCGAGGACGTCCAGGGAGTCCACCGCCCGGGCGCGCTCGTGGTCGAACATGACGGGCAGCAGCTGCGGCCCCCGCACCCGCGTGGTGGGGTGGCCGGTCACCAGGGCGTCACCGCTGATCACCGCACCGGCGTGCGGCAGATGGTAGGCGCAGTGGCCCCGGGTGTGCCCGGGGGTGTGCACGGGCACGGGGCGGCCGGGCAGGTCGAGCGCGCCGGCCCGGGGGAACGGCAGCGGGTCGGCCACGGGGTTGTGGGCCGTGCCGCCGGCCCGTACCACGTGTGCCGCCCAGGGCAGCACACCCGGCCGCCAGCCGTTGCGCAGCACCCGCCCGATGGATACCTGGTGGAGGAAGTCCCGGCGGGCGTGCGGCACTTCGGCCTCGTGCAGGAGGACGGGCGTGCCGAACTCGGCGCGCAGGTACTCGGCCGAGCCCAGGTGGTCGTTGTGGGCGTGGGTGATCAGCACGGCGGTCACCGCCTCCGGGGAGCCGCCGACGGCCGCGAGCGAGTCGAGCAGCCGCCGACGGTCCGCGGGGTAGCCGGTGTCGATCAGGGTCACCGCGTCCCCCTCCGTGAGGATCACCCAGTTGGTGTTGGTGCCGCGCACCAGATAGGTGCCGTCGGCGACCTGCCGCACGTCCGCCCGCATCGCTCTTCCCCTGTCCCGAGGGTCACTGCCCGACGGGCGACAGCCAACCAGAGGCGGTGGACGGTGGGGAAGCGGCCGGTGCTCCAGCGTGGCGGCCGGCCGCCTCAGCGCACGCCGTGCGGGCGGAACTGGATGCTGATGCGCGGGCCCGCCGCCCGGGCGGTCTTCGGTACGCAGTGCTCCCAGGTGCGCTGGCAGGAGCCGCCCATCACGATCAGATCGCCGTGACCCAGCGGCCGGCGCACCGTCCGGCCGCCGCCGACCGGGCGCAGCAGCAGATCGCGCGGTGCGCCCACGGAGACGATCGCCACCATGGTGTTCTCACGGGCGCCCCGCCCGACCCGGTCGCCGTGCCAGGCGACGCTGTCCCGGCCGTCGCGGTAGTAGCACAACCCGGCCGTGGTGAACGGCTCGCCCAGTTCGGCGGCGTACCGGGCGGTGAGCGCGTCACGCGCCCGCGCCAGCACCGGGTGCGGCAGAGGATCGTCCGCGCCGTAGAAGGCGAGGAGCCGGGGGACGTCCACGACGTGGTCGTACATCGTGCGCCGCTCCGCGCGCCAGGGCACCTCGGCGGCCAGCCGCTCGAAGAGTTCGTCCGACCCGCCGAGCCACCCGGGGAGTACGTCGATCCAGGCCCCGGATCCCAGGTGCGTGCGGCGCAGCCCGTCGAGGGGGCCGAGCCGGACCTCGTCGGTCTGGTCGAACAGCGAGCCCTGGAGGTGCCTGGTCATGGCTCCAGCGTACTCCTCAATCGAAAATATGTTCGCCAAGACCGTCGGGTGCGCGCTGCCGCGTCGGGCTTCCGATACATCGCCGTATCACATACATTCCCGTATCGACCGAGGCCGGCCAGGACGGCGGGAACGCGCGGCGGGCGGATCACCAGGCGCCGCCTCCCCGCACACGCGGCCGGGCGGCGGCGGACCGGCCGCGCGCCCGTGGTCCGCGCAGGGGCCGCGGCGGTCGCCGCCCGGCCGCCCGTGCGGCTGCTCACCGGGTGCGGCGGCGCGCCGCGGCACGGACAGGGCCGCCGCACCCGCGGCGGACGACGCAAGACGGACGTGGAAAGGGACGGTCGCCATGGATGCCGACGTCATCGTCGTCGGAGCGGGCCTCGCGGGCCTGGTCGCGGCACACGAACTGACCAGCCGGGGCAGGAAGGTCGCGCTCGTCGACCAGGAGAACGCCGCCAACCTCGGAGGGCAGGCGTTCTGGTCGTTCGGCGGGCTGTTCCTCGTCGGCAGCCCGGAGCAGCGGCGCCTGGGTGTCAAGGACTCCTTCGAACTGGCCTGGAACGACTGGCAGGGCAGCGCGGGGTTCGACCGGATCGCGGACGAGGACTCCTGGGCGGTGCGCTGGGCGCGTGCCTACGTGGAGTTCGCGGCGGGGGAGAAGCGGGCCTGGCTGGAAGGGCACGGCATCACCTTCCTGCCCACCGTCGGCTGGGCCGAACGCGGCGACCTCACCGCCCACGGGCACGGCAACTCCGTCCCCCGTTTCCACGTCGCGTGGGGGACCGGCACCGGGGTCGTGGAGCCGTTCGCCCGTTACGCCCGGCAGGCCGCGCGGGACGGGCTGCTCACCTTCCACCACCGCCACCGGGTCGACGAGCTCGTCGTCGAGGGCGGCGCCGCGCGGGGCGTGCGCGGCACGGTCCTGGCCGAGGACACCTCGCCCCGGGGCGTCGCCTCCAACCGCGACCGCGTCGGCGACTTCGAGCTCACCGCGCAGGCCGTCGTCCTCACCACCGGCGGCATCGGCGCCAACCACGACCTCGTCCGCCGCCACTGGCCCGAGCGCCTCGGCACGCCCCCGAAGGAGATGGTCACGGGCGTCCCCGCGTACGTCGACGGGCGGATGCTCGACATCAGTGCCCGGGCGGGCGTCCGCCTGGTCAACCGCGACCGCATGTGGCATTACACCGAGGGCCTGCACAACTGGGACCCGATCTGGCCCGGCCACGGCATCCGCGTCCTGTCCGGGCCGTCCCCGATGTGGTTCGACGCCCTCGGCCGCCGGCTGCCCGCACCCTGCCTGCCCGGCTACGACACCCTCGCCACCCTGAGGTACCTGCGCACCACCGAGGAGCTCGCCGGCTACGACCACTCCTGGTTCATCCTCACCCGGAAGGTCATCGAGAAGGAGTTCGCCCTGTCGGGCTCCGAGCAGAACCCCGACATCACCGCCAAGGACCGCGGCGCGGTCCTGCGCCAACGCCTCCTCGGCAAGGGGGCGCCGGAACCGGTCGCCGCGTTCGTGCGCGAAGGCGCCGACTTCGTGACCGCGGCCACGCTCGAGGACCTCGTGGACCGGATGAACGGGCTGACCGGCAAGCCGCTCCTCGACGCCGCGGACATCCGCCGCCAGATCGAGGCCCGCGATCGGCAGATCGACCGCCCCTACGGCAAGGATGCCCAGGTCCAGGGCATCCGCAACGCCCGCCGGTACATCGGCGACCGCCTCGGCCGGGTCGCCGCGCCGCACCGCGTCCTGGACCCGGCGGCCGGGCCCCTCATCGGGGTCAAGCTGCACATCCTCACCCGCAAGACCCTCGGCGGCATCCAGACCGACCTCGACTCCCGCGCCCTCGGTACCGACGGCGAGCCCGTCGAGGGGCTGTACGCGGCCGGTGAGGTCGCCGGCTTCGGCGGCGGCGGTGTCCACGGCTACAACGCCCTGGAGGGGACCTTCCTCGGCGGCTGCCTGTTCTCCGGGCGGGCGGCGGGGCGGGCCGCGGCCCGCCAGACCGCCTGAGCCCCGCGGGACCCCGCCTCCTCACGCCCCGCCGAGGAGGCGGGCCAGCACCGCCGCGTGACTGGTCGCCGTCTCCTTGGAGGCGGTCAGCAGCGTCACCGGACCCGCACGGGCCAGCTCCCGCACCCGGCCGAGGGCCTCGACCGCCTCGGGAGCGGCGAGTTCCGCCGCGTAGCGCTCGCCGAACTCCTCGTACGAACCCTCGCCCGCGTGGTACCAGCGGCGCAGTTCCGTCGACGGCGTAAGCGCCTTGGGCCACTCGTCCACCCGAGCCGCGTCCTTCGCCAGACCGCGCGGCCACAGCCGGTCCACCAGCACGCGCACGCCGTCCTCCGGCTCGGGCGGGTCGTAGACACGCCGTACGCGAACGCTCACGGCCAAGCCCCTTCCGCGCTGGACGGCTCTGCCGCGAGCCTACGCCGGGCCACGGGCGGACGCGCGCCGTCGGCGGCCGTACGCGGCCGGATGAGCGGACGGCGTTCGTCCGATTTTCCCCGGGCCGCGCGGGTACTCCGTCCGCCTGACGGATGACAGTGACCAGGGAGGTCAGGACATGAGCGCATCGGGCGACCTGCCGGTCGTGCGCACACTCGCCGAACTCACCGGCCTGGTCGAACGGGACCAGGGTCTGTATGTGCGCTGGTCGCGGGGCCCGGAGACCGACCTCGCCGACGTCTCCAGCAAGGACGAGCTGACCGGCACGCCCATGCCGGGGCTGTCCGCCAACCCCCTCGGTGTCGAGGACTGGTGGCAGGAGCGGCCCGTCCGCGTCTGGGTGGCGCGCCGGCTGCACGACTACGCCCACCTGCCGCACGACAAGGGGCCCGGCGTCCGGCCCTGGGTGCTGACCGGCCGGGAGGCCGGCCGCGGTCCCGACAACGAGCCGCTGGTGACCGACGTCCGGCCGTTGTGCTGGATCGGCTCCGGGGTGATCGAGGAGGCCCGGGACGAGGTGGACCGCCAGGAACGCCCCTGGGGGCCGCTGCGCCGCACCGGACGCTGAGCGGCCCCCAGGGGGATGCGGGCCGGCCCCGTTCAGCCCGAGTTCCTGCGTGCCGCGACGCGCCGCTTGAGCGCACGTCGCTCGTCCTCGCTCGTCCCGCCCCAGACACCGATGGACTGCCCTGTCTCGAGCGCCCATTGCAGACACTGCTCACGGACCGGACAGGTCCGGCAGACCGCCTTCGCCTGCTCGGTCTGCAGCGCGGCCGGGCCCGAAGTGCCGACCGGGAAGAAGAGTTCGGGATCCTCGTGGCGGCACGCGGCGTGCTCTCGCCAGTTGCCCATCAAAGTCACCTGCGATCGAAGTAGTACGTGCCTTCGTGCTTGGGTTGCTTGCTTACGGGTCACCTGTTGCCGTGTGGATGAAACAGCTATAACGCACGGGAAGTCATGCGAATTGGCCGGAAGCGGGCCGGGGTTGGGAAAACCGGCCCGCGGCCGCTGCCCGCGACGGCGGCCGCCGCCGGCCGGGGCGGGCATCCGGCGGCTTCCCGGCGCGGCCCGAGGCTGGCGGACCTGGACGCCCTGGTCGCCGCCCCCGTGATCACCCTCGGCGTGACGCTCATCGCCGGAGCCCGAGCCGGGGCCGGGGCGCCGCGGACGTACTGCGATAGTGAACCCGATCAGAAAGATGTAACGAGCATGTAGGAAGCGCGTGGACACGAGCGACAGCACCACCGAACCGGGGGCGCCGCCGGCCCCCGCCGAGAACCCGGCCCGGCGGCGCGGCCGCCGCCGCTGGGCGATGGACACCCGCCCGCTGCGCCGCCCGGCCTACCGCCGGCTGTGGGCGTCGACCGTCGTCACGGCCGTCGGCAGCCAGCTGACCGCCGTCGCCGTACCCCAGCAGATCTACGACATCACCGGCTCCTCGGCCTGGGTGGGTGCCGCGAGCCTCGCCGGTCTGGTGCCCCTGGTGGTCTTCGCCCTGTGGGGCGGGGCGGTCGCCGACGCCATGGACCGCCGCACGCTGCTGCTGATCACCAACACCGGCATAGCCGTCACCTCGCTGCTCTTCTGGCTTCAGGCGGTCACCGGACTGGAGTCGGTGGCCGCGCTGATGCTTCTGCTGGCGCTCCAGCAGGCGTTCTGGGGCCTGAACGCGCCGGCCCGCAGCGCCTCCATCGCCCGCCTGGTTCCGGCGGAGGAGCTGCCCGCCGCCAACGCCCTCGGCTCCACCGTCATGCAGACCGGCCAGGTGGCCGGCCCGCTGCTGGCCGGCGTCCTCATCCCCGTCATCGGCCTGCCCGAGCTGTATCTCATCGACGCCCTGGCCCTGTGCGTCACGGTGTGGGCGGTCCACCGGCTGCCGGCGCTGCCGCCCCTGTCGGGCGCGGGGACCCGGCGCGCGGGCCTGCGGGAGATCGTGGCGGGCTTCCGCTACATCGCCGGGCACACGGTTCTGCTGCTGTCCTTCCTCGCCGACATCGTCGCCATGGTGCTCGGCATGCCCCGCGCCCTGTTCCCGCAGCTGGCCGCCGAGACGTACGCCCCGTACGGGGAGGGACTCGCCCTCGGCCTGCTGTTCGCGGCCATCCCCGTCGGCGCGGTGCTGGGCGGGCTGTTCTCCGGCACGTTCTCGCGGGCCCGCAGACACGGCTGGATGGTCATCGGCGCCGTCGTGGTCTGGGGCGCGGCCATCACCGGCTTCGGGCTCAGCGGCAGCCTGTGGCTGGCGGTCGCCTTCCTCGCCGTCGCCGGTGTCGCGGACATGGTCTCCATGGTCTTCCGCGGCGCGATCCTGCTGTCCGCCGCGACCGACGAGATGCGCGGCCGGATGCAGGGCGTCTTCATCGTGGTCGTCGCGGGCGGCCCGCGCCTGGCCGACGCGCTGCACGGCACCGCGGGCTCGGCCTTCGGCCCCCGGGCCGCCGTCGCGGGCGGCGGGCTGCTCGTCGTCGCCGTGATGCTGGTGCTGGCCTTCGCCGTCCCGGCGCTGCGCCGCTACCGCGTCTGACGTCTCACAGGGAGCCGCGCCGGTGCAGCGCGTACTGCTCCATGAGCTGGCCGCGGGTCATCTCCAGCCGGTGCGCGAGGATCTCGGCGACCGAGCGCACCAGCGTCAGTCCGAGCCGCGGATCCTCCTCGCACAGCTCCAGCACCGCCGCCGCGTCGAACTCATAGGCGCGCACGGGGCTGAACGCCTCGGCGCCGAAGTCCCACCGGTACGGCGGGAAGAGCCAGGACCAGCCGAGAAGGTCGCCGGCGCCCAGGCTGGCCACCGTCACCCGCTGCAAAGACGACACCCGCTGGGTGAGGGAGACCGCGCCGGAACGGATCACCCAGAGCCGGTCGGCCGTGCCGCCCGGCTCGAAGATGCGGGCGTCCTCCGGGAACGACACCTCCCGGGCGAGCGCCGTCAGGCGCCCGCGCTGCGGCGGCGGAAGCGCGGTGAGCAGTTTGATCGCTTTGGTCATGACGCGGGGCTCCTCGCCGGGGTCTGCTGTGCGGTGCTTTCCCTACGCCCATTTCAGCGGCTGCGGACGCCCCGGGCACCTCGGCGGACGGTGATGGCCGAGGATCGCGGGCCGGGTCCGGAAACCGGCGGCCCGGGAGCCCCGCCCGGCGCGGCGATGCGCGGGCGCTCGCGCCGGAGCGTGAAAAGGCCCTGGCTGGACGGGGGAAACCAGCCAGGGCCGTATGCGGTGACGCCGGAGGACTCGGTGCGGTCGACTCCGTCGCCACGTGTGCATGAACGCTAAACCATTTTTGGCCACTCCGTGAAATCGGAACCGGGGCCGCGTGACCGGTTTCACTCCCGCGCGGTGACCCGGATCGTCTCCAGCTCCGGATCGCTGGGGTCGGGGAGGTACATACCGGCGTCCAGGCCGCCGCGCAGATACCGCAGCACCGGCTCGGTCAGCCGCTCGCCGGGCAGCACGGCCGGGATCCCCGGCGGGTACGGCGTGATCATCTCCGCCGCGACCCGGCCGGCCGCACGGCTCAGCGGCACGTCCTCGGTGGGCCCGAAGAACGCGTCCCGGGGCAGCCGCGCCTGCTCCATCCGCAGCCGGGACGGCGCCGGCACCTCCACCCGGGGCGCGGCAGCCAGTCCGGGGGCCGCGCGGGCGAGGTCCTTCAGGGCGGCGAGCAGTTCCCCGGCGGTCGCCCGGTCGTCGCCGAGGGTGATCTGCGTGCCGATGCGCCGGTGGTCCGTCAGGTGGGCGATCAGGCTCCGGTGCCCGCGCAGCCAGTCGGCCGCCTGGAACCCCGTGATGCCCAGCCCGCCGAGGTCGATGACGACGGGCAGCGGGTCGAAGTCGTCGGCCCGTCCCGGCCCGCAGTAGTCGCCGCGGCCGTCGACGTGCAGACCGTCGATCTCCTCGACGGCCGCGCGGACCTCGGCCGCGAGATCCAGCGTGGCCCCCATGATGTCCCGGCCGCGCAGGACCATCTGGCGGCGCCAGCCGTCGAGCCCGGCGAAGATGAGCGCCGACGGGCTCGTGGTGCCCAGCAGGTCGGCCCGCATGCCCAGCAGCTTCGGCGGGACGAGCTCGCCGCGCAGATGGAAGACGGAGCCCTGCTCCAGGCCGCTGCCCATCTTGTGGATGCTGGTGACGCAGATGTCGGCACCGGCGTCCATCGCCCAGGACGGCAGATCCGGGTGGAAGGGCAGATGCGCGCCCCATGCCTCGTCGACGATCAGCGGCAGCGAACGCCGGTGACAGACCTCGGCGACGGCCCGCAGGTCCGCGCAGGCCCCGTACGGCGTCGGACTGGTGATCAGCGCGCCCCTGGCGTCCGGGTGAGCGGCGAACGCCGCGTCGAACTCCCGCGCGGAGGGCGGATGGGCCAGATGCCGCTCGGGGTCCCACCGCGGCTCGACCCACACCGGTTCGATGCCGGACAGGATCAGACCCGACACCACCGACTTGTGGGCGTCCCGTCCGACCAGCAGCTTCTCGTGCGGTCCGGCGACCGCCAGCATCGCCGCCTTCACCGACAGGGAGCTCCCGCAGGTCGAGAAGAACGTGTGGTCGGCGTGGACCGCGTCGGCCATCAGCTCCTGCGCGCGTTGCAGCACCCGGCCGCGGGTGAGCCGGTCGTCCAGCCCGCCGGTCGCCAGGACGTCCCCGAGGAAGACGGCGTCACCGAGCACCTCGCGCACCGCGGGATCGGCGCCGCGCGCCTGCTTGTGCCCGGGAGGCGTGAATGACAGCCGCCCCTCGCGGCGGTAGTCGGCGAGGGCTTCCAGGACCGGTGCTCGGGTGTGATCGGCTGCCATGCCGGTGCGGGTTCCCGGCACCGGCCGCCGCCAATCGGCCCCTGGCCCGGACGGCGGCCCGGGCGCCGCCCGCCCGCGCCGGACCCCGGCAAGGAGCCCGGCGAACGGAGGCCCCCCGACGACCCCGGCGACGGCGAGCGCGCCGCCCCAGCCCGCGCCGGGCACCCGCGGCGCCGGGCACCCGCCCGCGTCCCGCGCGCCCTCCTCCCCGCCGCCCCGCTCTCCCTCGGGCCGCCCCGCTCTCCGCCCGTCGCCCTCCTCCGCCCGTCCCTCCGCACGCGCGGACGCCACGGCCGCGCGATCAGCGGTGCGGCCGTGGCGTCCGTCGCGAGCGCCCCCCCGGACGGGGCGCCGTGCGGCCCCCGGGTCAGCCGTCGTCCGGGTGCCGTCCGGGGGTCAGGACCTCGTCCAGCACTCTGAGGACCGTCTCGTAGGCCACCGTCCGGACGGCCGCCTCGCGGGCCGCCTCCGGATCGGACGACCTGAGCTCCTCGTGGCGCGTCCGCCACGTCCGCTCCTCGCGGGCGGCGCAGGCCCGCGCGCGTTGCATACGCCGCATGAGTTCGTCGGAATCCACCACTTCGGTCATGTCCTTCCGCGTACCCCCGTACGGCCCCGAGATGGCCGCTGCTCCATGAGGGCGCCCGAAGGTTTGGAGGCGCGCGGAGGGGTCAGCCGGAATGCAGGACGTGCAGGACCCGCCGCGCCCGGGCGGCGCACGGTGAACCGACGGCCCGGGTCGGCGCCCCCGTGCCGGCGGACACGCCCGGCCGGCCGCCGAGGGTGCGGCCGGATCCGGCTTCTTTTCCCGCCGAGCAGGGAGCTGACGGATGTGTGAGAGGCAGACGACCCAATCCGCCGTCGAACGGTACGGCACGGACCGGGCCCGGCAGCCCCGGCCGGGCAAACCCGCGGAGGCACGCCGGGCCGTGGAACGCGCCGTCACCGAACGCTGCCGCGCCACCCGGACCCCCTGCGACGCGGACGCGCTGTCGGACGCCGTGCTCGTCGCCTCCGAGCTCACGACCAACGCGATGCTGCACGGCGGCGGCCTCACGGACTTCCGGGTCGACGTCGAGGGGCCGGACGTACGCCTGTCGGTGAGCGACCGCAGCGACGAGCTGCCGGTCGTCAGGGAGCCGACCGACTCCCAGGGGCGCCGGCGGGTCGGCGGCCGGGGCTGGCCGATCGTATGCCGCCTGGCGCGTGACGTGCGGGTGTCCGACCTGCCCTCGGGAGGCAAGCGCATCACCGTGGTGGTTCCGCTGGCGTGAGGCCCGCCTGAGCGCTTCCTGGGTGCTTTTGCGAAAAGCGGAGTTTGTTCCACCGGGGGGAGGGCAGACGCAGTTTCGTGCTTCGGACCGGAGGCGCAGCAGCGGGAGCGGTGTGGTTGCCCCGGGCCCTCCAGGCATCGCGGACAGCCCTTTGTCCACCGTCTCCCGCGGAAAGTCCCTGAGACCACCGTTCAGGAGCGAATCCGCATGCTCATCGATACGCCGACCAGCCGTCCCGGTACGCCCGAGCCCGAGTCCACGACGACCAGCCATGCCCGCCGGCGCCACGACGACGCCCCCGACACCGCAGCCCTCTTCGCGAAGCTGGCGGCCCTGGAGGACGGGCCCGAGCGCGACGCCGTCCGCGACGAACTCGTCACGGCCTGGCTGCCCATGGCGCACCGGATCGCCGGACGCTTCCGCGACCGCGGGGAGTCCGTCGAAGACCTGAGGCAGGTGGCGGCGCTGGGGCTGGTGAAGGCCATCGACCGCTTCGACCCGGAGCGGGGGGCCTTCGAGAGTTACGCCGTCCCCACCATCACCGGCGAGGTCAAGCGGCACTTCCGGGACCGGATGTGGGCCCTGCGGGTGCCCCGCCGGGTGCAGGAACTGCGCAACAAGGTGCGCGTCGCGCGCCGTGAACTCACCCAGAGCCCGGGCAGCCCGGAACCCTCGGTGGCGGACATCGCCGCCCACACCGGGCTGACGGAGGAAGAGGTCAGCGCCGGGATGGAGGCGCTGGAGAGCTTCAGCACGCTGTCACTGGACGCCGAGCTGTCGGCCGGCGACGACGGCTACAGCCTCGCGGACACCCTCGGCGCGGCGGACTCCTCGTACGACGTCGTGATCGACCGCGAATCCGCCAAGGAGGGCCTGCGCCGGCTGCCCGAGCGGGAACGGGCCATTTTGTACATGCGTTTCTTCGAGGACATGACCCAGAGCCGGATAGCAGACCGGCTGGGCATCTCCCAGATGCACGTCTCCCGCCTCATCAGCCGCAGCTGCGCCCGGGTCCGGGACGAAGCGCTGGGGCAGCGGCCCGGCCGCAGGCCCGCCGACGGACGGCCGACCGCCTGAAGGCAGACACCCGGCCCGTCCCGGAACGGCCCGCCCTGACGCGGGCCCGCTCCGGGACGGGCCGCAGCCGTCTCGTGGCAGGGGACGCGGAGACCTGGTGCGTACGCCGGCGAGGGTGAGGGCGACCGTGCCGTGACAGGCGGCGCGGGCTGCCCTTGTCAGCTCAGGACCGCGCGCCTGCCCTGACAAGGGCCCGCGGGGGATCCGGACCGTGAGCCTCCGGGTGTGTGCGGTGCGAGCCGGGGCATCCGGATTCCCGTGCCCGGGAGGGGAGGAGCGAGATGAACACGTGGACGCCGGTACGGACCGGCCGCAGCAGGGCCCGGCGGGCGGCGAACGGCTCGGTCGCGGAGAGCGCCGCCCGCGCGGGGCTCGCGGCCCGCGGAGTGATCTATCTGCTGGTCGGCATGCTGGCCCTGCGGATCGCCTTCGGCGAGGGACGGCGGCAGGCCGACCGGGGAGGCGCCCTGGCGGAGCTGGCCGACCGGCCCTTCGGCGCCGTACTGCTGTGGGCGCTGGGCATCGGCCTGGTCGGCATGGCGCTGTGGCGGCTGTCCGAGGCGCTCTTCGGCGCGGTCGGGCCCGACGGCCGCAAGGCGAAGAAGCGGCTGGCGTCCGCGGCCCGCTGTGTCTTCTACGCCTTCGTCGCCTACTCCGTCCTGGCGTTCGCCGCGAACCCCGGCGGCGGATCGGGCGGCGGCGCGAGTGGCGGATCCAGCGACCGGCAGTCCCGCGACGTCACGGCCAGGGTGCTGGAGGTCCCCGCCGGGCAGTGGGCCGTGGGCGCGGCCGGGGCGGCGATCGTCGTCGCGGGCGCGGTGATCGGCGTCCAGGCGCTGCGCCGCAGCTACCAGCGGAAACTGAAGCGGGGCGAACTCGGCCCCTGGGCCCGGCGGCTGGTGGACGTCACGGGCGTCGGCGGCGGGGTGGCGCGCGGGCTGGTGTTCGCCGCGGCGGGCGTCTTCGCCGTGCGCGCCGCGGTCGACTACCAGCCCGACGAGGCCAAGGGCCTGGACGACACCCTGCGCTCCTTCGCAGACACCCCGCTCGGCCCCTGGCTGCTGGTGTGCGTCGCGCTGGGCCTGGTCCTGTTCGGCGTGTTCTCCTTCGCGCTCGCCCGCTGGCGTCGCGTCTGACCCGGCCGGCACGGGGAACCCGCTACGGATGAACGAACACGAGATTCCGCCGGACGGCCGTCCCGTGGACGTCTACCTCGACCTTCTGCGCATCCGGCTGGACACCGAGGACTACCGGCTGCTGCTCAGCGTCGTGGAGCCGGTCCTGCGGGCCATCGACCAGCAGCAGCTGCCCACGATCGACTTCTCCCTGGACGGGGCCGACGCCGACCAGCTGCCGCAGGAGATCCGCGAGGAAGCCGCCCTGGTCATCGCCACCGCCGTCACCGGCCGCCTGGACAACGAGGTGGTCGAGATCACCACCGAGGAGACCGGCCCCGTCCGGGTCGTCACCGACGCCGCCACCGCCTCCGACCCCGCCCGCCTCGGCGAGATCGCCGACTTCCTCCGGGACCGCCACCGCCAGAACGAGGAGCTGCGCGGGATAGCCGAGGCCAGCGGCCTGCCCACCGACTTCTGAAGCCGCGCCCCGGCCGCCCGGCCTCAGCGCCGGGGCGGCGCCACCGGCACGCCCAGCGGCCGGGCCAGACCCGTCACCGCCTCGTCCAGACGCTCCAGATGCCGCAGCACACGGCCGGTGATGCGGCCGTAGCGCGGGGTCCCGTCGGCGTCCGGCTCCAGCAGCGAGGCGATGCTCGGCCCCGTCTCGACCGCCGCGTCGGCGTGCTCGTCGGCCACGCGCGCGGCGATCGCGTCGATGTTGCGCACGGTCCGCCGCACGGCCCCGCGCAGCCGCGGGTCGGCCGCGATCGACGGGTGGGTCGGCAGCAGCTCCGCGGTCGCGGCCAGGGAACGCGCGTGGTAGGCACACGTCTCCAGCAGGGCCACCACATAGCGGGCGGTGTCCCGGCGGGCCCGCAGCGGCGTGATCGGGTGGGTGAGCGGCTGGGTCGCGGCGCGCAGGTCGCCCAGCGCCTGGTCCAGGTCCCGGGCCCGGTCCAGCAGGTCGGCCGCGGGACCGCCGCTGAGCTGGTCGACGGCTCCCTCGGTGACGTCGGTGAGCCGTTCGAGGACCGTGCCCAGCAGCTCGTTGGTCCGCCGGTCGGTGTGGATGGGCAGCACCAGCGCCGCCGCGATCACCCCGCAGGCCGCGCCCAGCGCCGTCTCCTCCACGCGCAGCAGCAGCACCGAGGCGCTGTAGGTGTGCAGCAGCGTGTAGAGCAGCCCCAGCATCGCCGTGACGAAGAACGACACCAGGGTGTACGACAGCGGCGCCGTGTAGAACATCGCGAAGATGAACACCAGCACCAGCCCGAACGCCGTCCACGTGTGCTGCCCGACCAGGCCGGCCAGCACGATGCCGGCCACGACCCCGAACACGGTCCCGAGCAGCCGGCGGTACCCCTTGACCAGGATCTCGCCGGTGGAGGCGGTGTTGAGGAAAACGATCCAGCAGGTCAGCACCGCCCAGTACCAGCGCTGCGTGGACAGCAGCTCGCCGCCCACGATGGCCAGCGACGAGCCGACCGCGACCTGCACCGCCGCCCGCGTGGTGGGCCGCCGCAGGCCGGTGGGCTCCTCGGGTACCTCCTCCTCGCCGGCGTCGATGGCGGCGTCCTCGGCGTCCAGCTCCTCGCGGGAGCGGGCCGTCGCCGGGCTGTCGTCCGACTCGTCCTGCGGCCCGTCCAGGGCGATCCGCAGGCCCAGGACGGCGCGGGCGGTCTCGCCGACGCCGCGGAAGACGTCCTGGACGACCGGGGCGGCGGGCGGCAGGTTCTCCTCGTCGCGGTAGCCGAGCAGCCGGTTGCGCACCAGCGCCAGCGCCGTCCCCGTGTGCTCGGAGGCGGGCCGCAGGACCAGGGCGCGCAGGGCCTCCAGATCGCGCCGCAGCGTCGCCGTGGCCTCCTCCGGCGCCGACGTCCGGCGCATCGACGGGGCCGGCGCCCCCGGCAGGTGCATGGTCAGGGTGTCCGCCCGCTCGGCGCTGCGCGCGGTCAGCAGCAGCAGACCGAGCCGCTCGGCGGCGATCTCGGCGTCCGCGACGCGGCGCTGCACCAGCCGCGCCACCGACTCGTCGGGCGTCCCCTCCTCCAGCCGGGACTGGATCATCAGGGCCGTCTCGTGCAGTCGCGCGGTCCCGCCGCGCACGTCCTCAAGGACCTTGTCGATGTCGTCCGGCCCGGCGTCCAGCAGCTCCAGCTGCGCCGAGAGCAACTGGGCCAGCCGGGCGCGGAACGCCTGCCGCAGCCGCTGGAGGACACCCGCGGGCGTCGCGGGCACGACGGCGAACCGCACCACGGCACTGCACCCGAAGGCCACGGCGATGGCGCCGCACACCTGAGGCAGCGCCGAGACCGTGGCACCGACGAACAGGGACAGGAAATAGACCTGGAAGCCGATCAGGCCGAGCGCGGTGCCCCGGTCGCCGAACCGGCGGGCGTAGACGGCACAGAAGATCAGGACGACGAAGAAGACATCACCGACGACGACCCGCGCGTTGAGCACCGCGCCCAGCGACACCGAGGCCAGCGCCACCGGCAGGCCGAGCGCCAGCGTGACGGCCTGCGCGGCGGGCTGCTTCTCGCGGATGGCGAAGGTCGCCACCATCGCCGCCATGGCCCCCGCCACCAGATGGGTGACATCGGACCCCAGCAGGGCGAGCACCCCCAGCGCCAGGGCGATGGCGCCCACCGTCCGCAGACCGGCCGTCAGCCGCAGCAGTCCCGGATCGGACGCGGCGACGCGATCCCGCAGACGTGTCCGACCCGAGCGTCCCGCTGCCCTCACGCCGCCGTACTCTCTCCCGTTTCAACGCGTCTCACGCGCGGGTCGTCTCAAGATCCGCCCTCTCAGCATCGCATGCCCTCGGCGGCGGCACGTCGCCGGGTCACGACTCGATCCGGCCCGTGCCCTCCACATGCGCCCGCACCTGTTCCGGCGTCATATAGGCGTCGGTGTACTCGAAGTCCTTCAGCTTGGCGGGCTTGCGGGCCTGGAAGCCGGTGCGCACGAAATCGTCCCCGGCCACCGCGTTGAGCAGCCAGTTCGTCATCACACGTGCCTTGGCGACATTGGTGCGCAGCGCCGACCAGTGGTACCCCCGCGCGACGGCCTGGGCGGGCACCCCCCGCAGCTCCACACCGAGCGGCTTGGAGACCGCGTCCTTGCCGCCCAGATCGACGACGAGACCGAGATCCTTGTGGACGTACGGCCGCATCGGCTGGTTGCGCAAGGTGGCGATGATGTTCTCGGCGACATGCCTGCCCTGCCGCATCGCGTGCTGCGCGGTCGGCGGGCACACGGCACCGTCCTGGCCCTTGGCGAGGTCCGGCACGGCGGCGGAGTCGCCCAGCGCGAACACCCCGTCGTGGCCCGGCAGGCACATCTCCGCCGTGACCGCCAGCCGCCCCTTGACCGTCTCCGCGTCCAGGGTGGCGATCAGGGGGCTCGCGACCACACCGGCGGTCCAGATCAGCGTGCGCGTGGGCACCACCCGGCCGTCGGTGAAGGTGACCTCCGTCGGGCCCGCCTTCTCGATGGAGACGCCCAGCGAGACCTCGATGCCGCGCCGGCGCAGGATCTCCTGGGCGCTGCGCCCGAGCTTCTCGCCCAGCTCCGGCATGAGCTTGGGAGCGATGTCGATCAGATGCCACTTGATCAGGCCCGGGTCCAGCCGCGGGTAGCGTTTGACGGCGGCGTGCGTCAGACGTTGCAGGCACGCCGCGGTCTCCGTACCGGCGTAACCGCCGCCGACCACCACGAACTGCAGCCGGGACGCCCGCTCGGCCGGGTCCTGGCTGGCGTCGGCCAGATCGAGCTGCGAGATGACGTGGTCGCGGATGTACGCGGCCTCCGCGAGGGTCTTCATGCCGAACGCGTGGTCGGTGAGGCCGGGGATGTCGAAGGTCCGGGTGACGCTGCCGGGGGCGAGCACGATGTAGTCGTACGGCTCGTCGATGATCTGGCCGGTGATGGCGCGGATGACGCAGACCTTGGCCTTCAGGTCCACGCCGATGGCACCGCCCGGGATGATCCGGGTGCGGTACTTCTGGCTGCGGCGCAGGGACAGGGCGATCGACTGGGGGGTCAGCACCCCGGAAGCGACCTGGGGCAGCAGCGGCAGATAGAGCTGGTAGGCGAACGGCGTCACCAGCGTCACATCGGCCTCGTGGGGGGAGAGTTTCCTCTCCAGGCGGCGGACGCACTCCACACCGGCGAAACCTGCGCCAACCACCAGGATCCTGGGTCGTGTCACGGTGTTCATCCCTTTCTGCGGCTCCAGGCGGTCTGCCTCGAACGCCATTCGCCTGCCCCTGGATCGCTGTTTCGCACCTCCCGCGATCCCACCGCGCCGGCGGCCGTCGCGCGAGCCGGACGCGGCAGGCAGGCGAACCTCTCCAGCACCACCATGCCCGCCGCGGGCGCGCCGCGCACCGGAAGGGGAGCCGAGCGGGACGGCGGCCCGCCCCGCTCAGCGCCCGTTCACGTCCCGCTCAGGTGGCACAGCAGCAGGCACACGTCGTCGTCGCGCTCCGAGTCGCTCAGCAGGGGACGCAGGATCCCGTCGGCCGCGCCCGCCAGGTCGGCCTCCAGCTCCGCGGAGCCGAACCCGCCGAGCGCCGCCGCCAGCCGCTCGATGCCCGGGTCTATGCCGAGGGCCCGCCGTTCCACCAGGCCGTCGGTGTACAGCGCCAGCGTCGCCCCGGGGCTCAGCCGCACGGTGTGGTCGGCGATCTCCTGCTTGAGCGGGATGCCGAGCATCGCGCCGGGCTTGGCGTCCAGGACCCGCACCCGCCCGTCGGCGGTGCGCAGCACCGGCGGCGGATGGCCGGCGGCCGCCCACGTCAGGGTCGGGTCGCCGGGCCGGAACCGGGCGATGACCGCGGTGGCGTACAGGTCGGGCTGGAGGTGGTGCAGGAAGTTGTGCAGCCGGGTCAGCAGCCGCCCGGGACTGCCGCCGTCCACGGCGTAGGCGCGCAGCGCGGTGCGCAGCTGGCTCATCATGACCGCCGCGTGCAGCCCGTGCCCGGTCACGTCGCCGATGACCGCGATCACGCTGCCGTCGGGCTGGCGGAAGGCGTCGTACCAGTCACCGCCGATGTTCAGCCCGTGCGTCGCCGGCAGATACCGGGCGGCCAGCTTCAGGCCCGGCGTGTCGGGCAGGTCGGTGAGCAGGGCGCGCTGGAGCGTCTCGGCGATGTCCCGGTTGTGCTCGAAGCGCCGGGCGTTGTCGATCGCGGTGCCGGCCCGCCGGGCCAGCTCGATCAGCATCACCGCGTCGTCCGGATCCCAGCGCTCCCCGGGCGGGGTGAGCGTCAGCACACCCAGCGACGTCCGCCGGGCCACCAGCGGGATGCACAGCAGGGGACGGTCCGGGTTGAGCGCCGAGGGCGGCTGGTCGTCGACGCCGGGCAGGCGGCCCGGGTGGGCGGCGGCGTACTGCGGCCGGCCGGTGCGGGCCGCGACCACGGCCGCGGCCGGATGCGGGGCGGGCCGGTGCCGGGCCGCCCCGGCGTCGGCGTGCTCGGAGTTGTCGAACAGCCACACGTCGACGCCGGCGGCGTACTCCGGCACCAGCACCTCCGACAGGCGCCGCACGATCTCGTGGTGGTTCAGCGACGCCGTCACCACCGCGCTCGCGTCCGCCAGGAACGTCAGCCTGCGGCGGGCGCTCTCGGCCTCGTGGCGCGCCTTGCGCTCGGCGGCGAACGCCTCCCGCTGGGCCCGGCCCGCCGCGTCCAGCTCGGCGTGCAGCGCCACGACGCCCTGGTTGGTCTGGTGCAGCTCCTCCCGGTGGAAGGCGACCAGCTCCTCCTGCTCGGTGAGCTTGTCCAGCACCAGGGCCGTGTCCTCGTCGGCGCCCAGCAGCGCCTCCGCCAGCGCAGCCGGATCGTCGTCCGCCACGACACCGCTCTCGGTGTCCCGCGCACGCTCCGGGCAGGCCACCGTGGTACGCCACGGCGCCGCCCCGGCGGCGCACGTCTCCGGGGACGGTGTCACCACCACGTGGAGCAGGAACTCCGCACCGCCGGACGTCTCCTCCTCCAGCGTCAGCCGCCAGGTGCCGCCCTTGGTGAGGCACTGCCGCAGCTGGGCGCTGAGCGCGGCCGCGAGCCGGGTGCGCTCCAGGGGCGGCGCGCCGCACGCGGCGGCCAGCCGCGCGGCGGCGATGCGGGCGCGTGCCGCATCGGTGACGGTGGAGATCTGCCACGTACGCATCATGGGCGGTCCGGCGGGGTCGGGGACAGGACGGCCACGGCGGTGTCGTCCCGCACCGGGCGGGCGGAACTGCTGGCGTCGCGTATGGTCACGGCGGCCGTCACCGCCGGATCGGCCGTGGTCCCCGGGCAGAACTCGGCCGGCGGCACCCAGCGGCTGGGCAGGCCGTCGCTGTGCAGGATCAGCAGCCGGTCCGTCGCCCAGGCCGTCTCCTCCTCGCGCACGGTCGCCGGCCGGTGCACACCGACGATCCCGGGCCGGGACACCAGCGCACGCCAGCTGCCGCCCTCGCACAGCCGCGCCCCCACGTTGCCGATCCCCGCGAACCGCAGCCGGCCCGCGCGGACGTCGACCTGGGCCAGGGCGACGGCCGCGCCCCGGGTGCCGCCGAGCGCCGTGTCCAGGTGCCGCAGCATCTCGGCGGGCGTGCGGTGGGCCGAGCCGTGCAGCGCCTCCACCGCGGCGGCCGAGGCGCGGGCCGCCTCCGGGCCGTGGCCCAGCCCGTCGGCCAGCATCAGCGTCATCCGGTCCCCGGAGCGCACCCAGGCCCAGGCGTCGCCGGAGTACTCCGCACCGCCGAAGGGCACGTTGATCCCCCCGGCCCGGACCCCGGCCGGCTCGCCCGCGCCGCGGGCCGCGACGGAACCGACCCGGGCCAGCGCCACCGTGCCCCGCCCCGGGATGCTGTGCACGCCGAAGTCGTCGGCGACGCGCCGGCAGGTGCCGAGACCGGCACCGAGCGACCGGGCGGTGGAGAACCCGTCGCTCAGGGCGGCGGCGACGTCGGCGATGCCCGGGCCGTGGTCGATCGCCGCTATCTGCACCGGCCGCGCCGCGTCCCGGCCGGCGGCCGGGACGAGCGGGTCGACGACGTCGATGAGGACCTGGCCGCCGCCGGCGTGCTTGAGCAGATTGGTGGCGAGTTCCGTCGCCACCAGCGCCGCCGCCGCGGTGCGCGGCTCGTCCAGCGCGGCGGCGGCCGCCGCCTGCTCGGCGGCGACCCGGGCGTCGCGCACGCGCGTCGAGTCGTGCACCGGAATCTCCCACACGCGCGGCATCAGTGCTCCTCACGCGGTCGCGGCGGGCGCGCCGTCCAGGAGGTCACCCGCACGGTGGTGCCGGCTCCCGGGCCGGTCTCGATGGCGAACTCGTGCACCAGGCGCCGGGCGCCGCCCAGGCCCATGCCCAGGCCGCCACCGGAGGTGTAGCCGTCGCTCAGCGCCCGGTCCACGTCCGCGATGCCCGGCCCTTCGTCGCAGAAGGTCAGCCGCAGCCCGCGCACGCCGCCGCTGGCCACCGGCTCCGACTCCATGTGGCCGCCACCGCCGTGTACCAGGGTGTTGCGGGCCAGCTCACTCGCCGCGGTGACCAGCTTGGTCTGGTCCACCAGGCCGAAGCCGAGCTGGGCGGCCGCCTGCCGCACATGCTGGCGCACCCACACCAGATCCATGTCCGACCGGATCGGCAGGCGGGCCTCGACGCCCGCGCCGGTGGGCATCACGGACTCTCCCGGCGGACGCCGGCACGGGGCGCACCCTGTGTGAGGAGGTCCATGGCCACCTCGGTGCTCAGTGCCGTGCGCAGCCCGGGCAGCGTCAGCCCCAGCTCCACCAGGGTGATGGCGACGGCCGGCCGCATGCCGACCACCACCGTGCGCGCGGCCAGCAGCGACGCCTGCGCGGCGATCTCCGCCAGCACCCGGCCCAGGAAGGAGTCGACGATCTCCACCCCGGAGATGTCGATGATCACGCCGGTGGCCCCGCTGTGGGTGATGGTCTCGGCGAGGTCCTGCTGCAACTGCTGGGCCGTACTGTCGTGCAGGTCCCCCTGGAGGGTGACCAGCAGGACGTCACCGAGTCGCAGGACCGGGACGTGTCCCGCCACCGGGCCGGAGAACGCCTCGCTCACCGCTGACCCGCACCGTTCGCCGTCGGGCCGACGATGTCGGCGCCGAGCTGGTGCAGCGCGTACTTCAGCGCGTCGGCGAGCCCGGCCCGGGTGATCACCGTGCCCAGGTCCAGGCCGAGGTGGACGATGGTCTGCGCGATCGCGGGGCGGATCCCCGAGACGATGCACTCCGCGCCCATCAGCCGGGCCGCCGCGACCGTCTTCATCAGATGCTGGGCGACCAGCGTGTCGACCGTCGGCACCCCGGTGATGTCCAGGATCGCGAACCGCGCCTGCTGCTCGACGATGGACTGGAGGAGGGTCTCCATCACCACCTGGCTGCGGGCACTGTCCAGCGTCCCGATCAGCGGGACCGCCACGATGCCGTCCCAC
Source organism: Streptomyces sp. NPDC052020 (assembly GCF_040680575.1). Classification (NCBI taxonomy): domain Bacteria; kingdom Bacillati; phylum Actinomycetota; class Actinomycetes; order Kitasatosporales; family Streptomycetaceae; genus Streptomyces; species Streptomyces sp. NPDC052020. The sequence goes on from NZ_JBFAWY010000026.1 coordinate 91,172, forward strand.
AGCTTGATGACGGGCGTGGCCACCTCCAGCAGCTGCAGCCGCTGCCGGTCGATCAGCGCCTCGCCCTCGCTCAGCGCCGTCTGCATGACCACCACCCGCAGCGTGCCCATCAGCACGGTCAGCGTGGTGGCACAGGCCCGGACGTGCTCGGCCGGTGCCTCGCCGATGTCGCTGAGCAGGAGGTTCTCCACGGGCTGGCGCAAGGTGGCCAGCTCGCTCGACACCTGGGCGGCGGTCAGGCCGGCCCGTCCCCGGGCGACCCCCATCCGCGCCAGCTGCTCGCGCACCCCGCTGAACCCCGCCGCGTCGGGGTCGTCGACCCGGCCCGTGTCCGCGACCTCGGCCAGCGCGTCCACGACGGCCTTGCCCGCCTCCACCGCCTCGTCCCGCGAGACGGTGAACACGGAGCGGAACAGCGGCTCGTCCGCCCACCGCTGGGCGATCTGCTCACGGCGCCGCCGCAGGAACTCCCTGACGTCGTGCGTCGGCGATCCGTGCGTTTCCTCCGCTGTGTGCTCCGGCACCTGTTTCACTCCTCATGCGCGTTGCGTCGCACCGAACCGTATCCAGGCACGGGACGGCTGTGTGACTCTGCCGGGCGACCACTGTAATCACCCGCCCACCTCGGACGACACCTCGTCCCCCGGCATGATCCGGCCGGGCGGCCAGGCGATCGGCCCGCCTCGCGACGCACGTCCTGGAAGGAACAGCGGTCCGGGCCGGCGACGGCCGGTCGGGCTCAGACATCCTCCGGCTCGGACGTCCCCGCCGCCTCCGGCTCCGGCGCGGGCCCCCGGTCGACGAGGGCGAGCGCGTCGTCCGCGCTCTGGGAGACCGGCACCGTGATGCTGACCCCGGTCAGGTCCAGGATGCGACGTACGGCCGGCGTGGGGTCGATGATGTGCACGCTGCCCGGGATCTCCCGGACCTCCTGGTAGACGCGCAGGATGATGTTCATGCCGGAGGAGTCCATGAACGGCACCGCCGACAGGTCCAGCAGGAAGTGGCGCCGGCCGTGATGGAGCTGGTTCGCCAGATGGTGCTGGAACTCCGTCGCCGTGTCGACGTCCAGATAACCCTGCACCGTGAGCAGCGCCACATCCTCCCGGGGCAGCGTGACCTCGACGGACAGCGGGTTCTGGGCAATGGGCACGAGTACCTCCAACAGAGCAGACGGCCAGGGCCGGTGACCCCTGCGACATTCCGCAGGCGTTCCTCACCGCGCCCGGGCGGATACCCGCGAACGCCCGTCTCATGCCTGCCGCCTGGGCGGCGGGGTGCCGTGACGCCCGCCGCCCGTCCCGCGGGCCCCGGTCAGCTGACCCGGATGCCCACGATGCACGTGTCATCGTCCGTGTCCGACCTGCTGTAGGTGAGCAGGCGGTCCAGTTGCTGGTCGAGCGTGCTCGGCGCCGCGCGGGCGGTCGTCAGCAGATGCGTCAGGGTCTCCTCCACGGAGCGGTCGCGGCGCTCGATGAGGCCGTCGGTGTACATCAGCAAGGTGTCCTCGGGCGCGAGCTGGATCTCCGCCTCCTCGTACGCGGTCTCCGGCACCGCCCCGAGGAGCATGCCCTTCACCAGCGGCAGCGGAGCCGCCTCCGCCTCGCGCACCAGCACCGGCGGCAGATGGCCCGCCCTGGCCCACCGCAGCGCCCGGGTGGCCGGGTCGTACAGACCGCACACCGCCGTGGCCGTGACCTCGCCCGTCAGATGGTGCGCCACCATGTTGAGCCACGACAGCAGCTGGCCCGGCCCCGCGCCGGTCACGGCCAGGCCGCGCAGCGCGTTGCGCAGCACGACCATGCTGGTCGCGGCCTCTATACCGTGCCCGGCCACGTCGCCGACGCTCAGCAGCACCAGCCCGGACGGCAGGACGACGGCGTCGTACCAGTCGCCGCCCACCAACTGCTCGGTCTCCGCGGGCCGGTAGCGGACCGCCACCTGGAGCTCGGGCAGCCGCAGCGGGGCGTGCGTCGGCGGCATGATGGCCTGCTGCAACTGCAACGCCAGCCGGCTGCGTTCACTGGCCTGCTGCTCGGTGTGCGCCAGCTGGTCGCGGGTCGCGGCGAGCGCCACCTCCGTCCAGTGCTGGGCCGAGATGTCCTGGTAGGCCCCGCGGACCACGAGCAGCCGGCCGTCGGTGTCCAGCACCGGTTCGGCGACGACCCGGATGTGCCGGGTCACCCCGTCCGGCCGCTGGAGGCGGAACGCCGCCGACGCGGGCCGCCGGTGGTGCAGCAGGGTCCGCAGGAAGCGGCCGATGGTCACCGCGTCGTCCGGGTGGGCGTGCGCGGGCAGTTCCTCCAACGGCACCGGCGTGCTCGACTCGGGGCGCCCGTACAGGTCGAACAGCTGCCCGTTCCAGGTGATCTCGCCGGTGAGCAGGTTCTCCTCGAAACCGCCGATACGGCCAAGACGCTGGGCGTGCTGGAGCAGACTCGCCAGCCGTGCCGTCTCGTCCTCGATGCGCCAGATGAGCAGGACGGCGTTGCCGTGCCGGCTGATGCTGATGTCCGCGACCGCCGACAGCGGCACCTGGTCGACCAGGGCGGTGAGATTCATCCGGCGGGCCCGGAACGGCTCGCCCGTCGCATACACCCGCTCCACCCGCTGGAACAGCTCGCTCTCCCCGGCGGCCATGGGGTAGGCCTCCAGCAGCAGCGCGCCGTTCACCACCGCGCGCGGCCGGCCGGCCGGGTCCAGGAAACGGTCGTTGACATGGTGGATGCGGAAGTCCCCCAGGTTCCCGGAGCCGTCCAGGTGCGGCACCAGGACCAGCGCCGGGTCGTGCAGCCCGTCGGCCAGGTCCATCAGCTCCGCCGCGTCCGGCAGCACCCGCGGTTCCTGCGCCGCGCCCAGCGGCGGGCTGTAGGTCTCCAGGGTGTGGGCGCACAGCTCGGCCAGGGCCTCCACCTGACGGATGATCTGCGGCGGCTGCGGCGCCAGGGGCGCGGCCCAGACGATCTCCAGAACGCCGTGGATGCGGCCACCGGTCCCGGCGGGCACGGCGACCCGGCCGCCGTCGGGGTGCTGGTGCCGGCCGATGCTGGGCAGCCCCGTCCGGCCGAGCGAGGCGATCCACTGCCCCTGGCGTTCGGTCAGGCCGCGCCGCGCCACCGTCACCACGTCCGGCGGGACGTACCGCCAGCGGGCGGCCTCGGCGGGGGAGAAGCCGGCACTGCCGGCCAGAGTCAGCGATCCGTCGGCGCCCGCCGCCCAGATCGCCACGGCCACCGCGCCCAGCGGGCGCAGCGCCTGCTCCAGCAGGGAGACGGCGACGGCCTGGGTGTCGTCCGCCGCCAGCGCGCCGCTCTCGGCCGCCCGCAGCCGCACGGCGGCCGACTCCGCCTCGGCGTCCTCGGAGCCGGTGCCCTCCCCGGCGGCCTCGGCCTCCGCGGCGGCGGTGGCGGCCAGGAACGCGTCCGTCACCTCCGACACCCGGTCCCGGGCGGCCTGGTTGATGACGTCGACGGCCAGTTCCAGCGGTGTCACCTGGGCCTGCTCGGCCAGCTCGGCCAGTTGCCGGGCGGCCCGCGCCGGGCCGCACCCGAGCCGCTCGACCAGGATGCCCTTGGCCAGTTCGATCAGGGCCCGTCCCTCGGCCTCCGCCTGTGCGGCCCGCACCTCGCGGCTGAGCCGCTCCACCGTGGCCGCCAGCCGGCCCACGGGGGAGAGCGGGGGGATGCCGGCGAGGCCGGCGGACGGGGCGTCGAAGAAGACGAGTGCCTCCGGCGGGGCGTCGGCCCCGGACGCGGCGGCCTCGAACCGCGGCTGGCCGCCGACCGGTTCGCTCGGGTGCTCGGAGATGCTCACGGGGTGACTGCTCCTCGGCTGCGGGACGCCGCGGCACGCGACGCGGGGCGCCGCGGGCCGCCCGGCCCACCGGTGTACGGGACGGGGGCCGGCCTCATGCGGGCAGCCACCGCCGGACGCAGGCGATGAGATCGCGGGTGTCCACGGGTTTGGTGACGTAGTCACTGGCGCCCGAGGCGAGGGACTTCTCCCGGTCGCCGGGCATCGCCTTGGCCGTGACCGCGATGATGGGCAGCTCCGCGTACTGCGGCATCTTGCGGATCTCCGCGGTCGCCGTGTAGCCGTCCATCTCCGGCATCATCACGTCCATCAGGACCAGCGCGACATCCGGGTTGCCGACCAGCGTCTCGATGCCCTTGCGCCCGTTCTCCGCGTGCAGCACCCGGAAGCCGTGCAGTTCGAGGATCCCGCTGAGCGCGAAGAGGTTGCGCGCGTCGTCGTCGACGACGAGGACGGTACGGCCGGACGGCGACGCGTCGAGGGGCTGCGGCGCGAGGCGCTGCGGCTCCTCCGGGCGCACCAGGGACAGCACGTCCCCGGGCTCCTCCGCGGACAGGTGCAGCGCGATGCGCTCGCGCAGTTCGTCGAGGCTGGACAGGAACTCCAGGGCCCCGCCGGCCGACCGCGACCGCAGGCTCTCCTCCAGGGCGGCGTCCGTGCGGTGGCCGCTGTGCACGAGCACCGGCACGCTCGCCAGCGCCGAGTCGCCCTCCAGCGCCTGGAGGAACCGGGACGCCTCGCCCTCCGGCATGCCCAGCTCCAGGACCACGCAGTGGCAGGGGTCGGCGGCCAGGGCGCCGGCCGCCTCCTGCGCGCCCACGGCGGTGATGATGTCCACCGGCGGCCGGGGACCCGCGTCGTCCCGGCCGTGCGTCAGGTCGGTCACGACGCTCTCCGCGACCAGGGTCAGCAGACCGCGCGGCCGTTCCTCCACCACCAGCAGCCGCCGAGGACGCCGCCGCGGCCCGGACGTGATCTGCGGCGCGGCCGGGGCGGCGAGCACGTCGGCGGGCGCGTCGGCCGGGGCCTGCTCCGCCGCGGGGCCGTGACCGAGCAGCTCCTCGAAGTCGGGCCGCGCCACGGGCAGGAACAGCGTGAAGGTGCTGCCCTGTCCGGGTGTGCTGTCCACGGTGACGGCGCCGCCGAGGAGCTGGGCGATCTCGCGGGTGATGGACAGGCCGAGGCCGGTGCCGCCGTACTTGCGGCTCGTGGTGCCGTCCGCCTGCTGGAAGGCGCCGAAGATGGTCTCCAGGTGCTGTTCCGGGATGCCGATGCCGGTGTCCTTCACCCGGAACGCCACCACCGCGCCGCCCCGCAGCACGCCGTCCGGCACCTCCCCGTCCGCCGCCGGTTCGACGCGCAGCTCCACGCCGCCCCGCTCGGTGAACTTCACGGCGTTGGACAGCAGGTTGCGCAGCACCTGCCGCAGCCGGGAGTCGTCGGTGAGCAGGTCGGCGGGGGCCCCGGGCGCGGTGGTGACGGTGAAGTCGAGTCCCTTCTGCGTGGTCATGGGCCGGAAGGTGGCCTCGACGTACTCGATGAGCTGCCGCAGCGTCACCCGCTCGGGCGCCACGTCCATCTTGCCCGCCTCGACCTTCGACAGGTCGAGGATGTCGTTGATGAGCTGGAGCAGGTCCGAGCCGGCGGAATGGATGATCTGCGCGTACTCGACCTGCTTGGGGGTGAGGTTGCGCGAGGGGTTCTGCGCGAGCAGCTGGGCGAGGATGAGCAGGCTGTTGAGCGGGGTGCGCAGTTCGTGGCTCATGTTCGCCAGGAACTCCGACTTGTACTTCGACGCCAGCGACAGCTGCTGGGCCCGGGCCTCCAGCTCCTGCCGCGCCTGCTCGATCTGCAGGTTCTTCGCCTCGATGTCCCGGTTCTGCGCGACCAGCAGCGTGGCCTTCTCCTCCAGTTCGGCGTTCGAGCGCTGCAACTCCTCCTGCTGCACCTGCAACTCCGCCGAGCGGGCCTGGAGTTCGGCCGTCAGGCGCTGCGACTCCGCCAGCAGCACGTCGGTGCGGGCGTTGGCCACGATCGTGTTGAGGTTGACGCCGATGGTCTCCATCAGCTGGGCCAGGAAGTCCTGGTGGATCTGGGTGAACGGGCTGACCGACGCCAGCTCGATCACTCCGAGCACCTGGCCCTCGACCACGATGGGCAGCACCACGAGCGCGGTCGGCACCACCTCGCCGAGGCCGGAGGAGACGGTGACGTAACCGGGCGGCAGCTCGTCCACCGTGATGGCGCGGCGGCTGCGCGCGGCCTGGCCGACCAGGGTGCGGCCGAAGCCGATGCGGGTGGGCCGCGGGTCCTCCTCGGGCCGGCCGTAGGAGCCGACGAGCCGCAGCTCGGGGCCGTCGTCGCCGTCCTCGGCCAGATAGAAGGCACCGTACTGGGCCGATACCAGGGGAGTCAGCTCGTCCATGATCAGCTCGGCGACCACGGGCAGGTCCCGGTGCCCCTGCATCAGGCTGGAGATGCGGGCGAGGTTGGTCTTGAGCCAGTCCTGCTCCTGGTTGGCCTGCGTGGTCTCGCGCAGGGACTCCACCATGGAGTTGATGTTGTCCTTCAACTCGGCGACCTCGCCGGACGCCTCCACGGTGATCGAGCGCGTCAGGTCGCCCTCGGCGACGGCGCTGGCGACCTCGGCGATCGCGCGGACCTGCCGGGTCAGGTTGCCCGCCAGTTCGTTGACGTTCTCCGTCAGGCGCTTCCAGGTGCCGGAGACGCCCTCCACCTCGGCCTGGCCGCCCAGGCGCCCCTCGGTGCCGACCTCGCGGGCGACGCGGGTGACCTCGTCGGCGAAGGCGGAGAGCTGGTCGACCATCGTGTTGATGGTCGTCTTGAGTTCGAGGATCTCGCCGCGGGCGTCGACGTCGATCTTCTTGGACAGATCGCCCTTGGCCACCGCGGTCGTCACCAGCGCGATGTTGCGCACCTGGCCGGTGAGGTTGTTGGCCATGGAGTTGACGTTGTCGGTGAGGTCCTTCCACGTACCGGCCACGTTCGGCACATGGGCCTGGCCGCCGAGCCGCCCCTCGGTGCCGACCTCGCGGGCCACGCGGGTCACCTCGTCCGCGAACGCCGAGAGGGTGTCGACCATCGTGTTGATGACCCCGGCCAGCGCCGCGACCTCGCCCTTGGCCTCCACCGTGATCCGCTGCGACAGATCGCCGCGGGCCACGGCGGTGGCCACCTGGGCGATGGAGCGCACCTGGCCGGTGAGGTTCCTCGCCATCACGTTGACGTTGTCGGTGAGGTCCTTCCAGGTGCCCGACACCCCGCGGACCGTCGCCTGCCCGCCCAGGTTGCCCTCGGTGCCGACCTCGCGGGCGACGCGGGTGACCTCGTCGGCGAAGGCGGAGAGCTGGTCGACCATCGTGTTGATGGTGTTCTTCAGCTCCAGGATCTCGCCGCGGGCGTCGACGGTGATCTTCTGGGACAGGTCGCCCTCGGCCACCGCCGTGGCGACCTGGGCCACGTTGCGCACCTGGGCGGTGAGGTTGCCCGCCATGAAGTTCACCGAGTCCGTCAGATCGCGCCAGGTGCCCTTGACGCCCTTGACGTCCGCCTGGCCGCCGAGCCGTCCCTCGGTGCCGACCTCGCGGGCGACGCGGGTGACCTCGTCGGCGAAGGCGGAGAGCTGGTCGACCATCGTGTTGATGGTGTTCTTCAGCTCCAGGATCTCGCCGCGGGCGTCGACGGTGATCTTCTGGGACAGGTCGCCCTTGGCCACCGCCGTGGTGACCTGGGCGATGGAACGCACCTGGCTGGTCAGGTTGCCCGCCATGTGGTTCACGGAGTCCGTCAGGTCACGCCACACACCGGCGACCCCGGGCACCTTGGCCTGGCCGCCGAGCCGTCCTTCGCTGCCGACCTCGCGGGCGACGCGGGTGACCTCGTCGGCGAAGGCGGAGAGCTGGTCGACCATCGTGTTGACGGTCTCCTTCAGCTCCAGGATCTCCCCCCGCGCGGGCACGTCGATCTTCTGCGACAGATCGCCCTTGGCCACCGCCGTGGCCACCTGCGCGATGTCCCGGACCTGTGTCGTCAGGTTTCCGGCCATCGCGTTGACCGAGTCCGTGAGGTCCGCCCAGGTGCCCGAGACCCCCGGCACCTCGGCCTGCCCGCCGAGTGTCCCCTCGGTGCCGACCTCGCGGGCCACCCGGGTCACCTCGGAGGTGAAGACGGACAGTTGGTCGACCATGCCGTTGAAGACCTTGGCGATGTCACCCATCAGCCCGCCCGCGTCGTCCGGCAGCCGTGTGCCGAAGTCCCCGTCCCGTACGGCCGTCAGGCCCTCCAGGAGCCGGCGCAGCTCCTGGTCGCCCGGCACCGTGCCGACGGTGCCGGTGCTGTCGCTGGTCATGCGCACCCTCGTTCCGCTCCCCAGGAGCCCTCGGAGGGACCGAGGGCTCGGAACCGTGCCGGGCCGATCGGGCCCGGCAGCTCGTGCGTGCATTTCCGCAGTTCACGGATCTGCGCGACGAAGAAATACGCCAGAGGCTAACCCACACGGAGGGCACGGAACAAAGCACGGTGCCACCTGGTGCGCGCGCTGAGGCGGGCCGGGAGCGTTCGTGCATGACGAGGCGGAAAACGGGTATGCGAAGGGGTTTTCCCTCCCGTTTTCCGGGGAGGACGAGGAGTGGACGGCCGCCTCCCGGATGCCCTCGCGTCCGCCGCGCGCCGGGGCGATGTCCCGCTCCCGACGGCCTGCCGCCGTCATGTCACGGTGCGATCCGAATGGGGGTGCGATGGCCGGGTATCAGCAGCTGTGGAACCGCCGGGCAGGACCCGCCGCCCGGCCGGTGTCGTCGGCACAACGGGAGGGAAGCAGCAGTTGCCCACGGACAGCATCTGGTCGTACCCGCCGCAGAGCGGATACGCGGAGGGACAGGACCTGACGGGCTGCACCGTCGTCGCGAGCGACGGCACCATCGGCCATGTGGACCGGCAGGCCGACCACCACGGCATGCGGCACCTCGTCGTCGACACCGGCGTATGGATCTTTGGCCGGAGCGTTCTCGTGCCGGTCGGCGTCGTGACGGCCATCGACACCGAGGCCGGGCAGGTCGCAGTGGCCTGCACCAGGGCGGAGGTCAAGGCCGCTCCCCGCTTCCGCACCGACAGCGAGACCATGGACCGTGCGTACCTCGCGGCCGTGGGGGACTACTATCACGGCCTGCCGCCTCGGCAGGCCCCTGCGACCTGAGCGGGCGCGGTACGACACCCGCGGGGCGCCGGTCGTCGCCGGGGAACGTGAACGGCCAGAAGCGGATCGGCCGCCGCACACCGCGGCGGCCACGAGCCGGGCGTCCGGGACGACACACCGGTGCGCGGGGAGTGGAAACGGGGACACGTCAGACATGGAACCAAGGGACGGGGCCGCGGCGGCGGCGACCGGCGACGCGCCGGTGACGACCCCGGTACGGGGTGCGGTGGACAGTGCGGCGAGCGCGCGGGCCTACGCCCGGTCCGTGGTCCGCGCGGAATGGGACGAGGCGGGCCGCGAGGCACGGGAGCAGGACGTCATCGACCTGCTGCTCGTCGTCTCGGAACTGGTCACCAACGCGATCCGGCACGGCGGTGGACTGGCCGGCTTCGAGGCGTGGGCCACCTCCGGCGGCATACGGGTCGCGGTGCACGACTACAGCGAGGTCATCCCCGAAGCCGCGCTCGGCGCGGCCCCGCTCCCCGTCACGCATCGCGGCAGCGGATACGGCTGGCCGCTCATCGTCCGCCTGGCGCGGGAGGTCGCCGTCGACCGGCGTACCGAGGGCGGCAAGACCATCAGCGCGCTCGTGCCGATCCGTCCCGCCGAGCCGGCCTGAGACCCGCGCCGGGCCTCCGGCCCCGCGGCCCGGCGCGGAGCGCGCCGCCACCCGCCTCACCAGGGGAGGAAGACGTGGATCTCCTTGCCCCGCTCGTGGGTGACGACACTGACCTGATCGCTGAGCGTGTGGATCAGGTGCCAGCCGATGCCGCCACCGCCGCGGCTCGGGTGGAAGGGGCGGGGCGCCGGCGGAGTCGTACTCGTGTCGTGCATCACCACGTGCACACCGTCGAACGTCCGGCGCAGGCTCAGCTCGAAGGGTCCCGGGGCGTACTGGACCGCGTTCGCGGCCAGTTCCGTGACGACCAGGAGGATGTCGTCCCAGTGCTCGGGGGCCGACGGGGCGGACACGCGTGACAGGTCGTAGAGGAACTCCTCCGCGACCAGGCGCGCGCCCGTCACGTTGTGCAACTCGCCCGCGAAACCGGCGGTGCGGTTCGTGATCTCTTCGGAACCCAGTGTCTTGTCCCAACGCGGCTCGGCTGCCATCTCGCCTTCCAGGCCCGGCATCAGCAGGGCTGTCGTCCTTTCCCTTGCGTCCCCCTCGTCTGCTAGTTCCCGTGCCGGCAGAGCCTACGCGCCCCCCGACTGCGGGTGACGGCCCTGCCACGCACGGCTGCCGGGGCCGCGCGCCACCGCACGCCCCCGTCCTTTGTACCGGTTCTCCCCGGCACCCGGCCCGGTGCGTGAAATACCGCACATACACCGGGAATAGGGGCGGGTCGCCTGGGCACCCGGACGGCGGTCAACACACCGGCGCGCCCCGTGAAGGAGGGCGCGCCGCCGTTTCCATCCCCCCGACACAGGGAGATTCTGATGACGGGTTACGGCAGTTCCCCTGCCGCCTCCGCCGGGTCGCGCACCAACGGCCTGGCCGTCGCCAGTCTGATCTGCGGGATCGTCGGACTGCTCGTTTTCAACGTCATTCTCGGCCCGGTCGCCATCGTCCTGGGCGCCGTCGGCATGCGCCAGGCACCGGCCAAGGGCGGCGCGGGCATGGCCAAGGCCGGGATCGTCCTCGGCGTCATCGACCTGGTCCTGTTCCTCGTCCTGTGGGCGGTGGCGGCGTCCAACGGCGGCTTCTCCTGGTACGTGGGCGGCTGACGCGCGCCGCGGGGCGGCCCTTCAGCGCCGGGGCACGTCGTCCGGGTCGTCCCGCCGCACCGGATCCCCCGGCCCGGCCGGCGGTCGCCGGCCGGGCCGGGTCGCGTACATCGCGTCGATCTCCGAGGCGTAGGTCCGCACGATCGCGTCCCGGTGCGGTTTCATCGACGGCGTGAGGAGCCCGCCTGCCACGTCGAACGGCTCCGCCAGGACGCGGAAGACCCGGATGGACTCCGAAGGCGACACCGCGCTGTTGGCGGCGGCCACGGCGCGCGCCACCTCCTCCCGCAGGGCGTTCTCTTCGCGGGCCTCCCGCGGCGGCGCCTCGCCCTGCGACGCCAGCCCCGCCCGCCAGTGCGCCAGGAACTGCGGATCCAGGGTGATCAGCGCCCCGACGCAGGGCCGGTTGTCGCCCACGACGACCGCCTGGTGGACGAGCGGATGCATCCGCAGCCGCTGCTCCAGGAGGGCGGGCGCCACGCTCTTGCCGCCGCTGGTGATGATGACGTCCTTCTTGCGGCCGGTGATCGTCAGATAGCCCTCTTCGTCCAGGTGCCCGAGGTCGCCGGTGGCCAGCCAGCCGTCGCGCAGCGCCGCTCTGGTGGCGGACGCGTCACCGGAGTACCCCCGGAACACCGACGGCCCGCGCACCAGGATCTCCCCGTCGGCGGCCACCCGGATCCGGGTGCCGGGCAGGGCCTGCCCGACGGTCCCGGACTTCTCCCGGCCGAGCGGCTGCATCGTCACTCCGCCCCCGGTCTCCGTCAGCCCGTATCCGTCGTGGACGTGGACGCCGATGCCCTCGAAGAACAGGGACAGCTCGCGGCTCAGCGGCGAACCGCCGGACACCGCCCGGCGCACCCGGCCGCCCAGGGCCTGCCGCAGCCGGCGGTACACCGTCCGCTCGTACAGGGCGTGCCGGAGCCGCAGATCGAGACCGGGTCCCGGGCCCCTGCCCAGCCGTTGCCGCTCCGATGCCGCGGCGAAGTCCCGCGCCGTCTCGGCGGCCCGCGCGAACAGCGCCCCGCCTCCCGCCCCCCGCGCGGTGCGCAGCAGCCCCTTGTAGAGGTTCTCGAACACCGACGGGACGGCGTAGAAGTACGTCGGGCGGAAGGAGCGCAGCGCCGCCGTCAGCGCCTGTGCCCCCAGGTCCGGCTCGTGCCCCATGAGCAGACCGCCGCGCACGCACAGGCCCTGGACCATCAGCCCGTACACATGGGAGAACGGCAGGAAGGCGAGCACGGCTCCCTGCTCTCCCGGGGGCGCGGCCGTGTGCCCCCAGCCGGCCAGCAGCGTGTCGCAGACGGAGGCCAGGTTCCGGTGGCTCAGGACACAGCCCAAGGCCCGGCCGGTGGTGCCGGAGGTGTAGGCGACGACCGCGGTGGAGTCCGGCGGCACGATCCGGCGCATCGCGTCGACCGCGGCCCACGGCAGGCACGCGCCCCGGGCCGTGAGCTCCTCCAGCGCGCCCGCGTCCAGCTGCCAGACATGGCGCAGCAGCGGCAGCGACGCGCACACCGAGCCGACCGTCATCAGACCCTGCTCGTCCTCGACGGCCGCGGCCACGCAGCCGGCGTCCCGCAGGATCCACGCCACCTGCTCGCGGGAGGCGGACGGATAGACGGGGACGACCTCGGCGCCCACCGCCCACAGGGCGTGACTGAGGATCGTCCACTCGTAGCGGGTGCGCGCCATCACGGCGACCCGGTCGGCGGGGCCGATCCCGGACGCGATCAGTCCCCGGGCCACGCCGATGACCTCGTCGCGGAAGGCGGCGGCCGTCACCTCTTCCCAGATGTCCGGTGACGTGCCGGTGCGGCGGGCCAGCATCGGCAGTTCCGGCGTGCGGGCCGCCCGCTCGAAGACGCTGTCGGCCAGCCCGCCGGTCGGGAGCGGGACGGCCGGGAGAGCGGGAGCGAGGTCGCGCATGCACTGCTCCTGACGTGTACGGGCTGTGACCGCGCCGACGACCACCGTCATCGACGGTGCCGAATCTAACCCAGGCGGGCGCGGCGGATCGCCGGGACGGCGGAAGTGTTCCCCGCTGATGATCCTGTCCGGATCGGGGGACCCGGACGGCATGAGTTACACGAATCCCGATCCCGAGCCCGAGCGCACCACCGGTCTGGAACCGGGAGGCGGCGTGCCGCCCGGCGAGACCCCGCCGGCCGAGAGCAGCCTGCCCGAGGCGGGCCCGCGCGAGGTGCACAACCCGCCCAAGGGCTGGGCCAAGGCACCGCTGGCCCTCATCCTCGGCCTGGTGGTCCTGGTCGCCGCGTTCTTCCTGGTGTACGCCCTCGTCCTGATCTTCTGAGCCGGGGCGGACGGCGGGACGTCAGCCCTGGGTGCGGCGCACGCACTCGGTCACGACGTCCCGCAGGCTCCCCGTGCGCTCCAGCAGCTCCCGCTGGACACGGGCCCCGTTGCCGTCGCGCAGCAGCCGCGCCACGGCGTCCCGGGCCCGGTCGAGGTCGCCGGACGCCTCCAGCGCCTCCCCGACGTGCTCCAGCAGGGCCCGTACGACCGTCTCCGCGGGCATCCGCCGCATCGTCGCCGGGTGGAGCAGCTCCTCCGTCAGCCCGGAGCGGGCGGCCCGCCAGGCGGCGAGCCGCAGCAGGCTCACGCTGGGGTCGGCGGGCTCCCGCCCTTCCCGCCACTCCCGGGCCGCCGTCTCCACCAGGGCCCGCGCCAGCGTGGCTATGAGCGCGGCGGTGTCCGAGTGCAGGCAGACGTCCGCGACGCGGAACTCCACGGTCGGATAGCGCTGGGAGAGCCGGACGTCGAAGTAGACCATCGCCTCGTCGAGGATGGTGCCGGTGGCGACCATGGACGCGACCCGCCGGTGGTAGCGCTCCGCCGACCCGAACAGCTCGGTCGGGCCGGCCGACGGCCAGCGCTGCCAGACCCGGCTGCGATAGCTGCTGTACCGGCTGTCCTTGCCCTGCCAGAAGGGGGAGTTCGCGCTCAGCGCGGCCAGCACCGGCAGCCAGGGCCGCACCCGGTCGATGACGGCGACGCCCTCCTCGTCGGACTCCACCGACACATGCACGTGGCAGCCGAGGACGAGCTGCTCGTGGACCACGACGCCGTACTGGTCGGCCATCCACTGGTAGCGGCGGCCCATCCCGACGGCCGGGGTGACGGGCAGCGGCGAGGTGGCGAGCGCGGCGACGGCGCAGCCGATCTCTCCGGCGTGCCGCGCGGCCTCCTTACGGCAGCGGACGATCTCGGCGTGCAGACGTTCCATGTCCGCCTGCGGATGGGTGGCGAACTCCAGCATCTGGTCGTGGAGTTCCTTCTCGAAGACGTCCCCCTCGGCCGGGTCCTGCGCGGCCCGGGCGAGTACGGCGGCGGACCGTGCCCGCGGTTCGCCGGTCTCCGGATCGACCAGGAGGAGTTCCTCCTCCACTCCGACGGTGCGCAACGTGAGGCCGCCTTTCTGTGATGCCCTGCTTGCGGCGACGACGAGGGTGCTCGCCGGTCGTAGGACCCCGCCTGCCCCGTGGGGGCGGGTCGGACACCTCGTCGCGCCGCCGGGGATCACAGAACGCAGGGCACCAGCCACACCGTGGCCAGCGGCGGCAGCGTGAGCCGCAGGCTTCCCTCCGCCGGCTTGACCGGCCCCGGGTTGATCACGTCGCTGCCGCCGTACCGGGCGGCGTCGGTGTTGAGGACCTCCTGCCAGGCGCCGGCGTCGTCGCCGGCGTCGAGCCGGTAGTCGTGGCGGACCACGGGGGAGAAGTTCGACACCGCCAGCAGCGGGGCGCCCTCGGCGTCGAAGCGCAGGAACGCGAAGACGTTGTCGTCGGCGGCGTCCACCGCGACCCAGCGGAAGCCGCCGGGATCGGTGTCGCGCTGCCACAGCGCGGGGGTGGCGCGGTAGCGGGCGTTCAGATCGCGCACCAGGTCCCGCACCCCGCGGTGATCGCCCGCCGAGTGATACCCGTCGTCCAGCAGCCACCATTCCGGGCCGTGCTTCTCCGACCACTCGGCTCCCTGGGCGAACTCCTGCCCCATGAACAGCAGCTGCTTGCCGGGGTGGGCCCACATGAAGGCCAGGTAGGCGCGGACGTTGGCGCGCCGCTGCCACCAGTCGCCCGGCATCTTGGAGACCAGGGCCCGCTTGCCGTGCACCACCTCGTCGTGGGAGATCGGCAGGACGTAGTTCTCGCTGTAGGCGTACACCATCGAGAAGGTCATCTCGTGGTGGTGGTACGCGCGGTGCACCGGCTCGCGGGAGACGTACTCCAGCGAGTCGTGCATCCAGCCCATGTTCCACTTGAAGCCGAAACCCAGGCCGCCGGTGTCGGTGGGCCGGGTCACCCCGCCCCACGCGGTGGACTCCTCCGCGATGGTCACCACGCCGGGGCACCGCCGGTAGACGGTGGCGTTCATCTCCTGGAGGAACGCCATCGCCGCCAGGTCCTCCCGGCCGCCGTACACGTTGGGCTCCCACTGGCCGGAGTCCCGCGAGTAGTCCAGGTAGAGCATCGAGGCGACCGCGTCGACCCGCAGCCCGTCGATGTGGAACTCCTCGCACCAGTACACGGCGTTCGCCACGAGGAAGTTGCGCACCTCGGTGCGGGCGAAGTCGAAGGTGTACGTCCCCCAGTCCGGGTGCTCCGCCCGCCGCGCGTCCCCCGGCTCGTACAGCGGGTCGCCGTCGAACCGGGCCAGCGCCCAGTCGTCCTTCGGGAAGTGCGCCGGCACCCAGTCCATGATCACGCCGATGCCGGCCCGGTGCAGGGAGTCGACCAGGTACCGGAAGTCGTCCGGTGAGCCGAGCCGGGCGGTGGGCGCGTAGTACGACGTCACCTGATAGCCCCAGGAGGGGCCGTAGGGGTGCTCGGCGACCGGCATCAGCTCGACATGGGTGAAACCGAGGTCCCTGACGTACGCGGGGAGCTCCTCGGCGAGCTGGCGGTACGTCAGTCCCGGCCGCCACGAGGGAAGGTGGACCTCGTACACCGAGAACGGGGCCTCGTGCACCGGGGTGTCGCCCCGGTGCCGCATCCACTCCTGGTCGCCCCACTCGTAGGCCGACGCCGTCACCACCGACGCGGTGTTCGGCGGCTCCTCGGCCAGGCGCGCCATCGGGTCGGCCTTGAGGAACCGGTGCCCGTACTGGGACGTGATCTCGAACTTGTACCGGGCGCCCTCGCCGATGCCGGGCAGGAACAGCTCCCACACCCCGGACGACCCGAGGGACCGCATCGGGAAGGCGGTCCCGTCCCAGTAGGTGAAGTCACCGGCGACCCGCACCCCGCGCGCGTTCGGCGCCCACACCGCGAACCGGGTGCCGGCCACGCCCTGGTGGCTCATCGGCTCGGCGCCGAGCGCCTTCCACAGCTGCTCGTGCCGCCCCTCGCGGATCAGGTGCAGGTCGAACTCGCCGAGCGCCGGCCGGAACCGGTAGGGGTCGTGCACCTCGTACTCGGTGTCCTCGTACGCCACCACCAGGGTGTACTCGGGGATCGACGGAAGGGGCAGGACACCGGAGAACAGCCCGTCGCCCTCCGAGACGAGCGGATGCCGCTCGCCGCCGACGAGCACGCTCACCGCCCGGGCGAAGGGGCGCAGTGCCCGGAAGGCGATCCCGCCGGGCACCGGATGGGCGCCGAGCAGGGCGTGCGGATCGTGGTGGGCGCCCGCCAGCAGGCGCCCCCGGTCGGACGGGTCCAGCGGCGGAGCGGTGCCCGCCGGCCCGGAGGCGGCGGGGACGGGACCGGACGGCTCGGGGAGCGAGGTGTCGCGCAGGGCCACGGTGTCAGTCTCCTCTCACGGCGAGTCGTTCGATCGCCGCCATGGGAACGGGAAGCCAGTCGGGGCGGTGCCGCGCCTCGTACAGCACCTCGTACACGGCCCGGTCCGTCTCGTAGGCGCGCAGCAGGCCGTGCTTCTTGCGCGGATCCCACCCGGCGTGGGCGGCGTAGCCCGCGCAGTAGGCCTCGCGGCAGCGGCGCGCCCACTCCGGACGCCACGGGCGGCGCTGGCGGGCGGCGTAGTCGAAGGAACGCAGCATGCCGGCGATGTCCCGTACGGGGGAGTGGGCGCTGCGCCGCTCGGCCAGCGGACGGGACGGCTCGCCCTCGAAGTCGATGACGAACCACTCGCGGCCGGCCCGCAGCA
Organism: Streptomyces sp. NPDC052020; assembly: GCF_040680575.1. NCBI lineage: Bacteria > Bacillati > Actinomycetota > Actinomycetes > Kitasatosporales > Streptomycetaceae > Streptomyces > Streptomyces sp. NPDC052020. The sequence goes on from NZ_JBFAWY010000026.1 coordinate 108,054, forward strand.
CCTGGCCCAGGTGCAGGTCGCCGTGGATGCGCTGGGCCGGGGGCCCGACATCGCAGGTGGCCAGCGCGGCGAAGGCGGCCCGCAGCCGGGGCACGAACGGCTGGAGCGCCGGCACGCAGTGCGCGGCGGCGGTCAGCCGCTCGGTCATCGCCGCCGCCGTCCGCCCGTTCTCCCCGGGGGCGCCGGGCGGGAAGGCGGAGGCCAGCGCCAGGTGCACCTCCGCCGTCGCCCTCCCCAGCTCGTAGGCCTGCGCGGTGAAGACGTCCCCCGAGGCCAGCGCGTTCAGCGCCAGCGTCCAGCCGTCGGCCGCGCCCGGCAGGAACGGCTGGAGCACACCGAGGGTCGCCTCGTACGGATGGGTGGTGCGCAGCCACGCCACGGGCGCCGGCACCCGGCCGCAGCCCTGCCGGGCCAGCGCGCCCGGTACCTCCAAGTCCGGGTTGACGCCGGGCTGGATGCGCCGGAAGAGCTTGAGGATGAACTCGTCGCCGTACACGAGCGAGGAATTGGACTGCTCGGCGTCCAGCAGCCGCGGCACCAGCCCGCCCGGCACCGGCCGGGACGGATCGCACTCGAAGCGCACCGGACCGGCCTTGCCGGGGTGCCGCAGCCGCTCCAGCAGCAGCTGCGCCGCCCGGGGGTCGTGCAGCGCGTCGTAGACCGTGCGGCCGGCCAGCGGACCCCCCTGCACCTGCCCGATGAGCGCCCGGCCCAGCCGGGGCGCGGGATGCTCGCGCACCCCGAGCAGCAGCTGGTAGCAGTCGCCGGCCGGGGAAGCGCCACCGGGCGCGGGCACGGTGCCGTGGGCCGCGTGGACCAGCAGGTGCAGACAGCCCGGGAACAACTCGGTCATCGACAGCAGGCCGAGGTCGGTGACGGGCCGGTCCTTGCCCGCGAACCAGCGCTGCCGCGGCAGCCACTCGCGCAACAGCCCGCCGAGCGACTCCATGGGCTCGGCGAGACGTGTACGTCGCGGGCGCAGGGATGCGGTCTTCGGCATGGTGACGCGTCCTTTCCTCGGCCTGTGCCGGTCACAGCCGGCGGCCGATGCGGGATGCGACTCGGGTGAGCCGGAACCAGTAGAAGCCGTGTCCCCCGAGGGTCAGCAGGTACGGCAGTTCGCCGATGGCGGGGAAACGGACTCCGCCGAACAGCTCGACCGGATGGCGCCCGGCGAACCGGCGCAGGTCGAGTTCGGTGGGCTGCGCGAACCGCGCGAAGTTGTTCACGCACAGCACCAGGTCGTCCTCGTACTCCCGCAGGAAGGCGAGCACCGCGGGGTTGGAGGAGGGCAGTTCCGTGTAGGAGCCGAGACCGAAGGCCGGGTTCTGCTTGCGGATCTCGATCATGCGGCGGGTCCAGTGCAGCAGCGAGGACGGCGAGGCCATCGACGCCTCGACGTTGGTGACCTGGTAGCCGTAGACCGGGTCCATGATCGTGGGCAGGGTGAGACGGCCCGGGTCGCAGGTGGAGAAACCCGCGTTGCGGTCGGGTGTCCACTGCATGGGGGTGCGGACGGCGTCGCGGTCGCCGAGCCAGATGTTGTCGCCCATGCCGATCTCGTCGCCGTAGTAGATGATCGGCGAGCCGGGCAGGGACAGCAGCAGAGCGGAGAACAGCTCGATCGTGTGGCGGTCGTTGTCGAGCAGGGGGGCCAGCCGGCGGCGGATGCCGATGTTGGCGCGCATCCGGGGGTCCTTGGCGTACTCGGCCCACATGTAGTCGCGCTCTTCGTCGGTGACCATCTCCAGGGTCAGCTCGTCGTGGTTGCGCAGGAAGATGCCCCACTGGCAGCCCGAGGGGATGGCCGGGGTCTTGGCCAGGATCTCGGAGACCGGGTAGCGCGATTCGCGCCGTACGGCCATGAAGATGCGCGGCATGACCGGGAAGTGGAAGGCCATGTGGCACTCGTCGCCGCCGGTGGAGAAGTCGCCGAAGTAGTCGACGACGTCCTCGGGCCACTGGTTCGCCTCCGCCAGCAGCACGGTGTCCGGGTACAGCGCGTCGATCTCGCGGCGGACGCGTTTGAGGAACTCGTGCGTGGCGGGCAGGTTCTCGCAGTTGGTGCCCTCGGCCGCGTACAGATAGGGCACGGCGTCCAGCCGGTAGCCGTCGACGCCCAGGTCGAGCCAGAAGCGGAGCGCGGCGAGGATCTCCTCCTGCACGGCCGGGTTCTCGTAGTTGAGGTCCGGCTGGTGGGAGAAGAACCGGTGGAAGTAGTACTGGCCCCGCACCGGGTCGTAGGTCCAGTTGGAGGTCTCGGTGTCGACGAAGATGATCCGGGCGTCCTGGTACCGCTGGTCGTCGTCGGCCCACATGTAGTAGTCGCCGTAGGGGCCGTCGGGGTCCCTGCGGGACTCCTGGAACCACGGGTGCTGGTCGCTGGTGTGGTTCATGACGAAGTCGATGATCACGCGCATGCCGCGCTGGTGGGCGGCGTCCACGAACCCCACGAAGTCGGCCAGGTCGCCGAACTCGGGCAGGACGGCGGTGTAGTCGGAGACGTCGTAACCGCCGTCGCGCAGGGGCGACTTGAAGAAGGGC
>NZ_JBFAWY010000027.1:0-102649 GCF_040680575.1 Streptomyces sp. NPDC052020
CAGCGGGTTCCGGCTGGCGTACGCCTCCGACGCGCCGGTCAACTGGTGCCCGGGCCTGGGCACCGTGCTGGCCAACGAGGAGGTCACCGCGGAAGCCCCGCCCGCCGGCTGTCCGCCCCGGTATCCGGGATCTCCCGCCGGGGCGGGTTCCGCTGCGCGTCCGGCCTCCTCGCCCGGTGCTGCGAGCGCTCGCCCGGACGCCGGCGGGCCGCGGCGGACGCCGTCCGCGCCCGCCGCGGCCATGGGTCGTCCACGGTCGGAGCCGGCGCCGCGGCAGGGAGCCGTCCGCCGCGGCCCGCCCGGCACGGCCCGTCCGCCACGCGCCTGCGCCGCAACCCGCGCGTGCCCCGGGCGTGCCTGCCGCGACGTGACCCGGCAGCCGGGGATGCGCCGGGCCGCGCGGGGGAGAATCGCGGTAGGTCCGCCCCGCGAGGAGGTCGTATGGCGCTCCGCCCGCCCCGTTCCCGCACGGCGCCGCGGGACGCCGTGCACCATCCCCTGTTCGCCCGCTGCTACGCCCGGGTCAGTACGGCCGCCGAGACCCGGATGGGCATGGGCGCGGTGCGGGAGAGGCTGCTCGCCGGGCTGTCCGGGCGGGTCATCGAGATCGGCGCGGGCAACGGGCTGAACTTCGCGCACTATCCGGGCACGGTCGCCGAGGTCGTCGCCATCGAACCGGAGCGGGTGCTGCGGCGGTCGGCGGTGGAGGCGGCCCTGCGCGCGGAGGTGCCCGTCGACGTGGTGCCGGGGGCGGCGGAGGCGTTGCCGGTCAAGGGCGAGGCGTTCGACGCGGCCGTGCTGTCGCTGGTGCTGTGCAGCGTGCGGGACGTGCCGCGGGCGCTCGCGGAGGTGCGGCGGGTGCTGCGGCCCGGCGGCGAGGTGCGGTTCTTCGAGCACGGCCGGGGCGGCGGCCGGCTCATGGGCGTGACCCAGCGGGCGCTGGACCGGACGGTGTGGCCGGCGCTCAGCGGCGGCTGCCACCTGTCCCGGGACCCGGTCGCCGCGCTGCGCGAGGCCGGGTTCGAGATCGGTCCCTACCGGCGCACCCTGATGCCGGAGAAGGGACCGCGGCTGCCGGCGTCCTTCTGTGTGACGGGCGCGGCGTGGCGGCCCGGCGTCTGAGGCCGCGCGCGGTGGTCACGCGCCTCTCGCCGTGCCGGGTCCTGACCCACGTACGTCCCCGTGGGCCAGGACCCGGCACGGCGAGAGCACGCGCCTGACGCCGTGAGGCCCGCCCACCGGGCGGACGACGGGAGCGTGACGACAGGCCCCGGGCAGCGGCAAGGCCGCCGCGTCCGCACGTGCGCCGCGACCGCCGTACTGTGTGAGACGGACCACTGAGAAGGACCACCCTCGTCCTCGGACGGGGCACGGACGTCCCCGCCTCGCCGAGCCAGGAGGCACCCTTGCCCACACCTGCCGCGGAGCACGCCCCGGGGCCCGAGCCGGCCGGCCGGCTCGCGGCGCGCGCCCGGGGCCTGACCAAGGCGTACGGCGCGGGCGAGACGGTGGTGCTCGCCCTGGACGCGGTCGACGTCGACATCGTGCGCGGCCGTTTCACGGCGGTGATGGGGCCGTCGGGTTCCGGCAAGTCCACGCTGATGCACTGCCTCGCGGGGCTGGACACGGTCTCGGCCGGTCGGGTGTGGCTCGGGGACACGGAGATCACCGGGCTGAGGGACCGGGAGCTGACCCGGCTGCGCCGGGACCGGGTCGGGTTCATGTTCCAGTCGTTCAATCTGGTCCCGACCCTGAACGCGCTGGAGAACATCACCCTGCCGCTGGACATCGCGGGCCGGCGGCCGGACGCGCGGTGGCTCGACCGGGTCGTCGGCACGCTGGGCCTGGGCGACCGGCTCGGGCACCGGCCCGCCCAGCTGTCCGGCGGGCAGCAGCAGCGGGTGGCCTGCGCGCGGGCCCTGGTCTCCCGGCCTGAGCTGATCTTCGCGGACGAGCCGACCGGCAACCTGGACTCGCGGTCCGGACTGGAGGTCCTGGGCTTTCTGCGCGGGGCCGTCGACGACCTGGGGCAGACCGTCGTCATGGTCACCCACGACCCGGGCGCCGCCGCCCACTCCGACGTGGTGCTCTTTCTCGCGGACGGGCGGATCGTGGACCGGATGGAACGGCCGACGGCTCGGGCGGTGCTGGAGCGGATGAAGCGCTTCGACGCCGTGCGCGGCCCGTCCGGCGACGGCGGCCCGCCCGCCCGGGGCCCGGAGAGGGGCTGACGCGATGCTCAAGGCGACGCTGCGCGGCTTCCTGGCGCACAGGGGCCGGCTGCTGATGTCGGCGCTGGCCGTCGCGCTGTCGGTGGCGTTCGTCGCGGGCAGCCTGATCTTCTCCGACACGCTCAACCGCACCTTCGACCAGTTGTTCACCTCGACCGCCGCCGACGTGACCGTCCGTCCCGAGGAGGGCCTGGACGAATCCCTGCCCTCCGGCCGGATCGCCACCGTGCCCGCCGCGCTCGCCGGCCGCGTGGCCGCCGTCGACGGAGTCGCCGCCGCCCGGGTGGACGTCGAGGCCGGGGACATCACGGTCGTCGACGCCCGGCGCCGGCCCGTCAGCCCGACCACCGGCGCCCCCACCACCGGTGCCAACTGGGACCCGGCCGGCCGCCGCACCGTCGAGCTCGGCTCCGGGCACGCCCCGCGCGGACCAGGGCAGGCGGTGCTCGACGAGGTGACCGCCGACCGCGCGGGCGTACGGATCGGCGACACCCTCACGGTGATCGCGCCGCCGGGCTCCTTCCCGGTCGAGGTCGTCGGCATCGCCGCCTTCACCGCCGCCAACCCCGGCGCCGCGCTGATCTTCCTGGACACCCCGGCCGCGCAGGAGCGGCTGCTGGGCGACGCCCGCGCCGCGACCGGCATTTCCGTCGACGCCGAGAAAGGCGTGGCCGCCGAACAGCTCAAGCGGCGGGTGGCCGACGCGCTGGGCGCGGACGCGTACACCTACCGGACCGCCGCCGAGCAGGCCGAGTCCGACGTCCAGCGGCTGGGCGGCTTCCTCGACGTCCTCAAGGGGGTCATGCTCGGCTTCGCCGGGGTCGCGGTGCTCGTCGGCGTCTTCCTGATCGTCAACACCTTCTCGATGCTGATCGCCCAGCGCACCCGCGAGCTGGGCCTGCTGCGCGCGCTGGGTGCCGACCGGCGCCAGGTCCGCCGGTCGGTGCTCACCGAGGCGCTGCTGCTCGGCGTGGCCGGTGCCACGCTGGGGCTGGCCGCCGGTGTCGGGCTGGCCGCCGGGCTGATCCGGGTGATGAACGTGATCGGCATGCACATCCGCTCCACCGACATGGTGATCGGCTGGCCGACCCCGGTCGCGGGGTACGCCGTCGGCGTCGGCGTGACGTTCGTGGCGGCGTACCTCCCGGCCCGCAGGGCCGCGGCCGTCTCCCCGATGGCGGCGATCGCGGAGACCGAGGCCGCCGGTACGGGCCGTCCGCTGCGGACGCGGGCGAGGGCGGGCGCGGCCGTCGGGGCGGTGGGCGCCGCCGCGCTCGCCGGGTGCGCCGTCTCCTCCCGGACCGACCGGGCGGCGCTGTCGCTCGGGTCCGGTGTCGCCCTGACGCTCATCGCCACCGTGGTCGCGGGCCCGTTGCTGGTGCGGCCGGTGATCCGGGTCCTCGGCGCGGCCTTCCCCGCCCTGTTCGGCGCCGTCGGCCTGCTGAGCCGGCGCAACGCCCTGCGCAATCCGCGCCGCACCGGTGCCACCGCCGCCGCGCTGATGGTGGGGATCGCCCTGGCCGTGGGGCTGTCCGTGGCCGGCGCCTCGATCACCGCGTCCTTCGACCGGCAGATCGACCGGACGCTGGGCTCGGACTTCATCGTGCGCGACGGCAACTCCGCGCCGTTCCCGCGCGAGGTGACCGACGCGGTGCGCGCGACGCCCGGCGCGGGGCTCGTCGTACGGGCGCGGTACGCGCCGGTGGCGGTGCGGCTGCCGGACGGCGAGCGGGTGACCACGACCGCCACGGCCTACGGCCAGGGGCTGGACGAGGTCACCGACCTCGCCTACACGCACGGGGACGGCCGGGCCGCGCTCGCGCCGGGGCACCTCGCCATGGACGCCCGGTTCGCCCGGGAGCACGGCGTGCGTCCGGGCGGCACGGTCGCGGTCGAGTTCCAGGGCGGGCGCACCGCCGGGCTGACCGTGGGCGCCCTGACCGGGCAGGAGTCCGCCGGGCGGTTCAGGTCGCCGGGCGGGCTGTTCCTCGGGCTGGCCACGCTGGAGCGGTACGCGCCGGGGGGCCAGGACGCCGTGGTGTACGTGAACGCCGCCCCCGGCACGGGCGAGGACGAGCTGCGGGCCGCCCTGGAGCGGTCGCTCGCCCCGTATCCGCATGTGCAGGTGCGCGACCTGGCCGGTTACAAGGAGCTGGTGCGCGACCAGATCGCGGTCCTGCTGTATCTCGTGTACGCGCTGCTGGGGCTGGCGATCGTCATCGCGGTCCTCGGCGTGGTGAACACGCTCGCGCTGTCGGTGGTGGAACGCACCCGGGAGATCGGGCTGCTGCGGGCGATCGGGCTGTCCCGGCGCCGGCTGCGGCGGATGATCCGGCTGGAGTCGGTGATGATCGCGGTCTTCGGGGCGGTACTGGGCCTGGCGCTGGGCCTGGTGTGGGGCGTGTGCACCCAGCGGGTGCTGGCCCTGGAGGGCATGACGGAGCTGTCCGTTCCGTGGGACACGGTCGTCGCGGTGGTGCTCGGCTCGGTGGCGGTGGGGATCGCGGCGGCGCTGCTGCCCGCGTCGCGTGCCTCACGCATGAACGTGCTGGCGGCCATCGCGCACGAGTGATTGACTCGCCCGCGTCCTGAAATCCCTGTCAGCCAAGGAGAGTTGATGGCACGTTCGTTCCGATTCGGCGTCAACCTGGTGGCCCCCGCCCCGGGCGAGGAATGGCGGGCCAAGTGCCGCCGGGCCGAGGAGCTGGGGTACGACGTGATCCTGGTCCCCGACCACCTGGGCACGGTGGCGCCCTTTCCGGCCCTGGTGGCGGCGGCCGAGGCGACCGAGCGCCCGCGGCTGGGCACCTTCGTCCTCAACGCCGGCTTCTGGAACCCGGCTCTGCTGGCCCGCGAGGTCGCGACGGCGGACGCCCTGACCGGTGGGCGCCTGGAACTCGGGCTCGGCACCGGCTACGTACGGGCGGAGCACGAGGCGGCCGGGCTGCCGTTCGGCTCGCCGCGCGAACGGGTCGACCACCTGCGGCGCACGGTGGAGGAGCTGGCCAAGCTGCTCGGCTCCGCGGAACACCGGCCGCGGCCGGCGCAGCGGCCCCGGGTGCCGCTGCTGATCGGCGGCAACGGCGACCGGATGCTGCGGCTGACCGCCGAGCACGCCGACATCGCGGCCTTCACCGGCGCCCGGAGCGTGCCGGGCAGCGCCACGGGGCAGCTCGCCCCCATCACGGCGGGGGAACTGGACGAGCGGGTGGCGCGGTACCGGGAACTGGCCGCGGGCCGCGCGGAACCCGCGGAGCTCAACCTGCTCGTCCAGCAGGTGGTCATCACCGAGGACCGCGAGGCCGCGGTGCGGCCCTTCCTGGAGCACGTGCCGCATCTGACCGCCGCTCAGGTGCTGGAGCTGCCGATCGTCCTGGTGGGGACCGTGGAGGAGATCACCGCGCAGGTCCGGGCCCAGCGGGAGCGGTACGGGTTCACTTACCTGACCGTTCTGGAGCCGTGCATGGAAACGTTCGCCCCGGTCATGGCGGCTCTGCGCGAGGCGTCGGGAGGGTGACGGCCGGCCCTTGGTGTCCGCATGGCGGAAACGCCGTCCCGGTCCGCCGCCGCGGGTGATCTCATCGGGATATGGCGGAGCTGCGGATACGGGCCGCCGGGCCCGATGACCTGGACGGTGTGCTGGCCTTCTGGACGACGGCCGCCGAGGGCACCAGCATCAGCGACGACCGGGACGGTGTGGAGCGGCTGGTGGCCCGGGACCCCGATGCCCTGATCCTGGCCGAGCGTGACGGTGAGCTGGTCGGCACGGTGATCGCGGGCTTCGACGGCTGGCGCTGCCACCTGTACCGGCTCGCGGTGCGTCCGGACCGCCGCCGCCAGGGCGTCGCCTCGGCTCTGCTCGCCGCCGCGGAGGAGCGGTTCGTACGGCTCGGGGGGCGCCGCGGGGACGCGATGGTGCTGGTACGCAACGAGCGGGGGCAGCGGGCCTGGCGGGCCGCCGGGTACGCGCCCGAGGAGCAGTGGCGGCGCTGGGTGAAGCACCTGGCGCCCTGAACACGCGGATGGGCGCGCCACCGCCCCCGGCGGGGGGGTGACGCGCCCGGCAGGGCGGCGTGGAGTACCCGTGTCGGGTCGTGAGATGTCTCGGTGACGACGCGTCAGCGTCCGCTGGGGATACCGTCAGCGAGAATCCGTCAGGACGTGACTCGCGCGCCGCCGAAGGTCACGACGAGTCGGCCGTCCGCGGCGAAGGACCAGCGCAGCGCACCGGCGTAGGCGGAGCACCGCGACCCGTTCGCGCCGGACCAGAACTGGTTGGAGGCGTCGGCGTCACCGACGATCCGGTCGTTCGAGCCGCTGCCGCTGCGGCAGGAGAGGTTGTCGCGGAACACCGACGTACCGGCGTCGAAGGAGTAGTTGCGCTGGTCGTTGTCGATGCTGACGTTGCCGGAGACCGCCATCGTGCCCGGGTTCCTGTTGTAGGTGAACCCGTGCTTGCCGTTGCCGTAGGCGATGTTGCGCCGGATGACGTGGTCGACCTCGATGTCCTCGCCGCCGAGCTTGTAGCCGTTGCGGTCGCCGTTGGAGTTCACGGTGCCGTCGCTGAGCGTGCCGTTCTCGTAGGCGAGGGAGTCCTCGATGGTCACCGGGCCGATGGGGCCGGTGTCGGACTTGGTGTACAGGTCCCAGCCGTCGTCGATGTTGTGGTGGGCGACGGCGTACCGGAAGACGTTGCCCGGCCCGGAGGTGAGCTTCGCGGCGAAGCCGTCGGCGTCCTCGCCGTCGGAGTCGGCGTTGTCGTGCGACTCCGCGCTCACGATGAGGTTGTTCGACGGCCACTGGTCGCGGGGGGTGGTGGAGGCCGCCCGCGAGAGCTGGAGCCCCGTGTCGCGGTTGAACCGCGTCACCGTGCGCTCGATGACGTTGCCGCTGCCGCCGACGAAGATGCCGTTGTCGCCGGCCCGCTGCACGACGAGGCCGGAGACGTGCCAGTAGGAGCCGTTCAGGGCGAGTCCGCGGTTGGCCGGGTCCTCGCTCATGGCGGAGAAGTCGAGCACCGGGGTCTCGCCCGGGTAGGCGGACAGCTTGGTACGGGCGCTCGCCGTGCCGCCGCTGCCGGGCGGGATGGTGACCGTCCGGTCGTAGCGGTAGGTGCCACCGCGCAGGTAGACGGTTCCGCCGGGGGCGACGCGGGAGATCGCCGAGGTGAGCGTCGTCGGGTCCGACTGGGTGCCGGCCGCGCCGTCGCTGCCGTTCGGCGCCACGTACAGCGCGCCGGTGGCCGGAGGCGGCGTGGTGGTGCCGCCCGTCTCGGCGTCGAGACGGTCGACGTTGGGCAGGCCGGCGGAGGTGGTGGGGTTGAGCCGGACCGTGTTGGCGCCCGCCTTCACCGGCACCGTGAACGCCCGGGTCGCCCACGTGGTCCAGGCGCCGGTGCCCTCGAAGGGCGCCGACGCGGTCACCGCGCCGTTCACCAGCAGGTTCGCGGGCCGGGCGGTGCCGGTTCCGTTGGCGTAGCGGACCGTCAGCGTGGCGGTGCCCGCGGCCGGGGCGTCGACGGTGAACTGGGCGAAGGCCCCGGCGGCGTTGGTGCCGTTGCAGAATCCGCTGCCGGTGTATCCGGCCCAGTCGGAGTCGATGGTGCCGGTGCAGACCGCCGGGGAGGTCTCGGCCTCGTAGCGGGTGGGGGCGGCCTGCGCCGCGGTGCCGGACAGGGCGACGAGTGTGCCGGCCAGCAGACCGGCGCAGGCGAGGACCGGTCGCAGGGGCGTGGCTGGTCTCGAGTGCATCGTTCGTCTCCAGGGTGTGGGGTGGTCCGGCCGGCTCCTGGGGGCGGATGCCGGCCGGTGGAACGGCCGTGCCCATGACGCTCGGCGCCTACATCCCGTCCGGAGGGGGAGGAACGGGGGAAAGCGCTTTCCCGGGACGCTAGAGGGGTTGCCGTGAACGCGTCAATAGTCGTGTACTTGTTTGCTATTCAAGAACATGAACGCGCGGGCGAACGGTGACGCCCTGAGAGGACGCGGGTGCCGCCCCTCCCGGCCGCCCGCCCGGCACCTCTTCTTTACCCATCCTTTGCCCGGTCCGGGCCACTCGGTGCTCCATGAACGGTTGTGAGCGTCCGCCTCGTCGCGCGGTCTCCCGTCGCCCGGCCGATCGTGGAAGGGAGGTGAACCGATGACCGAGGTACTCCTGCTGCTGGTGGCGATCCTGCTGTCGCTCGCGTGCGGTGCCTTCGTCGCCGCGGAGTTCTCGCTGACCACCGTCGAACGCGGCGAGCTGGAACGGGCCGCGGCGCGCGGCGAACGGGGCGCGCCGGGCGCCCTGAAGGCCGTACGGAACCTGACCTTCCAGCTCTCCGGGGCTCAGCTTGGCATCACGGTCACCAATCTGGTGGTCGGCATGCTGGCCGAGCCCTCCATCGCCGCGCTGATCTCAGGCCCGCTCCAGGACGCCGGCGCCTCCCGCACGGTGGCCCGCTCCCTGGCGCTGGTGCTGGGCACGGCCCTGTCGACGGTGTTCCTGATGGTCGTCGGCGAGCTGGTGCCCAAGAACTGGGCGATCTCCTCGCCGCTGGCGGTGGCCCGCCGGGTGGGCAGTCCGCAGCGCTGGTTCAGTGCCGCCTTCCGGCCCTTCATCACCCACCTGAACAACACGGCCAACCGGATCGTGCGCCGGCTCGGCGTGCAGCCCACGGAGGAACTGGCCGCCGCGCGCGGGCCGCAGGAGCTGGCGGCCCTGGCCCGGCACTCCGCCAAGGAGGGCGCCCTGGAGGCCGACACCGCGGAGCTGTTCGTACGCACGCTCAACCTCGCCGACCTGACCGCCGAGAACGTGATGACCCCGCGCGTGCAGGTGGTCGCCCTGGAGGCCCAGGCGACCTGCGAGGACGTGGCGAACGCGACCCGGGCGACCGGCCTGTCCCGGTTCCCCGTCTACCGCGGCACCCTGGACGCGGTGGTGGGGACCGCGCACATCAAGGACGTGCTGGCGGTGCCCGCCCAGCGCCGGCCCCGGGTGCCGGTCTCCGAGCTGATGCGCGAGCCCCTGCTCGTGCCCGCGACGCTCACCGTCGACCGGCTGCTCGACCGGCTCTCCGGCCGGCGCACCATGGCCGTGGTGATCGACGAGTACGGCGGGACGGCGGGCGTGGCCACGCTGGAGGACATCGTGGAGGAGGTCGTCGGCGAGGTGCGCGACGAGCACGACCCGCACGAGACGCCCGAGCTGGACCCGGCCGGCACGGACGAGCACGGGCGCCTGCTGTACCGGGCCGACGGCGCGGCCCGGGTGGACCGCCTCGCGGGGGTCGGGTTCCGGGTGCCGGAGGGTCCGTACGAGACGCTGGCCGGACTGGTCGCGCACGCGCTGGGACGGATCCCGGCGGCCGGCGACACGGTCCGCCTCGCCGGCTGGCGGCTGGACGTGCTGGACGCCGCCGGCCGCAGGGCCGCCCGCGTCCTGCTGCACGCGCCGCCGCCGGACCGGCTACCGCCGGACGGCCTCGGCGAGGTCCGCACTCCGGGCAGGCTCCGCCGTCCCCGGAACGCCGCGGACCGCGAGGGCCACGGGACCGAGGAGGCCGGGCGATGACCGCCGTACAGCTGCTGATCGGTCTGGCGACGCTGGTCGTCAACGCCTTCTTCGTGGGCGCCGAGTTCGCGCTGATCTCCGTGCGCCGCAGCCAGGTGGAGCCGTACGCCGAGCAGGGCGACCGCCGGGCGCGCAGCGTGCTGTGGGGCCTGGAGCACGTGTCCGCGCTGATGGCGGCGGCGCAGCTCGGCATCACCCTGTGCACCCTGGTCCTCGGCGTGGTCGCGGAGCCGGCCATCGCGCATCTGCTGGAGCCGGCGTTCCACGCGATGGGCGTGCCGAGCGGCGCCGGGCACGCGGTGTCCTTCGTGATCGCCCTGGCCCTGGCCACCTATCTGCACATGCTGCTCGGCGAGATGGTGCCGAAGAACATCGCTCTCGCGGAGCCGGTGCGCAGCGCGCTGCTGCTGGGCCCGCCGCTGGTGGCGCTCTCCCGGGCGCTGCGCCCGGTGATCTTCACGATCAACGCCTTCGCCAACGCCCTGCTCAGGCTGCTCAGGGTCCAGACCAGGGACGAGGTGTCGGCCACGTTCACCGACACCGAGCTGGCCCAGATCGTCAAGGACGCCAGTGAGGCCGGCCTCATCGACGACCGGGCCCAGGAGCGGCTGCACGACGCGCTGGAGCTGGGCCGGCGGCCGGTGCGCGACGTGGTGCTGCCGCTGGAGCGCGTGGTGCACGCGCGGGTGGGCGTCACGCCGGAACGGCTGGAGCGGCTGTCGGCCGAATCCGGGTTCTCCCGCTTCCCGGTGGTGGACGAGGGACGGCGGATCGTGGGCTATCTGCATGTGAAGGACGCGCTGGACGCCACGCCGCGGGACGTGCCGTTCCGGCCCCGGGACATGCGGCCCATCGCGCGGGTGCGGGAAAACACGCCGCTGGACGACGTGCTCACCGCGATGCGGGGCGGCCGCACCCACCTGGCGGCCGTGCTCGGCGCCGACGGGCGGCTGGCGGGGCTGGTGACCATGGAGGACGTGCTGCGGGAGCTGTTCGGGCAGCGGACCTAGGGTCTTTCGTCCTGATCGGCCCGGCACGATCAGAAACGGCAGGCCCTGGGTCTTTCGTCCGGGCCGGGGGCGACCGACCGGCGGGTATGTGCCCGGGTTAGCATGTCCGTCGCCATGCAGATGAACCCCACGTACTCCAGCCTCGTCGCGGTCGGCGACTCCTTCACCGAGGGCATGTCGGACCTGCTGCCGGACGGCTCCTACCGCGGCTGGGCCGACCTTCTCGCCGCGCGGATGGCGGCCCGCACCCCCGGATTCCGGTACGCCAATCTCGCGGTGCGCGGCAAGCTGATCGGGCAGATCGTCGACGAGCAGGTGGACGTGGCGGCGGCCATGGGCGCCGACGTGATCACGCTGGTGGGCGGGCTCAACGACACCCTGCGGCCCCAGTGCGACATGGGGCGGGTGCGCGCTCTGCTGACCGAGGCCGTGGAGCGGCTGGCGCCCGGCTGCAAGCAGCTGGTGCTGATGCGCAGCCCCGGCCGCCAGGGCCCGGTGCTGGAGCGCTTCCGGCCGCGCATGGAGGCGCTGTACGCCTGCGTCGACGACCTCGCCGCACGGCACGGCGCCCTCGTGGTCGACCTGTACGGGGCGCCCGCGCTGGCCGACCCGCGGCTGTGGGACGTGGACCGGCTGCATCTGACCGCCGAGGGGCACCGCCGGGTCGCGGAGGCGGTGTGGCAGGCGCTCGGCTACGAGCCGGAGGATCCCCACTGGCACACGCCGATGCCGATGGCCCCGCCGCCGGGCTGGCTCACGCGGCGGGTCGCGGACGTCCGGTTCGCCCGGCGGCATCTGCTGCCCTGGATCGGCCGCCGGCTGACCGGCCGCTCCTCCGGGGACGGCCGCCCGGCCAAGCGGCCCGAGCTGCTGCCGTACGAGGGGCCGGCCGCCTGAGGTCGGCCGCCGACTGTCCCGTGAGACGCCTCTCGTAGGTTCCGCCAAGGAACCCCGTGGCGCTGGCCTGCACGAATCGCCAGTAGAATCCGTACACGTGACTTCCGCTCCCGCCAAGCCCCGCATCCCGAACGTCCTCGCCGGACGCTACGCCTCCGCCGAGCTCGCCACGCTCTGGTCGCCCGAGCAGAAGGTGAAGCTGGAGCGGCAGCTCTGGCTCGCCGTGCTGCGGGCCCAGAAGGACCTCGGCATCGAGGTGCCCGACGAGGCGATCGCCGACTACGAGCGCGTCCTCGACCAGGTCGACCTGGCTTCCATCGCCGAGCGCGAGAAGGTCACCCGGCACGACGTGAAGGCGCGGATCGAGGAGTTCAACGACCTCGCCGGGCACGAGCACGTGCACAAGGGCATGACCTCCCGCGACCTGACGGAGAACGTCGAGCAGCTCCAGATCCGGCGTTCGCTGGAGCTGATGCGCGACCGGACCGTCGCCGTCCTGGCCCGCCTGGGCAAGCTGGCCGGCGAGTACGGCGAGCTGGTCATGGCCGGTCGCTCGCACAACGTGGCCGCGCAGGCCACGACGCTGGGCAAGCGCTTCGCCACCGCCGCCGACGAGCTGCTGGCGGCCTACGGCCGCGTCGAGGAGCTGCTGGGCCGCTACCCGCTGCGCGGCATCAAGGGCCCGGTGGGCACCGCGCAGGACATGCTGGACCTGCTGGGCGGGGACGCGGGCAAGCTGGCGGAGCTGGAGCGCCGCATCGCCGGGCACCTGGGCTTCTCCGACGCCTTCACCTCGGTCGGCCAGGTCTACCCGCGCTCGCTGGACTACGAGGTCGTCACCGCGCTGGTGCAGCTGGCGGCGGCGCCGTCGTCGCTGGCGAAGACGATCCGGCTGATGGCCGGGCACGAGCTGGTCACCGAGGGGTTCAAGCCCGGCCAGGTCGGCTCCTCCGCGATGCCCCACAAGATGAACACCCGCTCCTGCGAGCGCGTCAACGGCCTGATGGTGATCCTGCGCGGCTACGCCTCGATGACCGGCGAGCTGGCGGGCGACCAGTGGAACGAGGGCGACGTCTCCTGCTCGGTGGTGCGCCGGGTCGCGCTGCCGGACGCGTTCTTCGCGCTGGACGGTCTGCTGGAGACGTTCCTGACCGTGCTCGACGAGTTCGGCGCCTTCCCGGCCGTCGTCGCCCGGGAGCTGGACCGCTACCTGCCCTTCCTGGCCACGACCAAGGTGCTGATGGCCTCGGTGCGCGCGGGGGTCGGCCGCGAGGTCGCGCACGAGGCGATCAAGGAGAACGCCGTCGCCTGCGCGCTCGCCATGCGGGAACAGGGCGCCGAGCGCAACGAGCTGCTCGACAGGCTGGCCGCCGACGAGCGCATCCCGCTCGACCGCGCCGAGCTGGACGCGCTGATGGCCGACAAGCTGTCCTTCACCGGTGCCGCGGCCGATCAGGTCACCACCGTCGTCGGCCGCGTCGAGGAGATCGTCAAGCAGCGCCCGGAGGCGGCCGGTTACACCCCGGGGGCGATCCTCTGACGCGCTTCACCCCCGAGGAGCTCCAGGCCGCCCGCGACCGTCCGGTGCCGGACGTGGTCGCGGACGGCCTGCGGGTGCTCTTCTGCGGTATAAACCCCGGTCTGATGTCGGCCGCGACCGGCCACCACTTCGCCCGCCCCGGCAACCGGTTCTGGCCGGTACTGCACCTGTCGGGGTTCACGCCCAGGCGGCTGGAGCCGTCCGAGCAGCGGGAGCTGCTGTCGTACGGGCTCGGCATCACCAACGTCGTCGCGCGGCCGACGGCGCGGGCCGACGAACTGAGCGCGGAGGAGTACCAGGAGGGCGGGCGGCTGCTCGCGCTCAAGGTGGCGCGGCTGCGGCCCCGCTGGCTGGCCGTCGTGGGCGTGACCGCGTACCGGGCGGCCTTCGACGACCGCAAGGCCCAGGTGGGCCCGCAGGAGCGGAGGATCGGCGACACGCGCGTGTGGGTGCTGCCCAACCCCAGCGGGCTGAACGCGCACTGGACGGCGCGGACGATGGCGGAGGAGTTCGCCCGGCTGCGCGTCGCCGCCGAGGCGTGACCGGCGGGGGCGCGGCCGGCCGGCCCCTTCACGTTCACGGCGGGTCCGTCTGGGTGACCACGGCCACGAGCTGCACCTCGTCCGCCTCGTCCCGGTCGGCCACGGCCACGGCGACCCAGCGGCCGGTCCCCCGTGCCGCCCAGAGATAGGCCACGCGCGCACGGGCGCTGAGCGAGGCCCAGGGCTCGGGTATCTCCTCCCGCTCCGTGCGCAGCAGGACGGTCTGCAGATTCAGGACGTCCCCCTCCCCCCACCGCGACGCCACGCGCTCGTACAGCGCGTCGCGTTCCTTCTCGCACTGCTCCACCGTCGCCGCGCGCCGCGCCGGGCCGCCGCCCCGCAGGCCGTGACTGCTCGTCAGCTCGGCCAGGTGCCAGCCGGGCCCCCCGGCGCCGGTGTCCGACGGGCCGTGCTCCGCCGGGAAGGGACGGAAGCACAGCTCGTCGATGAGGGCGATGTACCGCGCGCTGTCCATGACTCCCAGTAGAGCAGCCGCCACTGACAATTGGCGGTCCGTCAGCGTCCGGCGGCGGCAGCGGTCCCGGGTGGCGCGGCCGGTTCCGGCTCCCGTCGCACGTTCCGGGCGGGCCCGGCGTCCCGTCGCCCGGCGTCCCGTCGTACGTCCCCGGCGGGCCCGTCCGCCCCGCCCGGTCCGGCGGGGGCCCCGCTCGGGTGTGCCGATGCCGGCGCGGTCGGGCGTCGGGGCGCCTGGCCGCCGGGACCGGCGGGCCCGGCCGGGCGGGCGCCCGGGGCCGCCCTCGCCGGGGTACGCCGTGCCGAGTACGATCCGGCCAACACGCGCACGAGCTGGGAGGACGGACGGTGGGGCGGCTGACCGGCGGGGATCCCTCGCTGCTGCGGAGGATCAATTCCGCGGTGGTGCTGCACGCGCTGCGTGCCACGGACTGTGCGACGCTCACCGAGATCACGCGGGTGACGGGACTGTCCCGGCCGACCGTCGAGGGCGTCGTGGAGGGGCTGACCGAAGCGGGGCTCGTCGTCGAGACGGCCGCGGAAGAGGGAGCCGCGCGGCGGCAGGGGCGGCCGGCGCGGCGGTTCCGGTTCCGGGCGGAGGCGGGTCATCTGCTGGGCCTGGAGATCGGGGCGCACCGGGTCTCGGCGCTGCTGGCCGACCTGGACGGCCGGATGATCGGCGCGCAGGCCAAGGACGTCGGCGAGTCCGCCACGGCCGACGAGCGGCTGGAACGGCTGCGCACGGCGGTGGCCGAACTGCTGCGCCGGGCCGGTGTCGCGCGGGGCTCCCTGCGGGCCGTGGGCGTGGCCACGCCGGGCATCGTCGAGGCGGACGGCACGGTCCGGCTGGGCACGGCGCTGCCCGAGTGGACGGGGCTGCGCCTCGGCGAGCGGCTGGGCCGTTCCTTCAGGTGCCCGGTGCTGGTGGAGAACGACGCGAACGCGGCGGCGGTCGCCGAGCACTGGAAGGGCGCCGCGACCGAGTCCGACGACGTGGTGTTCGTCCTGGCCGGGCTGAGCCCGGGGGCCGGCGCGCTGATCGGCGGGCGGCTGCACCGGGGCTACGGCGGGGCGGCCGGGGAGATCGGGGCGCTGCATCTGCTGGGCCGGGAGGCGACGCCGGAGGCGCTGCTGTCGACCACGGACCAGCCGCTGCACCCGCTCGACGAGCAGGCGGTGGCAGAGGTGTTCGCGCGGGCGCGGGAAGGGGACCGGCGGGCCCGCGCGGCCGTCGACCGGTTCATCCAGCGGCTGGTGCACGACGTGGCGGCGCTGGTGCTGGCGCTCGACCCCGAGCTGGTGGTGATCGGCGGCTGGGCGTCGGGGCTGGACGGCGTGCTGGAGCCGCTGCGCGGGGAGCTGGCCCGGTACTGCCTGCGCCCGCCGAGGGTGACGCTGTCGCTGCTCGGCGAGGCCGCCGTGGCCACGGGCGCGCTGCGGCTGGCCCTGGACCACGTGGAGGAGCAGCTGTTCGCGGTGGAGGGCACGGTGACGGCCCGCCACCGGTGACCCGCCGGGGCGCCCGGCCCCGAGAGCCCCGCGGGGCGGACGTCTTGCCGGAACGGCCGGCGACCGGCGGCGGTACGGCCGTCAGGAGGCCCGGCTGTGCGGGTCGTGGTGGATCTCCACGCCGCCCGAGTCGCCGAACGTCAGGCGGCAGGTGTCGGCCCGGTAGGTGGCCACGGAGAGCGCGGCGGTGCGGCCATCGGCGACGTAGCGGGTGGTGACCACGAGAACCGGGGAGCCCGGCAGCCGGTCCAGCACCTTGGCGTCCTCCGCGTGGGCCGAGCCGAGTTCCACGGCGCTCTCCTGGCGCTGGAGCTCCCGGTGCTGGAGCTCGCGCAGCACGGCACGCGCGCGTGCGGGCCCGGACGGGGCCTCTATCGCGGACAGGTCGGGCACCGAGGAGGCGGGGACGTAGAGCAGTTCCGCCGCCACGGGACGGCCGTGCGTCCGGCGGGAGCGGCGCACCGTGTGCACGGCCTCGTCGCGCCCGGTGCCCAGGGCGTCGGCGACGGCCGCGGGCGGGGCCGCCAGGGCGCAGTCGCACGCCTGCCAGGCGTCCCCGGCCGCTCCGGGCCAGGCGTGCTGTTCCGTGCCGACGGACACGCCCACGCGCGGCGGCGCGACGGTCGTGCCGACTCCGCGGCGGCGCTGGAGCCGGCCTTCGAGTTCCAGCTGTTCCAGGGCCTGGCGGAGCGTGGCGCGGGCGACGCCGAAGCGCGCGGCGAGTTCCCGTTCGTTGGGCAGGATCTCACCGACGGAGAACTCCGAGTCCAGCGCCTCGCTGAGCACGGTCCTCAGGTGCCAGTACTTCGGCTCCGGCACCGATTCCACCTGCGTGGTCCCCACCCTGTCCTCCGCAATCGCCGTGATCCGACGGCGTTTTTCAGCGCCCTTGTTTATTAAAGGTTGTTGCACTTCTCTGCGACCATAGGTCGGCCCCCACCCTTGGTCAAGACCAATCCTCCCTCCGGCGGGCGCGGCGCGCGGGCGGCGTCGAAGAGCGTTCACAGGGTGTTCGTACGGTGCCGTGCGTCCGGCGCGCGCAGGGCTCGCGGCCGGGCGCGCGTGAATCCCCGCGTGATCCGGCCCCCGTCCGGCCCGGGCCACGCGCGAAGCCCCCGCCGGGCGGGGGCCGGGCAGGGGCTTTTACGCGGTCCGGGAGGGGGCAGTCAGGCGGCCAGGGCGCGCAGCTTGTCGGGGTTGCGGATGACGTAGACGGCCTGGATACGGCCGTCGGCCACATCGAGCTGGAAGACGGAGTCGGGCTTGTCCCCGGACAGCACCAGCGCGGCGGGGCCGCCGTTGAGCTCCAGGAGGCGGAAGGACAGGCCGGCCCCGCTCTTGCGGGCCGCGCCGACGAGGAAGCGGCCCACCTTGTCGGCGCTCTCCAGCACCCGCAGCGGCGCCTGGGCCTTGCCGCCGCTGTCGCCGACGAGGCGCACGTCGGGTGCGAGCAGGGCCATCAGCCCCTGAAGGTCCCCGCCCGCCGCGGCGGTGAGGAAACGCTCGGTGAGATCGCGGCGCTGGGCGGGATCGACGTCGTAGCGCGGCCGCCGTTCGTCGACGTGCTTGCGGGCCCGCCCGGCGAGCTGCCGCACCGCCGCCTCACCGCGGTCGAGCATCGCGGCGATCTCGGCGTACGGGTAGCCGAACGCCTCCCTGAGCACGAACACCGCCCGCTCCAGCGGCGACAGCGACTCCAGGACGACGAGGACGGCGAGGGAGACGGAGTCGGCGAGCACGGCACGCTCGGCGGTGTCCGGGACCGTGCCCGCGAAGTCGGTGGCGTAGGGCTCGGGCAGCCAGGGGCCGACGTACGTCTCGCCCCGCGTCTTGATCTGGCGCAGCCGGTCGATGGCCAGCCGGGTGGTGACGCGCACGAGGTAGCCGCGCGGCTCGCGCACCGTCGCGCGGTCGGCGGATGACCAGCGCAGCCAGGCGTCCTGGACCACGTCCTCCGCGTCGGCCAGGCGCCCCAGCATGCGATAGGCGACTCCCAGGAGGACGGGGCGGTGCTCTTCGAAGACGTCGGTGGCGGTGTCGGTGGTCACGGGTCCATCCCACCGGACGCGTCCGGTGGTGTCCAGACGGAACGAGCGCCCCGGTGGGCGGGGCGGACGCGGGCCGCGGTGCCGGGGGAAATCCGGGGGCTACCGATCGGTAGCCACTGCTGACAGTCTGTCTACGTACACGACCGTCGCGGCTCCGCCGCCCTGGCGGGTTCCCGCGCGTCCCCACAAGGAGCCCCATGACCGCCACCGCCTCGTTCCAGGTCCCCACCCCTCACGGCCCGCGGCGCACGACCCTCGCCTACGCGCGCAAGGGCACCGGCGATCCGCTGCTCCTGCTGCACGGCATCGGCCACCACCGCCAGGCATGGGACCCGGTGGCGGACATCCTGGCCGCCGAACGCGACGTCATAGCCGTCGATCTGCCCGGGTGCGGTCAATCACCGGCGCTGCCGGACGGCCTGCCCCACGACCTGCCGACCACGACCGCCGTGCTCGGCGCGTTCTGCGAGGCGCTGGAGATCGACCGGCCGCACGCGGCGGGCAACTCCCTCGGCGGCCTGCTCGCCCTGGAACTGGGCCGCGCGGGCCGCGTACGGACCGTCACCGCCCTGTCCCCGGCGGGGTTCTGGGCACCCGCCGAGCGGCGTTACGCCTTCGGCGTCCTCGCGGGCATGCGGCACGCCGCCCAGCGCATGCCGGTTCCCCTGGTCGAGCGGCTGTCGCGCACCGCGGCCGGCCGCGCGGTGCTGACGAGCACCATCTACGCCCGTCCCGGACGCCGTTCCCCGGAGGCGGTGGTCGCCGAGACGCTCGCGCTGGCCCGCGCGGAGGGGTTCTTCGAGACGCTGCGCTCCGGCCGGCGGGTCCGCGTCACCGACGACGTGCCCGGCATACCGGTCACCGTGGCCTGGGGCAGCAGGGACCGGCTGCTCCTGCCGCGGCAGGGCATACGCGCCAAGCACGTCATCCCCCGGGCACGGCTGGTGCGGCTGCCGCACTGCGGCCACGTCCCGATGAGCGACGACCCGGCCCTGGTCGCCCGGGTCGTCCTGGACGGCAGCAGGCGCTGACGCGCCGCCGGGCACCGGGGCGGGGTCTTTCGCGGCCGGTTGTTCACCTCCGGTTTCCATGGGCGCCGCGGCACCCGCGTAGGTGTGGCACTGCACAACGGCCGGATCACGTCCCTGGAGGCGCAGTCATGTCCCACCGTCCCTTCCCAGGCCGCCGCGGCGTCCTGCGCGGTTCCCTGGCCGCCTCGGCGGCCCTGACCCTGCCCACGGCGCTCGGCGCGGCGCCGGCGTTCGCCCGGTCCGGGCGTCCCCGCGCGGGCTGGGGCGTGCAGACGGGGGACGTGACCACCGACTCGGGACTGGTGTGGGTGCGCTCCGACCGGCCCGCCCGCATGATCGTCGAGACGTCGGCGACCGAGTCCTTCCGCGCCCCGCGCAGATGGCACGGCCCGCTGCTGGGCCCGGACACGGACTTCACCGGCACCACCCGGCTGCGCGGCCTGCCGCCCGGCGAGCAGATCCACTACCGGGTGGTGCTCGCCGACCCGGACGACCCGCGCCGCACCGGAGAGCCGGTCACCGGCACCTTCCGGACCGTGCCGGTGCGCCGGCGCGACGGGGTGCGGTTCGTGTGGTCGGGCGACCAGGCGGGCCAGGGCTGGGGCATCAACCCCGACCTCGGCGGCTACCGCATCTACGACGCGATGGCCCGCCTGGACCCCGACTTCTTCCTCTTCAGCGGCGACACCGTCTACGCCGACGGCCCCCTCCCGGAGACGGCCGCCCTGCCCGACGGCACCACCTGGCGCAACATCACCACCGAGGAGAAGTCCAAGGTCGCCGAGACGCTGGCCGAGTTCCGCGGCACCTTCCGCTACAACCTGCTCGACGAGAACCTGCGGCGTTTCAACGCCCAGGTCCCCGCGATCGTGCAGTGGGACGACCACGAGGTCCGCAACAACTGGTACCCGGGCCAGACGATCGCCGACACCGACAGCCGCTACACCGAGAAGCGGGTGGACGTGCTGACGGCCCGGGCACGACGCGCGTTCGCCGAGTACTTCCCGATCTCCACGCTGCGGCCGGGAGCGCGGGAGGGACGCGTCTACCGGGTGCTCCGGCAGGGCCCCCTGCTGGACGTGTTCGTGCTGGACATGCGGACCTACCGCGACGCCAACTCGCCCGGCGACCAGAGGGTCGACCCGCAGGGCATCCTGGGGCGCGAGCAGCTGGAGTGGCTCAAGCGGGAACTGGCGCGGTCCCGGGCCGTGTGGAAGGTGATCGCCGCCGACATGCCGATCGGCCTGGTGGTGCCCGACACCACGGAGGGGAAGGCGAACGTCGAGGCGGTGGCGCAGGGCGACCCGGGCGCGCCGCTGGGGCGTGAGCTCCAGATCGCCGAGCTGCTGCGGTTCGTCAAACACCGCCGGATCACCGGCACGGTGTGGCTGACGGCCGACGTGCACCACACCTCGGCCCAGCACTACCAGCCCTCGCGGGCGGCGTTCACGGACTTCGAGCCGTTCTGGGAGTTCGTCTCCGGCCCGCTGAACGCGGGCGCGTTCCCCGCCAGCGCGCTGGACGGCACCTTCGGTCCCGAACGGGTCTTCGTGAAGGCGCCGGCCGCCTCCAACGTCTCGCCCGCCGGCGGCTACCAGTTCTTCGGCGAGGTCGACATCGACGGCGGCAGCGGGGAGATGACGGTGCGGCTGCGCGAACAGGACGGCACCGTGCTGTTCACGCGGGTGCTCCAGCCGGGGCGGGTCGGGCAGTAACTCCCTTAGCCTGGTGGGTGTGCCGCGCACCGGCGTCATCCCCTGGTGCGCGGCACACCCGGCCGGGGCGTCGGGCCCGGGTGCCCGCGGTTTCCCGCACGCCCCGCCGAGAGGGCGCGGGGTACGGCACGCCGACAACCCGTAGAAAAAGCAACAAAATAGAAGGAAGCGTCTTTACTCAGCGGACACAGGGCGTTCGTGATCGCGCAACACCGTTCCTTCACAGTGGCCGCATGAGTCGAGAAATGTCTGATGTGACGCGTGCCCGGCACGGTCGTCCGGTGCGCCACTGGCGGCGGGACCTCGTCGAACTCGCCGCCCTGTTCACGGCGGTCGCCGCGGCGGACACCGTGGCGCAGCTGGTGGGGCACGGCCCGGACGGCCCGGCCCTGCTGGTGATCTCGGCGATCGCCCTGGTCGCCACGGCGGTGTTCCACCTGTGGTGGTCACGGCGCCGTGGTCCCGCACCGCCGGCGGACGATACCGGCGCCCGGCCGCCGTCCGCCGAGCGGCAGGCCGGGCCGGTCGACCGGGCGCTGCCCGGACGCGCCGAGGAGACGGACGGCGTGCTCTGGCGGATGCGGACGACGGTGCGGGACGAACCCGGGTCGCTGGCCGCCCTGTGCGCCGCCCTCGCCGACCGGCGGGTCGACATCCTGAGCCTGCAGACGCACCCGCTCGCCGAAGGCACGGTCGACGAGTTCCTGCTGCGCGCCCCGGGCACGGTCGAGGCGCCGGAGATCACCCGCGCGGTGTCGCGGGCGGGCGGCACCGGGTCCTGGATCGAGCGGGCCGACGCCCACGATCTGGTGGACGCGCCGACCCGCGTCCTGGGACTGGCCACGCGGACCGCGCTGGACACGGCGGAACTCCCGCTGGCGCTGCGGCAGTTGCTGGGCCGGTGCACGATCCGGTCGCTGCCCGCGCCGCCGGCCGGCGAGGGGCGGGGGCCGTACGGTGTGCCGGTGGAGGGAGTCCTGGAGGACACCGTGATGCGGCTGCGCGCGCCGGAGGGCGGAACGATCACCGTCGAGCGGCCGTATCTGCCGTTCACCCCGACCGAGTTCGCGCGCGCGAGGGCGCTGGTGGAGCTGGACGCCCGGCTCGGTCCGCGCGTTCCGCGCAGCGGGGACGTGCTGACGCTGCCCGAGGGCGGCGACATCACGGTACGCCGGGCCGACACCCATGACGTGGAGGCGGCCAAGGCGATGCACGAGCGCTGCTCCCCGGCGACGCTCGGGATGCGGTACCACGGGCCGGTCGGTGACGCCGACCGCTATCTGAACCATCTGCTCAGTCCGCGTTTCGGGCGGACGCTCGCGGTGCAGACCGCCTCGGGGCGCGTGGTCGGCCTGGGGCACCTGCTGTGGGACGGTGACGAGACGGAGGTCGCGCTGCTCGTCGAGGACGCCTGGCAGCGCCGCGGTATCGGCGGTGAGCTGCTGCGCCGGCTGGTCGCGATGGCCGCCGAGGCGGGCTGCGCCAGCGTGTACGCGGTCACCCAGTCGTCGAACACCGGCATGGTCGCCGCGATGCGCGGACTGGACCTGCCCCTCGACTACCAGATCGAGGAGGGCACCCTGGTCATCACCGCCCGCCTGGCCTCCGCCGCCCCGGGCTCGCACGCGGCGTACGACCGGGCCGGGGAGCAGTACGGCGGGCGGATCTGACACGCAGGGCGCCTGCGGCGCTCCGGAGCTCTTGGCCGGTGCCCCGGCTCTGCCCCTCATCCGGGGCCACGCCCCCGGCCCAGCGCGGCAGGCCGGCGCCGGGCGGGGCGGAGGGCCGGCCAGAACATGGGGAAGACCGCGGTCAACGTGTGTCGAAACCCAGACGGCTCGGGACGTCGTCCATGGTGCAGAGTGCCGTGACCTGCTCCTCCAACACGCTCAGGGCGTCCGTGAGGGAAAGCCGGCCGACCCGCTCGCGGTAGAGGGTGTGGACGCCGGCGCCGTACTCCCCCTGGGGCAGTTCGAGGTCGGCGTCGACCATGGCCTCCACGAGGTACCCGGCCGAGGTGACGGTCAGTCCCGCGGAGAACCGCAGCTCGCTGACGTCCGCGTCCCCCTCCGCGGAGAACCCGAAGCGGTGGTGGAGCTTCAGCTCCGGTCCCGCGGGGTGCTCTTCGATGACGAGGGAAGGCACCAGGCCCGACCGTTCCCCGAAGTCGTGGGCGGTGTAGAGCTCGGTGGTGAAGTCGTCCAGCCGCTGGTGGAGCCGGTACATCGCGGTCAGCAAGAGAGCCGTTCTTTCGGCCTCGTGCGCGTCGGCCTCGTTCAACATCGGGAAATCATCACCCGGGCAGCCCGGTTCGCCGTTGCGGCGTTGGTCACACCCCGTGACACGAGCGGCCGAACCGAGCGCCTGACAGAGTCAGGTATTCACCGTCGCAGAGGGTCGAACGGGACGCCCCGCCACAGCGCGCGCACGCCGGACGTGCCGTCGTCGGCCATGTGGTCGTCCGGAACGGCCCAGACCTTCACGGTGGTGGCGTCGGCGGTGACCGTAGGCCAGCCCGGGTCACCGCGGGCCGCGAAGTCGGCCCAGGCGCGAAGCATTCGCCGGGACAGGGCCCGGTCCTGTTCGTCGGGGGTGCCGCCGATGAGGAAGGCGGCGCCGTCCGCGTCCAGGTTGCCGAACGCGAACGGGATGTCGGCGGTGTGCCAGGGCCTGGCCTCGCCGCCCGGGGTGAGGCGTCTGCGGGCGAAGCGGGAGAGATACGCCCGGCCGCCGGCTCTCGCGTGGTACTCGGCGAGCCGGCTGCTGTACTCGCCGAATGTCGCGTCGCCGAAGAGCGCGAGGTAGCGGTCGAGCACCGGAGCGCCGGGCATCAGCGCACGGTAACCGGGGACCAGACGGGCGGGCAGGCGAAGGGCCTGGGCGAAGTCCACGAGTTCCGGTTCGGAGGTGACCTCCCGCACGCCTCCGACCTCGTGCAGGAACCAGTACTCCTCCAGGGCGTGGCACACCAGGAGGTCCACGTCGCGGGACGCGCCGGCGGCGAGCGCGCGGAGCGGATCCACGGGCAGCACGTCACCGTCGACGACGGGCTGGAAGATCACCGGGTCGTACGCCTGGACCGCCGTCACGGGATCGTCCGCGCACTCTCCGGCGACCTTGTCGGAGGCGGTCACCAGCTCCTGCGGCGAGGCGGAGAGCAGTCCGTCACCCGTGGGGGCCACCCCGGCCGCGGCCGCGATCCTCGAGGTGATCGCCGCGGCGACCTCGGCGGTGGAGAAGGCGTGGGGCACGCTGTGGGTGATGGCCCTGCGGAACAGCCCGCGCGCCCGCCCCATGGCCATCAGGCAGGCGGCCGATCCCGCTCCGGCGGAGTGCCCGGCGACCGTGACATTGCCGGGATCGCCACCGAACGCGGCGATGTTCTCCCGCACCCAGCGCAGAGCGGCCGCCTGGTCGAGCAGGCCGCGGTTGCCGGGGAAGCCCGGCACATGGCCGAAGCCCTCGAAGCCGACCCGGTAGTTGCAGCTGACCACGACCAGTCCGGCGCGGGCGAGCGCGGTGCCGTCGAAGTCGGGCTGAGCGGAGGAGCCGAAGGTGTAGGCGCCGCCGTGGATCCAGAACAGCACCGGCAGCGGGCCGTCGTCCGGCTGCTTCCGTACCCACACGTTGACGGTGAGGATGTCCTCGTCCCCGGGGCGCCACACCGGCGAACCGGGGAGTTGTGCCGACTGCGGCGCGATGGGCCCGAAACCCGTGCAGTCACGCCAGGCGCTCCAGCCGGCAGCGGGGCGCGGCGGACGGAACCGGTTGGGGCCGAAGGGCGCGGCGGCGTACGGGACACCGAGGACCGCCACCGTCCCGTCGGCCGCTCGCCTGCCGCGCACACGGCCGCTCGCCGTCCGGAAATCCGGCCCCGCCCATGACGTGTCACCCATACGCCACGAGCCTTCCACAGCCGCCCGCGGCTTCGCGAGCGACTTTTCACAGCGCCCCGGCACGGCAGGCCGCACGTCGCGGACCGGCACGGCGCCCAGGAGCGACGGCGGCCTGCCGGGCGGCGGCCTGCCGGGCGGCGCCGATGTGCGAGGTCCGGGGGGACCTCCCCGGGCGGGGCCGGGTACCGCCGGTGCGCGGGTCCCGGCTCTCCCGCGTTCCCCCGGTCCCCCTCGCCTCCGCGCCGGTTCCGCGTCAGTTCCGCGCCGCCTCCTCCCGGTGCGCCCTCGGCGTCGGCCGCTGTCCCAGCGCCCCGTCCAGGTCGGCCCACAGGTCGTCGACGTCCTCCAGGCCCACCGACAGCCGCAGCAGCCGGTCGCTCACCCCGGCGGCGCGGCGGTCGCCCGCGTCGACGACGCGGTGGCTGATGGACGCGGGGTGCTGGATGAGCGTGTCGACGCTGCCGAGGCTCACCGCCGGAGTGACGAGCCGGACGCGGGCGATGACCTCGTGGGGGTCGCCGTGGACCTCGAAGGCGACCATCGCCCCGCCGACGCGCGGGTAGTGGACGCGGGCCACGCGCGGGTCGGCGGCGAGCCGGCGGGCGAGTTCGGCGGCGTTCGCGGAGGCCGCGCGTACCCGCACGGGCAGCGTCGCCAGGCCGCGCAGCAGCAGGTAGCCGGCCAGCGGATGCAGCACGCCCCCGGTGGCGAACCGCACCTGCCGCAGCCGCCCGGCGAACTCCTCGTCGCAGGCCACCACGCCGGCGAGCACGTCCCCGTGCCCGCCCAGGTACTTGGTGGCGCTGTGCAGCACCAGCCGCGCGCCCTGTTCGGCGGGGCGCTGCAACACCGGCGTGGCGAAGGTGTTGTCGACCAGCAGCGGCACGGACCCGCAGGCGTGGGCCACGGCCCGCAGGTCGACTTCGGCGAGTGTGGGATTGGCCGGGGACTCCACCAGGACCAGCCCGGTGCCGGGCCGCAGCGCGTCCGTGATGCCCGCCGGGTCGGTCCAGGTCACCTCCGTGCCCAGCAGCCCGGCGGTCAGCAGGTGGTCGCTGCAACCGTACAGGGGACGCACGGCCACGACGTGCCGCAGTCCCAGCGAGGCGCGCGCCAGCAGGACGGCGCTCAGCGCGGCCATCCCGCTGGCGAACGCGACGGCGGCCTCGGTGCCCTCCAGGCGGGCCAGCGCCGTCTCGAACCGGGCCACGGTCGGATTGCCCAGCCGCCCGTACACGGGCGGGCCGTCCGGCTCCGCGCCGGTGGCGGCGAAGGCGTCGAGGCGGGCGGCCTCGCGGCGGCTGTCGTAGGAGGGGTAGGTGGTGGACAGGTCGATCGGCGGGGCGTGCAGTCCCCGCCGGGCGAGGTCGTCGCGGCCGGCGTGCACGGCCTCGGTGTCCCGCCCTCTCGAAGTCATAGGCGTGTCCATGACGGAAGGGTGAACGGCGGCCGGATCACCGGGGTCCGGCTCCGTGCTACGTTCGCCCGATGGCCGACTCTGTCGTACTGGACCCGGTCGATCTCCACCTGCTGCGGCTGCTGCAAAACGACGCCCGGACGACCTACCGGGAGCTCGCCGCGCGGGTCGGGGTGGCGCCGTCGACCTGCCTGGACCGGGTGACGCGGCTGCGCCGCTCCGGAGTGATCCTCGGTCATCGGCTGCGCCTGGACCCGGCGAAGCTGGGGCGCGGCCTCCAGGCGCTGCTGTCGGTACAGGTGCGGCCGCACCGGCGGGAGCTGGTGGGACCGTTCGTCAAGCGGATCCGGGCGCTGCCCGAGTCACGGACCGTCTTCCATCTGACCGGCCCGGA
Organism: Streptomyces sp. NPDC052020; assembly: GCF_040680575.1. Lineage (NCBI taxonomy): Bacteria > Bacillati > Actinomycetota > Actinomycetes > Kitasatosporales > Streptomycetaceae > Streptomyces > Streptomyces sp. NPDC052020. The sequence continues at coordinate 26,259 of NZ_JBFAWY010000027.1, forward strand.
CGACTACCTGGTCCATGTCGCGGTCGCGGACATGGCGGATCTGCAACGGCTGGTCCTGGACGAGTTCACGGCCCGGCGGGAGGTGGCGCGGGTCGAGACCCGGCTGATCTTCCAGCAGTGGGACTGCGGGCCCTTGCTGCCGCCGTCCGCGCCGTGAGCCGGGCTCGCCCTGAGCGAAATCCGGCCGCCCCGGCGGACGAACCGGCCCTATCGTGCTGACGCGGCACCCGGGTCCGTACGAGGATGTGCGCATGTCAGAGACAAACAGCCCGCTGCCCCGTGAAGTCGCCGACACCTACGTCGACGAGCTCATCGCCCTCGACCCGGTCACCGGTACGTACCTCGGCGTGCGGGAGAGTTCCAGCCGTCTGCCCGACCTCTCGCCCGCGGGGCAGGAGGCGCTGGCCCGGCTGGCGCGGGCGACGCTCGCGAAGCTGGACGAGGCGGAGCGCCGGCCGGGCGCGGACAGCGATGCGGAGCGGCGCTGCGGCCGGCTGCTGCGCGAGCGGCTCACCGCCGAACTCGCCGTGCACGAGGCCGAGGAGGGGCTGCGCTCGGTCGGCAACATGGGCACCCCGGCGCACTCCGTCCGGGAGATCTTCACCGTGACGCCCACGGCGACGGACGAGGACTGGGCGGCGGTCGCCGAGCGGCTGCGCGCGGTGCCGGCCGCGCTGGCGGGCTACCGGGAGTCGCTCGCGCTCGGCCTGGAGCGCAAGCTGTACGGGGGGCCGCGCCCGACCGCCACCTTCATCGGGCAGCTCGACGAGTGGGCCGACACGGGCGGGGGCCGCGGCTGGTTCGAGGACTTCGCCTCCGCCGGTCCCGAGGCGCTGCGCGCGGAACTCGACGAGGCCGCCCGCACGGCGACCGCGGCCGTGGCCGGGCTGCGGGACTGGATGCGCGACGTGTACGCCCCGGCGATCGAGGGCGCCCCGGACACGGTGGGCCGGGAGCGCTACGCCCGCTGGTCCCGCTACTACAACGGCACCGACCTGGACCTGGACGAGGCGTACGCGTACGGCTGGTCCGAGTACCACCATCTGCTCGCGGAGATGAGGCGGGAGGCGGAGAAGATCCTGCCGGGCGCCCCGACCCCCTGGGCGGCGCTGGCGCACCTGGACGAGCACGGCCGGCACATCGAGGGCGTCGACGAGGTCCGCGACTGGCTTCAGAACCTGATGGACCAGGCGATCGAGTCGCTGGACGGCACCCACTTCGACCTGGCCGAGCGGGTCCGGAAGGTGGAGTCGTGCATCGCACCGCCCGGCAGCGCGGCGGCGCCGTACTACACGCCGCCCTCGGAGGACTTCTCGCGTCCCGGCCGCACCTGGCTGCCGACCATGGGCCAAAACCGTTTCCCGGTCTACGACCTGGTCTCGACCTGGTACCACGAGGGCGTCCCCGGCCACCACCTCCAGCTCGCGCAGTGGGTGCACGTGGCCCGGGACCTCTCCCGCTACCAGGCGTCCATCGGCATGGTCAGCGCCAACGCCGAGGGCTGGGCGCTGTACGCGGAGCGCCTGATGGACGAGCTGGGCTTCCTCACCGACGCCGAGCAGCGGCTCGGCTACCTGGACGCGCAGATGATGCGGGCGGTCCGGGTCATCGTCGACATCGGCATGCACCTGGAGCTGGAGATCCCGGCGGACTCGCCGTTCCACCCGGGCGAGCGCTGGACGCCACAGCTGGCGCAGGAGTTCTTCGGCGCGCACAGCAGCCGCCCGGCGGACTTCGTGGAGAGCGAGCTGACCCGCTATCTGACCATCCCCGGGCAGGCCATCGGCTACAAGCTGGGCGAGCGGGCCTGGCTGCTGGGCCGGGAGAACGCGCGCAAGCGGCACGGAGACTCCTTCGACCTGAAGTCCTGGCACATGGCCGCCCTGTCCCAGGGCTCCCTGGGACTGGACGACCTGGTGGACGAGCTGTCGCGGCTGTGATCCGGCCGCGGGTCAGCGGCGGAAGCCGCCCTCGGAGTCGATGACCTGACCGGTGATCCAGTGCGCCTCGTCCGTGGCGAGCCACGCGATGAGGCGGGCCGGGTCGTCGGGCACGCCCCACCGTCCGGCGGGGAAGCGGGCGGCGACGGCGTCGTAGGTCTCGCCGGTGAGGTAACCGGTGTCCACGGGGCCGGGGTTGACCGTGTTCACCGTGACCGCGTACTCGGCGAGCGCCGTCGCCAGCGAGCGGGTGATCGAGGCGAGGGCTCCCTTCTGGAGCGCGTAGGCGATCTCGCCGGGCATGCCGCCCGCCTTGTCCTGCCCCGAGGTCATCATCACCACACGCCCGCCCGGGGTGCGCGGCGGCAGCGCGGCCCGCAGCCGGGCGTGGGCCTGGACGAGCAGCAGCACCGAGCGGGCGTCGACCGCCCAGTGGGCGTCGAGCATCGCCGCGTCGAGGGCCTCCAGCGGGCCGTCGGAGCCGCTGAGGGCGTGGTTGGCGACGAGGATGTCGAGCCGTCCGCCGAGCGCGTCGGCGGCCCGGGCGACGAGCTCGGCGGGCACGGCCGGATCGGCGAGGTCGCCGGGCCCGTGGGCGACGGTCGCGCCGGTGTCGCCGGCCGCCTCGCGTACGGAGGCGATCACCTCGTCGATGCGGTCGGCACCCCAGGGCATGGCGGCGTCGTGCGGCACATGGTGGTGGAGGTACACGCTCGCGCCGTACGCGGCCAGCCGCCGGGCGACGGCGTGCCCGATGCCGTCGCGTCTGCTGGCACCCGTGACGAGGGCGGTCCGGCCGCGCAGGGGCAGCCGGTCGCGTCGCAGCTCTGTGGGGTCGGGATGCGGAAGTCGTGGCATGGACACCCATGATGATCGACTCCGGGGAGCGGCGCACACGGTTATCGGCGGCGCGTGGCCGCCGGGCCCGGTGCCGGTACGGGCGGCGCCGGGCCCGGGCAGCCCGGTCAGCAGCCGCAGTCGTGCGCGTCCGCCGGCGCGGTCAGCGGGTCGGCCGGACGGCGCTCGCGGCCCCGCCAGGTCTCGAACTCGAAACCCTCCCGCACCCAGTACTCGAAGCCGCCCAGCATCTCCTTGACCCGGAAGCCTAGTTCGGCCAGGGCGAGGGCGGCACGGGTGGCGCCGTCGCAGCCGGGGCCCCAGCAGTACGTCACGACCGGCACGGATCTGTCGAGGAGCCGCTCGGCCTGCTCGGGGATGAGCGCGGTGGGCAGGTGGACCGCGCCGGGCACGTGGCCCTGGTCCCAGGCGGCGGTGGAGCGCGAGTCGACGACGGCGAACCCCGGGTCACCGCCGGCCGCGAGCGCGGCGGCGACGTCGGACGCGTCGGCGTGGAAGGCGAGGGCGGCGCGGAAGTAGGCGGCGGCGTCGGCCGGGGCGGCCGGGGCGACGCGCAGGACGGGGTTGGCCGCGGTGATGGTCGCGGTGTTCATGGTGCTGCCCTTCGTCGGCGGGAGGTCCTGTCCGGAAATCTACGAGCGGTGATCCGCTCGCAGAAGGGACGATCCACGGCCCTGTCCTTGATCGGCCGGTGATTCCCCTGCTATTCCTCGGGGATGACCGCGTATACCCCGGACGCCACCGACTGGCGCATCCTCGACGTCCTCCAGCGGGAGGGCCGGGCCGGCTTCGCCGAGCTGGCCCGCACCGTGTCCATGTCCGCGAGCGCGGTGACCGAGCGCGTGCGGCGCATGGAGGAGGCGGGCGTCATCCGGGGGTACACGGCGATCGTCGACCCGGACCGGCTGGGCCTGCCCATCCTGGCCTTCGTACGCCTGCGCTACCCCAACGGCAACTACAAGCCCTTCCACGATCTGGTGGCGGCCACCCCCGAGATCCTGGAGGCGCACCACGTCACGGGCGACGACTGCTTCGTCATCAAGGTCGCGGCCCGCTCGATGCGGCACCTTGAGGAGGTGGCGGGCCGGATCGGCGCGCTGGGCTCGGTGACCACCAGCGTCGTGTACTCCTCCCCGCTCCCCCGGCGCCCGCTCGGCCGCTGACCCGCCTCAGCCCGCGCCCCGCTGCCGCAGCACCGATCCCGTCCGTCCCTTGACGACCTCCAGCTGGGCGTGGACGCGCCGCCGCAGGTCGGCGACGTGGCTGACGATGCCGACGCTGCGGTCCCGCTCGCGCAGCGAGTCGAGCACGTCCAGCACCTCGTCGAGGGTCTGGTCGTCCAGGCTGCCGAAGCCCTCGTCGATGAAGAGGGTGTCCAGGCGGACGCCGCCCGCCTCGTCGGTGACGACGTCGGCGAGCCCGAGCGCGAGGGCGAGGGAGGCGAAGAACGTCTCGCCGCCGGACAGGGTCGCCGTGTCGCGTTCGCGGCCGGTCCAGGCGTCGACGACGTGCAGGCCGAGACCGCTGCGGCCGCGCCCGGTGCGCCCGTCGGAGTGGACGAGGGTGTAGCGGCCGGACGACATGCGCTGGAGCCGTACGGTCGCGGCGGCGGCCACCTGTTCCAGGCGGGCGGCCAGCACATAGGACTCCAGGCGCATGCGGTGCTCGTTCTCCGCGGAGGTGCCGGCGGCGAGGGCGGCCAGGCGGGCCACGCGGTCGTACTCCTCGCGCAGCGGCGCCAGGCGGCGCGCGGAGGCGGCGGCCCGCGCGGAGAGCCGGTCGAGCTCGGCGCAGCGCCGCTGGGCGGCGTCGCGGGCGGAGGCGGCGTCGCGTACCCGCCGGTCGGCGTCGGCCGCGGCCCGCTCGGCGGCGGCGAGGTCGGCGGGCGGCTGCCCGGCGGCGGCAGCGGTGTCCGCCTCGGCGAGGATCGCGCGGACCGCGGCCTCCTCGGTCTGCCATGCGTCGAGCCGCCGTTGCAGTGCGCGGTGCGCGGCATCGTCGAGCAGCGCGTCGGCCGCGTCCCGCGGGGTGTCGAAACCGGCCCGGTAGGCGGCGTCGGCGAGGCGGGCGTCGGCGTCCTTCAGGCGCTGGGCGGCGTCCTCGGCCGCGCGGGCGGCCTCGGCGGCGTCGGTCAGGTCGGCGACCCGCCGCTCCAGCTGCGCGACCCGCTCGGCCACGCTGCCGGCGGCGCCCCGCGCCGTCGCCAGCTCCTCCTCCAGCGCGGCCTGTTCCCGGTCCAGCCGCTCGCGGTGGCCCACCCGGGAGGCGGCGCGGACCGCGGCCTGCTGCCGCGCGGCGACGCGCTCCTCGCGCTCCGCCTCCGCCCGGCGCAGTTCCTCCTGCGCGGCGTGCAGCCCGGAGGCGGCGGCACGCGCCCGCGCGTACGCCCGCTCCAGCTCCTCGGCCTGCTCGGCCAGCCGGCCGGTGGGGGTGTCCCCGGCCTCGGCGGTGGCGGCGGCCAGTTCCTCCCGTACGGCGCCCAGGTGGCGTTCGTCCCGCGCGCGCTGTTCCTCGGCGCGCTGGAAGGCGGCGAGGGCGCGCTCCTCCGCCTCGCGGTCGACGTGCCCGTCCACCTTGCGGGCGGGCGCGGGGTGGTCGGTGGCGCCGCACACGGCGCACGGCTGGCCGTCGGCGAGGTTCGCGGCCAGTTCGGCGGCGATGCCGCTCAGCCGCTGTTCCTTGAGGTCGAGCCAGCGGGCGCGGGCCTCGACGGCGTGTTCGGCGGAGGCCAGGGCCCGGCTCCGGGCGTCGTCGGCGTCGGCGGCCAGCCGGTCGCGCCGCCGGGCCGCCGCCAGCCGCTGCCGGGCCGGCTCCCGCTGTACGCCGAGCTGTTCGGCGCGGGTGGCGGCCTCCTGCGCGGTGTCGATACGGGTCTGGAGCCCGGCGCGGACCGCCTCCCAGCCGGCGAGCCAGGTCTCCGCCTCGTGCCGGGCGTCCTCGTCGGCGCGCTCCTGCCGGTCCAGGAGTTGGCGCTCGGCGTCGAGTTCGGCCAGCCGCCGCTCGGCCCGGCGGGCCGACTCCAGTCCGCCCAGTTCCTCGGCGGTCCGGCGGGCGGCGGCGGCCAGCCCGGCGGCGCCGGCGTCCGCGTAGGTGCCCGGCAGTACGGCGCGCGCGCCCGCCTCCGCGGCGGCGGCCCGCCGGTGTTCGAGGTCGGCGGCCTCCCGCAGCTCCAGGGCGGGCGCCACCGCCCCGGCCTTGCGGGCGCGCTCCATGCGGGCCTGCGCCTCGCGGTGGGCTCCGGCCCGTTCCGCCAGCCGCTCGGCCCGCTCCCGCGCCTCGGCGAACCGTCGCTGGAGCCGGTCCCGCTCCCGGGCCTCCGCCAGGTGGCGCTCGGCGGCGGCCCGGGCCGACTCGGCCGCCGCCAGGCGCAGTCGGGCGGCGGTCAGCCGCTCCCGGGCCGTGCTGCGCGCGACGGCGGCGGCGGTCAGCACGGCCGTGGCCAGGCCCGGCTCGCCCGGCGCGAGCTCCGGCAGCTCAAGGAAGCCGTCCGCGGCCTGCTGCATGCGGTGGGCGTCGGCGAGCAGCGCGGCGTCCCCGTCCCGCACCCGCGCCTCGGTGGCGCGCCGCCGCTCGGCGAGGCGCTTCTCCACGTCGGCGAAACGACGGGTGTCGAACAGGCGGCCGAGCAGCTTGCCGCGTGCCTCGGCGTCGGCGCGCAGAAAGCGCGCGAAGTCGCCCTGGGGCAGCAGCACGACCTGGCAGAACTGCTCGCGGCTCATGCCGAGCAGCCGGGTGATCTCCTCACCGATCTCCTGGTGGGAGCGGCTGAGGTCCTTCCAGGTGCCGGCCGCGGTGTCGTGCTCGCGCAGCCAGGTCTGGGCCTTGTCCACGGTGGTGCCCGTGCCCCGCTTCTTGGGGCGTTCCCAGGGCGGCTGCCGGGTGATCTCCAGCCGCCGCCCGGCGACGGTGAGTTCGAGCCGCACCTCGGTGCGGACGCCGGGCGCGGCGTGATCGCTGCGCAGCGTCATGCCCTGGCCGCTCTGCCGGGCACCGGGCACCGCGCCGTACAGCGCGTAGCACACGGCGTCCAGGACGGAGGTCTTCCCCGCGCCGGTGGGGCCGTGCAGCAGGAACAGCCCGGCCGCCGACAGCTCGTCGAAGTCGACCGTCTGCGAACCGCCGAACGGCCCGAAGGCGGTGATGTCCAGCCGGTGCAGCCTCATCGGGCCTCCCCCGCGTCCGCCGTGTGCGGCCGCCCCACCGGCGTCCGCTGCGTTCCGTCCACCGCGTACGACGGTCTCATCACGCCACCTCGCGCACGGCGTCGTCCGCGCGCACGGCGTCGAAGGCGTCCCGCAGCACGGCCCGTTCCCGCGCGTCGGGCCCGGTGCCGCGCACATGGGCGACGAAGTCCTCGGCGATCTCCTGGTCGCTGCGGTCGGCCAGGCGCCGGGCGTAGGAGGTCTCGGGGTCCCCGGCGGCGCGCTCGGGGGCGAAGACGAGGCTGAGGGTGTGCGGGAACCGTTCGGTGAGCCGCGCCATGGGGTCGGCCGGGCGCACCGGGTCGGTGAGCGTCGCCTCGACCCACGCCTCCTCGTGCCGCGCCAGCGCGGGGTCGGCGAGCAGTTCCTCCAGCGTTCCCCGCAGGCGGGCCAGCGGGCGCGGTACGGGGCAGTCGATCCGCTCCGCGCCGAGCGAGCCGCCGGCGCCGAGGTCGACCAGCCACATGCTCTTGCGGTGACCGGCCTCGGAGAAGGAGTACGGCAGCGGGGAGCCGGAGTAGCGGATCCGCTCGGTGATGGTCTGGCAGCCGTGCAGATGGCCGAGCGCCACGTAGTCGACGCCGGTGAAGATCCCGGCGGGCACCGCGGCCACCCCGCCGACGGTGATGTCCCGCTCGCTGTCGCTGGGCTCCCCGCCGGTGACGAAGGCGTGCGCGAGGACGACGGACCGGGTGCCGGGGGCGCGGGCGGCGAGGTCGGCGCGGACCCGGTCCATGGCGGCGGCGAGCACGGCCTCGTGGCCCGCCTTCTCGACACCGAACTCGTCCTTCACCAGCGCGGGTTCGAGGTAGGGCAGCCCGTAGAAGGCCACCTCCCCGTGCTCGTCCGCCAGCACCACCGGGGTGCCGCACGCCGCGGGCTCGGTCCGCAGGTGGATGCCGGCCCGGCCGATCAGCCCGGCGCCCACGCCGAGCCGGCGGGCGGAGTCGTGGTTCCCGGAGATCATCACGGTGGGCACGCCGAGTGCGGCGAGGCGGTGCAGGGTGTCGTCGAAGAGCTCGACCGCGGCGAGCGGCGGCACCGCCCGGTCGTACACGTCACCCGACACGACCACGGCGTCCACCTCGCGTTCCCGCACGGTGGTGACGAGGTGCTCGACGAAATCGGCCTGGGCCCCGAGCATGCCCACCCGGTGGAACGCCCGGCCCAGATGCCAGTCGGACGTGTGCAGAATCCTCACAGCACCGCTCCGACCCGCATGTTTCTCCTTACTTGGCCCCCTGGCTCAGCGCCGGACCCGCACGGCCCGCGCTGTCGGCACCCACCACGGTAACCTCCACGCGCACCTGCTCCCCCATTGCCCTCAGGCGGGCGGAACGGAGCCCGGACGCGGACAGGGCCCGCCACCCGGGGGTGCCCCGGGCGGCGGGCCGGTCTCCTGGCGCGTTCAGCAGCGGGAGGTCCACGTGTGGGAGTCGCCGCGGTCGTTGGCGCCCGGGTTGTAGCCGACCTCCTGGCCGGGGGCGAGGCAGATGGTGACCCCGCCGCCCTGCCAGGCGCTGGCGTAGACCTTGACGTGGTCCTTGATCCCGGGCCCGGAGATGCCGTGGTTGGCCCACGAGCTGTCCTGGTCGGCGATGTTGCCCTCCCACCAGCCGTCGTCGCCGGTCCAGCTCACGGACAGACCGCCGAAGTTGGCGTCGGTCCAGGCGCAGAAGCTGCCGCGGGCACAGGGGGCGGCCTGCGCCGTGGCGGGCACGGCGGCCAGGGTGGCACCGGCGGCGAGGAGCAGGCCGGCCGAGGTGGCGATGATCTTGCGCATGGTGTCGGTCCTTTCGCTGGGGATCGCCGTGCCTCGGGCGACCCCGGTGATGGGTGGTGTGCGGTGGGCGGGAGCGAGTGGCCCAGACGGGGCGCGCTCGCCGTACCCGGTGGCCGGCCGGTCGGCCGGTCCGGCCCCCGGGGGTCCGGTGCCGCGATGCGGCGCGCGGTACCGCCGCGCGGTGCGGTCCGCGAAGGTGAGCGGAAGGCGGAAGAGCAGAAGAGGGGTGCCGCGCCGGGGCGGATGCCCGGGGAGCGGCCCCGGCCCGACGGCCGCGCCCGGTGTCACCGGGCGGGCGGCGTCGTCTCAGAGGCCGTGCCGGACGGCGTAGCGCAGACCTCGCTCGCGCATCCGCCGGTGGTCGGCGATCAGTGCGGCGTACTCGGCCCGTACGCCGGCCGTGTGGCGTTTCTCCAGGCGGGTGCCGGTGCCGGCCAGGCCCGTGCTCCGTACGCACCGTGCCTCGGCCACGGCGTACCGCCGTTGCAGCGCCGCGGCCTGGCGCGGTGCGAGGTCCCGGGCGCGGCGCTGCCACGCCCCGCGCAGTTCATCCGGGTCCGCGGCCTTGTACACCGGGGCGACGCAGTCGGCCCAGCGGGCGAGCACGGCGCGGTAGGCCGGGTCGCGGGTGACGCGGTGGTGGGCGGCGGCTTCGAGGTTGTTGGCCGCGACCGTGGCACGGAACCAGCGCGCCTGGTCGCCGTAGAGGAGGCGCTGCGCCGACGCGAGGCATCCGTCGCTGTGGGCCCGGACGACGAGCCCGGTCGCCGTCCGGGTGGACAGTTCGCGCCGGCCGGTGCCGAAGAGCGCGTCGGTGAGCCGCTGCTGTCGCCGCGCCGCCTCGCCCCGGGGCCGCGGCGCGGACTCCCGGGCGGCGGCGCCGCTGTGGCGCCCGGTCTCCGCGGCGCTGCCGAAGCCGTGTGCGGCGGCCCAGGCGGGGTCGTCGATCCCGTACGGGAACCGGCGCTGCGCCCCGGCCGCCTGGGCGGTACGGCCGCCCGGCCGGGCCCCGTCCGCCGCCCCGGGCGGCGCGAGCGCCACCTTCCGCTGCCTCAGACAGCGCTCCGCGAGCGTGGACTCGGCGCGCTTGAGCAGATCGTCCTGGGCCCGGACGGACCGGGGCACGGTCCGCGTCCGCCCCGTGTCGTCCCCGCCCGGGCCGTGCCCGCAGCCGCCCGCCACGGACACCGCGCACATCGACAGCGTCACCGTGGCGACGAACCTCGAAGCCCGCACCGTGGTCACCCCCTGCCCTCGTCCGGTCGGGTACGGACCGGATCGGCCGTCCTCCGACTCCCCCGTCGGCTCGCCTCCCATTAGAGGGGAGGGGAAGGTGGTTGTGATCCTCGGAAGTGATAGGGCGGTCCATGGTGGGGGACGGGGGCGGGCCCGCCGCCCGCGCTCCGGTGGCCGCCCGGCCCGGCGGGGCGGACCGCCGCCACCGGAACCCGGCCCGCGTACGCGTCCGCACCCGGCGGAGCCCGACCGCCGTCCGGAGTACCCTTTATGCCTGGTATGCCCTTTACGTCGGGCGCACGGCGGCTCCGGCCGGGCCGCCCCGGCGATTCGCCGCGCCGATCCCATGGCCGATCAGCCGCGGCGTCGTTACCCCGGTTGAACCGGCCGGCCGGTGACGCCGCCCGGCGGCCACCGGATCCCCGGCACGCGGAACGACGGAAGGCAGGCGGTACAGGTGGAGATGTCGTCGACGCGCTTGTGCATCGGTGTGGTGGCGCCGCTGACGGGGCGGCTCGCCCCGCTGGGGAAGCCACTGGCGTACGTGCTGCGCGCGCTGGCGCCCCGGCTGCGGCACGTGGACAACGGCGGTCGCCGTCACGAGGTGACGATCGCCGTGCGGGACAGCCGCTCCGACCCGGAGGCGGCCCGGCAGGCCGTACGCGATCTGGCCACCGCCGACCAGGCCGGCCTCGTGCTCACCATGGCCGGGAGCCGGGTGCTGCCCGCCGTCGCCGACACCTGCGAGCAGCTGGGGGTGCCGTGCCTGTCGACCACGTTTCCCTGGCAGGCGTACGTCCGGGCCCGCGGCGCCGACCCCGCGCACCGCTTCCGCTGGACCTACCACTTCGCGTGGGGCCTGGACGACATCGCCGCCGTCTTCGCCTCCCTGTGGGAGCGCCTCGAAGGCCGGCACACCGTCGGCTGCCTGTGGAACGACGACTTGCAGGGCACCCTGCTGCGGGACGACCGGTACGGCTTCGCCCCGGTGACCTCCGCGCGCGGGCACACCCTGGTCGACCTCGGCCCCTACCGGGAGCCGGCCGACGGCTTCGACACCCAGGTCGACCGGATGCGTGAGCACGGGGTCGATGTGATCACCAGCGCCGCCACCGCCACCGACCTGGCCCTCTTCCACCGCCAGGCCCGCCGGGCGGGGCTGCGGCCCCGGCTGATCACCTGCTCGCGCTGGCTCACCTACCCGCACACCCACACCACGCCCGCCCCGGACGTCCACGCCGAGCTCGCCGACGCGCGCGTGGCCACCCTGGTCTACTGGAGCCCCGGCCACCCCTACCGCTCCAGCCTGGACGGCAGCACCTGCGCCGACCTCGCGCACGCCTACCGGCAGGACACCGGCGAGTGCTGGCTCCAGCCCCTGGGCGTGGCCCACGCCCTCCTGGAGACCGCCCATCACGCCCTGGCCACCGCGGGCGACCCCACCGACCGCGCCTCCGTCGCCGAGGCCCTCGCCGGCGCCCGCCTCGACACCATCGCCGGCCCGCTCGACTGGACCGGCGGCCCCACCCCCAACGTCGCTCGCCTGCGCCTGGCCGGCGGGCAGTGGCACCCCGGCCCGCAGGGCCCCCGCCTCGCCGTCGTCGCCAACGAGGGGCTCCCGGACGTGCCGCTCACCGGCGACCTGACACCGGCCCGCTAGGGCCGGCCCGCCGCGCGCCCGCCCGGTCAGGCGTCCCCGTACGCCTCCCCGCCCGGCTCGAATCCGGCCGTCCCGGCGGTCGCGTCCGCGAGCCAGGCGCGGAAGGCGTCCACGTCGGCGTCCGGAAGGCCGATCTCGATGGTCACGGCCTCGCCGTAGCGCACGTCCCGTACCGTGCGCCCGGTCGCCCGCAGGTCGTTCTGGAGCTTGCCCGCCCGCTGGTGGTCGACGGTCACCGTGGCCAGGCGGAACCGGCGGCGGGTGAGCGTGCCGACAGCGTCGAGGGCCTCGCCGACCGTCCCGCCGTAGGCCCGGATGAGTCCGCCGGCGCCCAGCTTGACGCCGCCGTAGTAGCGGGTGACGACGGCGACGACGTACCGCATGTCGCGGCGCAGCAGCATCTGGAGCATGGGCACCCCCGCGGTGCCGCCGGGTTCGCCGTCGTCGCTGGCCTTCTGGACGGCGGCGTCGGCGCCGATGACGTACGCCCAGCAGTTGTGCGTGGCGTCCGCGTGCTCCTTGCGCACGGCCGCGATGAACTCCTGCGCCTCCTGCTCGGTGGCCGCCGGGGCGAGGGCGCACAGGAAACGGGAGCGGTTGATCTCTGTCTCGTGCACGCCCGCGCGGGCGACGGTGCGGTACTCGTCCTGCATCCGGCCAGCCTACGGGGGCTGGGCCGGGCGCCGGCCCGCGCGGGGGCCGGGCGGGCCTGCCGGGAATCCGGCACGCCCGCCCGGCGTTGTCCCGGCGACAGCGTGTCCACAGTGCGAGGAGGCCGCCGGTGTACGGCGACGAGGCAACGGTCCGCAAGATCCTCACCGAGCTCGGCGACACGTGGGCCGTGGTGGGCCTGTCGTCCAACCAGCGGCGCGCGGCCTACGGCGTCGCCGGGGTGCTCCAGCGCTTCGGCAAGCGCGTGGTGCCGGTGCATCCCAAGGCGGAGACGGTGCTCGGCGAGCGAGGGTACCCCTCCCTCGCGGACATCCCCTTCGACGTGGACGTCGTCGACGTGTTCGTCAACAGCGACCTGGCCGGAGCGGTCGCCGACGAGGCGGTCGCCAAGGGCGCCGGTGCGGTCTGGTTCCAGCTCGGAGTCGTCGACGAGGCCGCCTACACGCGGACCCGGGCCGCCGGCCTGGAGATGGTCATGGACCGCTGCCCGGCCATCGAGATTCCGCGCCTGGGCTGACCGCCCCGAGCGGGGGCCGCCGGCCGCGGTCGTGCGCCCGGCCCGGCTCGCCACGCCCCGGTGCGAGGGGGCCCGCCGCGGCCGGACGCGACCGGTACAGGGCGGCGCACCCGCGTGCCCGCCGCCGGTGCGGCCCGCCATAATGCCCGGATGACCTCCCGCTCCTCCTCCCACGCCCCCGCCGGTGCCCGGCGGCACTTCCCGGTCGTCATCGTCGGCGCGGGCCCGGCCGGGCTGACCGTCGGCAACATCCTGCGCGCCGCGGGCGTCGACTGCCTGGTGCTGGAGGCGGAGACCCGGGAGTTCATCGAGCAGCGGCCGCGCGCGGGCTTCGTCGAGGAGTGGGCGGTACGCGGCCTGAGGCGGCGGGGCCTGGCGGAGGAGCTGCTGGGCCGCGCGCCGACGCAGACCGAGTGCGAGTTCCGGGTCGACGGCGGCAGGCACCGGTTCCGGTACACCGAGCTGACCGGTCACCGTCACTTCGTCTGCCCGCAGCCGCTGCTGGTGACGGAGCTGGTCCGCGAGTACGCGGACGTGCGGGGCGGCGCGATCGCCTTCGGCGTGCGGGACGTACGGCCGCACGACCTCGGCACGGACCGGCCGGCGGTGTCGTACCGGTGCGCGGACACGGGGGAACGGCGGGTGGTGGAGTGCGACTTCGTCGCCGGGTGCGACGGGGCGCGCGGGGTGACGCGGACCGCGCTGCCGGCGGAGCGGACCTCGCGGCACGACTACGGGATCGGCTGGCTGGCGCTGCTGGCCGAGGCGCCGCCGTCCTCGGACTGCGTCGTCTTCGGCATCCATCCCGGGGGCTTCGCCGCGCACATGGCCCGCAGCCCGAGGGTCACCCGCTACTACCTCGAGTGCCCGTCCGGTGACGACCCGGGGAACTGGCCGCACGAGCGGGTGTGGACCGAGCTGCGCCGGCGCCTGGCCGCCACCGGCGCCGAGCCGCTCACCGAGGGACGGCTGATCGAGAAGCGCGTCCTGGACATGCACAACTACGTGGTCGAGCCCATGGTGTCCGGGCGGCTCTTCCTCGCCGGGGACGCGGCCCACCTCACCGCGCCGATCGCCGCCAAGGGCATGAACCTGGCCCTGCACGACGCCTTCCTGCTGGGCGACGCGCTGGCCGCCCGGCTCACCACGGGCGACGAGCGCGGCCTGCGGGACTACGGCGCGGCGAGTCTGCGGCGCGTGTGGCAGTACCAGGAGTTCTCGCTGTGGCTGTCCGACGTGTTCCACGGCGCCTCCTCGGGCGACCCGTTCCGCGCCGGCACCACGCTGGCCCGGCTGCGCCGCCTGCTCGCCTCCCCCGCGGCGGCGGCCGCCTTCGCCGACCTGTACATCGGCAAGGACGCCGACTACTGACCCGGCGCGCTGGGTGAGGGCAGGTCAGGACAGGGCCGGCCGTGGCGTCACGCGACGCCCAGTCCCTCCAGCACCACCGCTCCGGGCAGCTCGGCGAACGCCTTGCCCGGCACCAGCAGCTTGCCGCGCCGGCGTCCGCTGCCGACGAGGACGTACGGCAGGTCGACGACGGCCGGGTCCACCAGGACCGGCCAGCCCTCGGGCAGGCCGACCGGGGTGATGCCGCCGTACTCCATGCCCGTCTGTCCCGTGGCCGTGTCCATGGGGGCGAACGACGCCTTGCGGGCGCCCAGGTGCCGGCGGACGGCCCCGTTGACGTCGACCCGGGTGGTCGAGAGCACCACGCAGGCCGCGAGCGTGGTCTCGCCGCCGCGCTTGCCGGTGACCACGACACAGTTGGCGGACTGTTCGAGCAGCTCGCGGCCGTAGTGCTCGACGAAGGTGGCGGTGTCGGCCCACCGCGGGTCGGTGTCGACGTAGACGATCTGGTCGGCGGGGACGCTGCCGCGCCAGTGGCGCACCGCGTCGGCGACCGGGCGGGTCAGTTCGCCGAGGCAGTCGGGTGCGGGCCGGGCGTTGTCGAAGTGTCCGATGGGTGCGTGCATGGCCGCACGCTAGCAACAGCGGGCGGTCCCACGGCCGGGTGTCTCAGCGCACGGGCGGGACCGAGACGGCCATGATCATCTCCATGGGCACGTCGCCGTCGTTGCCGTATCCGTGCGGGGTGTCGGCCTCGAAGGAGGCGCTCGCGCCCTCGGGGACGCGGTAGGCCACGCCGTCGACGGTGAGGGTCAGCTCGCCCGCCGTGACGTGCACGAGCTCGAAGGTGCCGGCCGGGTGCGGGTCGGACGGGCTGCTCTCGCCCGGCATGAGCCGCCAGTCCCACATCTCCAGCGGCCCGGGCGCCTCGGTGCCCGCCAGCAGCCGGTTGTAGCTGCCGGCGCCGGTGTGCCAGAGCCGGACGGCCTGCTCGGCGGGGACGACGCGGACCCTCGGGCCCTGTTCGTAGTCGAGCAGGGTGGTGATGCTGACGCCCAGGGCGTCGCCGATCTTGACGACCGTGCCGAGGCTGGGGTTGGTGCGGGCCTGCTCGATCTGGATGAGCATGCCGCGGCTGACCCCGGCGCGGGCGGCGAGCGCGTCCAGGGTGAAGCCGCGCTCGGTGCGACAGCGTTTGACGTTGCGCGCCAGGGACTGGGTCAGCAGGTCGAGGTCCGACACATTCCGTCCATTATTTTGTATGACACAGTGCAACTGATTGAACTATGGTGTGGTGCACCCGATCGTTCACTGAACTGTACTGCGAGGCAGCCCTCCCATGACCGCGCTCTTCGCACTGGCCACGAGCTTCCTGTGGGGTCTGGCCGACTTCGGCGGCGGGCTGCTGAGCCGGCGCACGCCCGCCCTCACCGTGGTGGTCGTCTCCCAGTGCGTCGCGGTCGCCGTGCTCGGGGCGATCGTGGTGGCCACCGGGGCCTGGAGCGAGGCGGGACCGCGGCTGTGGTTCGCCGTGGGCGCCGGCCTGGTCGGCCCGGTGGCGATGCTCGCCTTCTACAAGGCGCTCGCCCTCGGCCCCATGGGCGTCGTCTCCCCGCTGGGCTCGCTCGGCGTGGCCGTCCCGGTCGGTGTGGGTCTGGTGCTGGGCGAGCGTCCGGGGCCGCTCCAGTTCGCCGGGATCCTGGTGGCCGTCGCCGGTGTCGTCCTCGCGGGCGGCCCGCAGTTCCGGGGTGCGCCGGTCCAGCGGCAGGCGGTGATCCTCACCCTGGTCGCGGCGTTCGGCTTCGGCGCGGTGATGGCCCTGATCGCGGAGGCGTCGACCACGGTCACCGGCCTGTTCCTCGCCCTGTTCGTGCAGCGGGTCACCAACGTCGTCGTGGGCGGTGCGGCCCTGGGCGCCTCCGTGCGGCGCGGCGGTGCCGCCCTCCCGCCGGAGGGCTTCCCGTGGCGCTCGCTCCCGGCGCTCGCCTTCGTCGGCCTCGCGGACGTCGCGGCGAACGGCACGTACTCCGTCGCCGCCCAGCACGGCCCGGTCACGGCCGCCGCGGTACTCGCCTCCCTCTACCCGGTGGTGACGGCGCTCGCCGCACGCGGCTTCCTGGGCGAACGGCTGCGCGCCGTCCAGACGGCGGGCGCGGGGCTCGCGCTGGCGGGCACGGTCCTGCTGGCGGCGGGCTGATCCAGGGGCCCGGTCCCGGCCGGGCGGTCACGCCTCGGCTTCGGCCCCGGCCGGGCGCGCCGCCGGCTCCCCGGCCGCCGCGTCGGCCAGCGCCCGCAGCTGCTGCGGCGTGATCCCCTCCGGGATCGGCACCGGCGCCGGGGTCCGCAGCGGCGGCTGCCAGCCGTCGGCCGGGGTCCAGCGCCGTACGACCCGGGCGGGGGCGCCGGCCACCACACTGTGGTCGGGCACCGTGCCGCGGACCACGGCGCCCGCGGCCACCACCACGTTCCGTCCGATCCGCGCTCCGGGCAGGATCACCGCTCCGGTGCCGATCCAGCAGCCCGGCCCGATCGACACCGGCTCCATCCGGGGCCACTGTTTGCCGATGGGCTCGTGGGGATCGTCGTAGGAGTGGTTGGTGGAGGTGACGTAGACGTACGGCCCGAAGTAGCAGTCGCTGCCGATGGTGACGGTCGTGTCGGCGATGACATGGCTGCCGCGGCCCAGGACGACCCCGTCGCCGACGCGCAGGATCGGTTCGGGGCCGAGGTCGAGGTCGGGCATCAGCCCGGCGGTGAGGGTGACCTGCTCGCCGATGATGCAGTGGGCGCCCAGATGGATCCACGGTTCACCGAAGACCGTGCCGAGCGGGAAGGCGAGCCGGGTGCCGGTGCCCAGCGCGCCGAAGCGGAAGCCGCCGGGGTGCTCGGCGGTGACGGACCCCGTGCGCTGCACCCAGGCCCACCCCGCGTGCACGGCGCGCTGTGCGAGGCGGCGCCGCCAGGAGGAGAACGTGTTCTTGGGCTTCGGCACCCGCTTACGGTACTCAGCGCGCGGTGCGCCGCAGCGCCCCCGGCCCTGTGATCTTCACCCCACCGAGTGGCGTACGGTGCGGTGTATCACCCGACCAGGAGGCGATGATGACGCACAACGCGCTGATCACGGGCATCGGCGGCAAGGAACCGAAGGTGGACGCGGAGGCGTTCGTGGCGCCGACGTCCTCGGTGATCGGGGACGTGACGCTGCACGCGGGGGCCAGCGTCTGGTACGGGGCGGTACTGCGCGGCGACGTCGAGCGGATCACGGTCGGTGCCAGCAGCAACGCCCAGGACAACTGCACCCTCCACGCCGACCCCGGCTTCCCCGTCACCGTCGGCGAGCGCGTCTCCATCGGGCACAACGCGGTGGTGCACGGCGCGACCATCGAGGACGACTGCCTGATCGGCATGGGCGCCACCGTCCTCAACGGCGCGGTGATCGGCGCCGGCTCCCTGGTCGCCGCCCAGGCCCTGGTCCCGCAGGGCATGCGGGTGCCGCCGGGCTCGCTGGTCGCGGGCGTGCCGGCGAAGGTGAAGCGGCAGCTGACGGACGAGGAGCGCGAGGGCGTCACGCTGAACGGGACGATGTACGCGGAGCTGGCCGGGGCGCATCGCGAGGTCCACGACCGGCCCTGATCCCGGAGGGGTCAGTCGGCGGCCGGGACCGTCTCCGGCTCGGCCGCCGCCGGGCCGGGCAGCGCCGACTTCGCCCTGCGCTTGAGCACCAGCATCGAGGTCAGGCCGACCAGCACGGCGGCCACCAGGCCGAGCCAGGAGAAGCGCTTGAGCCAGGACTCGGCGACGATCCCGACGTAGTAGATGACGGCGGTGGTACCGCCCGCCCAGACGATGCCGCCGAGCACGTTGGCGGTCAGGAACTTCCAGTACGGCATCCGCAGCACGCCCGCGAGCGGGCCGGCGAAGATGCGCAGCAGGGCGACGAAACGGCCGAAGAAGACGGCCCACATGCCCCACTTCTGGAAGGACCGCTCGGCGGTGGCGACATGCCCCTCGCTGAAGTGGCCGGGGAACTTCCTGCCCAGCCAGGCCAGCAGCGGCCGTCCGCCCTTGCGGCCGATGGCGTAGCCGATGGAGTCCCCGATCACGGCGCCGGCGCTGGCGCACACACCGAGGATCACGGGGTCGACGCCGGTGTGCTGGGAGGACAGCAGTGCCGCCGACACCAGGATGATCTCGCCCGGCAGCGGGATGCCCAGGCTCTCCAGACCGATGACCAGTCCGACGACGGCGTAGACGGCCGCCGCGGGCACGGTGTCGAGCCACTCCTGGACGTGCAACGCCCCATCCTCCCGATTCGCGTCCCGGCATCCCGGGCTTCCCGGGCGTGCGCGCGAGGCGGCGCACGCCCGGGAAGCCTACCGGGTCACCGGTCCGCACCGGCGCTCCGCGGACCCGCCCGTGACCTGGGACACGGTGGGTTCTCCCCTGCAGCGGACGGCACCGCGCGCGGCGGGCGGCGGGTCCGGCCGCCTGCCGGGGGGTGTCAGCCGTTGGGCCGCAGCGTCCAGACGACCGTCATCTCCCCGGTCACGGCACCGTCCTCGCGCCGGATGGCGACGCTCACCGGGAACTCCGGGCGCTGGCCCGCGTCGAGTTCCGCGACGACCTCCGCGGCCGGGCGGCCCAGCGTCGCCGTGGCGGTGACGGGGCCCAGCGCGAGCTTCTTGAAGGCGATCTCGGCGTTGACCAGCAGCGGCACGGCGCGCGCGAGCTGGTCGCCGAAGGCGGCCAGGACGATCGCGCCGCTGGCCGACTCGCCGAGGGTGAACATGGCCCCGGCGTGCGGCCCGCCGACGTGGTTGCGGTACTCGCCCTGGTCCGGAAGGGCCAGCACGGCCTTCTCGGGTGTGGTCTCCAGGTACTCCAGGTTCAGGGTGCGCACCATCGGCACCGTGGCGGCGAGCATCTCGCCGATCGACATCTGGTCTGCGGTCATGGTCGCATGTTACCCGTGAGTAGCCCGTGCCGTGACAGTCCGGGACCGGCTTTATGGCCATGGGCGCGCGGAACGGGCGCAGGGGGCCGGCCGGGCGCGGCGGACCGGCGCGAGAGGGCTGGAATGCCATTTGGCAAGTCGGACGCGCTGCGGCGATAGTCGGCCCGTGACCACCGCCGCCGCACCCTCCCGACGCCCCCGCAGACCCGCCTGGGCGGGCCGCAACTACTCCCTGCTGACCGCCGCCGCGGTGGTCACGAGCCTCGGCAGCCAGGGCGCGCTGATCGCCGCCGCGTTCGCCGTGCTGGAGGCCGGGGGCGACGGCGGCGACGTGGGCCTGGTGGCCGCCGCCCGCACGCTGCCGCTGGTGCTGTTCCTGCTGATCGGCGGCGCGGTCGCGGACCGCCTGCCGCGCCATCGGGTCATGGTCGCGGCCAACGCCCTGAACTGCCTGTCGCAGGCCGCCTTCGCCGCGCTCGTGCTGGCCGGGGAGGCACAACTGTGGCAGATGATGCTGCTGACCGCGCTGGGCGGCACCGGCCAGGCGTTCTTCAGCCCGGCGGCCGAGGGCATGCTGATGTCCTCGGTCCGGGGCGACCAGGCGGGCCGGGCCTTCGCGGTGTTCCGGATGGCGATGCAGGGCGCGGCGCTCGGCGGGGCGGCACTGGGCGGCGCGATGGTCGCCGTGATCGGTCCCGGCTGGGTGCTGGCGGCGGACGCCGCGGCCTTCGCGGTCGCCGGGGCGCTGCGCGGCCTGCTCGACGTGCGCCACATCCCGCCGCGGGAGCCGGGCGGCGGCCTCCTCGCCGACCTGCGGGAGGGCTGGCGGGAGGTCGCCGGCCGACCGTGGCTGTGGGGCATCGTCGTCCAGTTCTCGATCGCCAACGCGGTCGTCGGCGCGGCCGACGCGGTCTACGGCCCTCTCGTGGCACGCGACCATCTGGGCGGCGCCGGGCCCTGGGGGGTGGCCCTGGGCTTCTTCGGGGCCGGCACGGTCGCCGGCGCGCTGCTGATGACCCGCTGGAAGCCGCGCCGGCTGCTGCTCGCGGGCACGCTGTGCGTCTTCCCGCTCGCCCTGCCGTCCGCGGCGCTCGCCGTCCCGGTCCCGATCGGTGTGCTGTGCGCGGTGATGTTCGTGACCGGCGTCACCCTGGAGGTGTTCGGCGTCTCCTGGATGACCGCGCTGCACCAGGAGATACCGGAGGAGAAGCTCTCCCGGGTCTCGGCCTACGACTGGTTCGGCTCGGTCGCGCTGATGCCGCTGGCGACGGCGCTGGCGGGCCCGGCCGAGGAGGCGTTCGGGCGGACGCCCTCGCTGTGGGGCTGCGCGGCGCTGATCGTGCTGATGACGTCGGCGGTGCTGTGCGTACCGGACGTGCGGAACCTGCGGCGCCGTACCCAGTGCGTGACGCACGGCGGCCACGAGACCGACGCGGCCTCACCCGATGCCGAACGCCCCGTCGGGGGGCTCGGGTGACGGTACGGCGTCCTCGTCCCGCACCGGGCGGGCGTCACCGGTGAAGTCCCGCAGGGCGGCACCGTGTTCCACCCGGGCGGGGAAGGCGTCGGCGGCGGTGAGCCGGGCGAGCGCGGCCACCGCCAGGGGACGGTGGGACGCCGCCAGCACCGCGTTGCCGAACCGGCGCCCGCGCAGCACACCCGGCTCGGCGATCAGCGCCAGTTCCGCGAAGACCTCCGCGAAGGTGGCGAGCTGGGAACGGAGGAAGGCGAACGGGGCGCCGTCGGCCAGATTGGCCACGTACACGCCGTCGGCCCGCAGCACCCGCTCGGCCTCGCGGGCATAGGCGACGGAGGTCAGGTGGGCGGGCACCCGTGAGCCGCCGAAGACGTCGGCGACCACCAGGTCCGCCGAGTCCCCGGGGGCGGCCTCCAGCCAGGCCCGGGCGTCGGCGGCGTGCGGGGCGATGGCGGCGCCGTCCGGCAGCGGCAGGTGCTCGGCGACCAGCTCCAGCAGGCCGCGGTCGGCCTCCACGACGTCCTGCCGGGAACCGGGCCGGGTCGCGGCCACGTACCGGGGCAGGGTGAGCGCGCCTCCGCCGAGGTGCAGCACGTCCAGCGCGCGCCCCGGCTCGGCGACGGTGTCCAGCACGTGCCCGAGCCGGCGGGCGTACTCGAACTCCAGGTGCGCCGGGGCGTCGAGGTCGACGTACGACTGCGGCGCCCCGTCGACCGTCAGCAGCCAGGCGCGCTCCCGGTCCACGTCCGGCATCAGCTTGGCGGTGCCGTGATCCACGACGCGGGTGACGGGTATCGGCTCGTTCACGGCTCCATTGTGCCGGTGCGGCGCCCCGCGCCGGGGCGTGGACCACGTCCGGGGCGGGACACCGCGGCCGTGCCGCCGTGCCCCGCCCCGCCGCCGGGCCCGTTCAGCCCACCGACGTCACCGTTCCCGCGCCGACGGTCCGCCCGCCCTCGCGGATGGCGAAGCCGAGACCAGGCTCCAGCGGCAGCGCGCGCCCCAGCTCGACCGTCATGGTGACGGTGTCACCGGGCCGGGCGACGCCCGTCTCGCCCAGGTCGATGTCGCCGGCCACGTCCGCGGTGCGGAGGTAGAACTGCGGCCGGTAGCCCGTCGTCACCGGGGTCGTCCGGCCGCCCTCGCGCGCCGAGAGGACGTACACCCGGGCGGTGAAGCGGCGGCCCGGCGCGACGCTGCCCGGCGCCACGACCACGTGCCCGCGGCGCACGGCGTCCCGCGGGACGCCCCGCAGCAGCAGCGCCACGTTGTCCCCGGCCTGCGCCTGTGCCATCGGCTTGCCGAAGGTCTCCAGACCGGTGACGACGGTCTCCAGCCCGGTCCCGGGCACCTCGACCCGGTCGCCGGGCCTGACCGTGCCCCGCTCGATCGCGCCGGTGACGACCGTGCCCCGCCCGGTGATGGTGAGGACGTTCTCGACCGGCAGCAGGAACGGCGCGTCCAGGTACCGCTCGGGCACGGGCACATACGTGTCCACCGCGTCGAGCAGCGCCTCGACGGACGCCGCCCAGCGCGGGTCCCCCTCCAGCGCCCTCAGCCCGGAGACCCGTACGACGGGCACGGCGTCGCCGCCGTAGCCGTGCGCGGTGAGCAGTTCGCGCACCTCCAGCTCGACGAGGTCGGTCAGCTCCTCGTCCCCGGCGTCGGCCTTGTTGAGGGCGACCACGATGTGGTCGACACCGACCTGCCGGGCGAGCAGGACGTGCTCGGCGGTCTGCGGCATGATCCCGTCGAGCGCGGAGACCACGAGGATCGCCCCGTCGAGCTGCGCGGCGCCGGTGACCATGTTCTTGACGTAGTCGGCGTGGCCGGGCATGTCGACGTGCGCGTAGTGCCGGGTGTCGGTCTCGTACTCGACGTGCGCGATGTTGATGGTGATGCCCCGCGCCGCCTCCTCCGGTGCCCGGTCGATCCGGTGGAACGGCGTGAACGTACCGGTACCCCGGGCGGCGAGGACCTTGGTGATGGCGGCGGTCAGGGTGGTCTTGCCGTGGTCGACATGGCCCATCGTGCCGATGTTCAGGTGTGGTTTGGTGCGGACGTAGGCCGTCTTGGACATGGCGGTACCTCGAAGTCTCTCGGCGGTCTCGGTGGTCTCGGTGTCGCTCGATGCGTCGGTGAGACGGGTGACGGCCCCGGCGCGGCATGGGCACGCGGCCGGGACGGGGACCCCGAGGTGGTGCCGACCCTCCCCCTGCGGGGTCCGCCGGACGATCCGGGAAGGGTCAGCTTCGGGCGCCGTCGACGGCGCCCGCGAGGACGGGAACGGCAGCCTTCGGGGCATCCGCGGCGGCGGATGCGGCGAGGAGGAAGGCGTACCGGAACATGACGCCGATCCTCGCCCACTCCCCGCCGGGAGTCGAATGATTTTCCGCCGGCCCGCACACCGGGCCCCGCACGGATCTCCCGCCGCTCTTCGCGCACTTCGCCGGCCGGCCTTCCCAGCGCCTCGCCCGCCGTTCGTCCGGCCGGCCCCCGCCGGTCCTTCCGCGCGCGGTGTCACCCGGATTTCACCCTCCGGCGGAGCCGATGAGACGAACCATACGGCGATCACACATATGTGTCGGTTACTGTCACCGGATGCTCGATGCCACCACCCGCTCTGGGGGCACCGCCACGGCCCCTCCCCGGGCCGCCGCCACGGAGCTGGCCGCCGCCGTCCCCGCCGCGGCCGCGCCCGGCGCCCCGTCCGTCGTCGCGGGCGGACTCGCCGCCCGCTGCACGAGAGTCCTGCTCTCGCCCTGGTCCCGCCTGTCGCTGCTCGTCGCCCTGCTCGCCTCCGCCGCGTCGGCGGTGCTGCTGTTCGAACCGCAGAAGCTGCTGGTGGACGGCTGGCCGCCACAGCTCGGCGGAGCCGCGGCGGCCCTGGCCTACGCGGCGGCGTACGGGCTGTGCACCGTGGCGTTCGTGCCGCGCCCGCTGCTCAACCTCGCCGCCGGCGCGCTCTTCGGCTCCCAGGCCGGGCTCGGGGCGGCCCTGGCGGGTACGGTGCTCGGCGCCGGGATCGCCTTCTGCCTGGGCCGGGCGCTGGGCCAGGACGCGCTGCGCCCGCTGCTGCGCGGCCGGTGGCTGAGGGCCGCGGACGGGCAGCTCAGCCGGCACGGGTTCCGCTCGATGCTGGCCGCGCGGCTGTTCCCCGGGGTGCCGTTCTCGGCCGCGAACTACTGCGCCGCCGTCTCCCGTATGGGCCTGCTGCCGTTCCTGCTCGCGACCGCGCTCGGATCGATCCCGAACACCGCCGCGTACGTCGTCGCCGGCGCCCGTGCCTCGGCGCCGACGTCCCCCGCCTTCCTGATCGCGCTGGCCTGCATCGCGCTGCCGGGCCTGGCCGGCGCCGTGGTGGCCTGGCGCAAACGCCACCACCTGCGGGCCCGCTGACATCCGGTCAGGCGGCGCGCGTCCGCTGCGGGACCTGACGGGCGCCGCGCTCCCGCACGGCGTGGACGAGCGTCGTCGTCAGCGGTGCCGTTCGCCCCGAGCGGATGCCCGGGGGCGATCGCCCCGCCAGGCACGTCGTCCTCGGCGAGCACCGACGGCCGGCCGCGGGGCCCGGGGCCGGACGGTCGCCGGGCCCACGGCGGCGCGGCCGCCCAACCCCTGTGCCCGCGTCGTCACCCAAGGACGCTACGCTGCCCCCGACACGCCCGGTCTTCGATCACCGCGTACGGCGGCCCGGTGTGTCCCTGGCCCGTTCCCACGATCGGCACTTGGACTCCGTAACTTCATGTCTTGGTTTGAATCCCTCATCCTCGGACTCGTCCAGGGGCTGACCGAGTTCCTCCCCGTCTCCTCCAGCGCCCACCTGCGGCTGACCGCGGCGTTCTCCGGTTGGGAGGACCCGGGTGCGGCCTTCACGGCGATCACCCAGATCGGTACGGAGACCGCCGTGCTGATCTACTTCCGCAAGGACATCGGGCGCATCATCTCGGCGTGGACCCGGTCCCTCGCGGACAAGGGGATGCGCGGCGACCCGGACGCGCGCATGGGCTGGCTGGTCATCGTCGGCTCGATCCCGATCGGCGTGCTCGGCGTGACGCTGAAGGACCAGATCGAGGGGCCCTTCCGCGATCTGCGGATCACCGCCGCCATGCTGATCGGCATGGGCGTGGTCCTGGGCTTCGCCGACCGGCTCGCGGCCCGCGACGAGAGCGGCGGCCGGCACCGCGCCGCCAAGCAGCGCAAGAACCTGCACGACCTCGGCGTGCGGGACGGCCTGATCTACGGCATCTGCCAGGCCATGGCCCTGATCCCCGGCGTCTCCCGCTCCGGCGCGACCATCAGCGGCGGCCTGTTCATGGGCTACAAGCGTGAGGCGGCGGCCCGCTACTCGTTCCTGCTGGCGATCCCGGCGGTACTCGCCTCCGGCGTGTTCGAACTCAAGGACGCGGCGGAGGGCGGCCATGTCTCCTGGGGTCCGACGATCTTCGCGACGATCATCGCCTTCGGCGTCGGGTACGCGGTCATCGCCTGGTTCATGAAGTTCATCTCGACGAAGAGCTTCATGCCGTTCGTCTGGTACCGGATCGCGCTCGGCGTGGTCATCATCGTGCTGGTGGGCATGGGCGTGCTGAGCCCGCACGCGGGCGAGCCGGCGCACTGAACGGGAGACTGAGGCACTGGTTCGCGCGAGTGACGCCCTAGCGGTGGTCCGCGCAAACAGCGGTGGTTCCGGCCCGGTTTCCCGGCTCGTCACCCCGTCGTCTCCCAGTGCCGCAGGGCTGCCTCGGCGACCGTTCGCTCGTCGGTCAGGTCGTCGTTGTCGGCCCCGTAGGCGGCCACGCCGTACAGGTTGCCGTCGGCGGCCTGGAAGCGGATGTCGACGACGTACCAGATCGTCTCCCGCGAGACGCGGACCCGGTACTCCATGCGGTGCCCGGAGGCGTGCGCCTCCTCGAAGGGCTCGGGAGCGGCGAGTTCCTCGAAGCCCTCCCCCCGGCGGGCTTCCTCGAACGATCGCTCGGGGGTGGACTCGGGCACCTCGAACACGCGGAGGAAACGCGCGCCGTCGGGAGCGTCGTAGTCGATCTCGAAGATCTCGGTCGGTTCCTCGGCCGGCGCCCGGTCCCATCCCTCGGGGACGGCGGTACTGAAGCCCTCCTCTTCGTCGACGAGGCGGTAGCCGTCGGGGAGAGGGTCCGCGGGCGGGGCGGACGGCCCGGGAGCGGCGGGGCTGCCGGTGCCGGATGCCGACGGGTCGGCCGGTGAGGCGGCGCCGCCGGACGTCTCGCCTCCGGAGGGCCGCAGGAGCACCAGGACGGTGGCGACGGCGACCGCGGCGGCTGCGGCGATGACCGCCCACAGGACACGGCGGCCGGTTCCACCGGGCCTCGCGGACGTGGACGACCCGGCGGCGGGAGGCCGGAGTGCGTACGCCCGACGGGTCGGCGGCCGTGGCGGGGAGAGGTCCGTGCCGGGCGGGGGCGGTGGTGTGACCGTGGGTGTCCCGCCGCGGCCGGAACCGTCCTCCCAGCTCTGGGTGTCCTCGTTCCAGTAGGTCCGTCTCTCGGTCATCGCGCCCCTCCGTCACATTCCGAGCGGTCCGGCGGCGGTTTCCGCCTGGACACATCACCGGTGCCGGGGCGGGGCTGAGGCTCTTCACCGGCCATCCGGGGCGGGTCCCCTCCGAGGCGGTGCCTGCCCGCCGCTCGTCGTGGTGGCTCGCGTGGCCGCGGTGGCCCGGGCGTGGTCGCCGATGGCGAACGTGCTGCCCTCCACCGACTCGATGTTGACGCCACCGTTGCTGATGTGGACAACCTTCTGGACGAACTCGTCCGTCTGGTAACCGGCTTCCGCGAGCGCTGCCTTCACGCCGTACGCGATGCGGTCCTGCACACTCCTCAGGTAGCGGTCGACGTCCATGGACTGGAAGAGCGACCCGCCCGGCTCCGCGGCGAGTTCGCGTACCGACACCGCCGGGCCTTCGGGCTGCCCGGCGGCGAACTCGCCGGTGAGCCGGCGCCAGCCGCGGACGGCGCGACGGCCGAGCGTGACCAGGGCGGCTCCGGGCGCGCCGGCCACGCGGGTGAGGATGTGGACCGCCTTGCCGAGGACGTTCTGGTCGGCGAACCGGTAGGCCTCGTGATCGGCGTCCTTGAAGTCCGCGCGCACGGGGAACAGCACATGCGGGGCCACCTCCAGCATCAGCATCCGTCCCTGTGTGTGGACACGTACGAAGACCGTGACGACCAGTTCCTCCTTCCAGCCGTCCACCCTGATCCGCAGGAAGTGCCGGCGCTTCTCGGCGCCTTCCTCGACCGCACGCGTGCGGTGCAGCTCGAACGAGTGCGGGTCGTACGGCGCGTCCTCGCGGCGCGGCAGGCCCTCCACCGGGAGGAAAACGCACTCGTCGATCTCCAGATGGCGCAGCCGGTCCCGTACGATCCGGCCCTCCCGCCCGGACGACTCGGCCACCTCGCGCAACTGCTCGAGGAAGGGACGTACCGCGGAGAGGACCGTGGCGTTCCCGATCGGCTGTCTCTCCTTCGCCGGATCCGGCCGCAGCTCGACCGCGAGGACCCAGGTGTCGTGCGCGGTGCCGGCGCCACAGAACGGGCGCGCCTCGTGGTACATGACCAGCGGGGCGTGCTGCTCAAGCCGGATGCGTTGCTTGAGCAGCTGGCACCGGCGCCCGCCGGCCCGCTCGGCCGGGTCGTTGGCCGCGTCCGGGAAGTGCTGCGGGGACAACTCGCCCCGCAGCACCCGGGTGAAATGCACCTGCTGCCCGGCGACACACCCCGCCATCGCCAGCAGAGCGGCCAGCGCGAGCCACGCCTCCAGTGCGCTGACCCCGCCCGGCCCTCTCTCCGGCAGCAGGAATCGCAGAGCGGAGGGCAGGAGGGCGCGGAGGGACTCCAACACGCCGCCGTAGGCGCCGCCTTCGCCGGCCGCTCCGAAACCGATGGCCAGACTCGTGGTCACGAGGTAGGCGAGGAGAAGCCGTCCGGCCCAGCGGAGTCCGAAGGCGGGCAGGCGACGACGTCCCGGCGGGTCGTCGGCAGTGCCCCGTATCCGGCGCCCGAGGGTCAGCAGCAGCCCGGGAATGACCAGGATCAGCAACCACCCGCCGGTCGCCGCGGCTCCGGCCGCGAGCAGCCCCAGCACGCTCCAGGCCCAGGCCAGTTCCACCCGCCGGGCGCGCAGGGCGTGGGCGAGGACCCGGGCGGCGTCGAATCCGAGGGAAGGCGCCACGACCCGGTGCTCTCGGAGGTAGAGCTCGTCGATGACCCGGTCCCGGTACTCCGCGTCCAGATACGTGCCCGCACAGAGCAGGCGGCCGGCCTCACTCGCGTGCGGGGCGACGACCTGTGGCGGTGTGGTGACCGGCGGGGACTGCGGCTGCGGCGGCAGGTAGGCGGTGCTCATGGCGCTCCTCCGCGCTCAGGTTCGCCTCGGCACGGAAACCGCCGTGACAAGGCTTATTGAGAGGGCATCAGCATAGGGCGACGGACGGGCAGCGCACGTCCCGTCCCGCCGATTGGAGCGCGGTGCGGCTGAGCCGAGGGACAGGGACGCGAGGGTGCTGTACGGGAGGGCGGGGCATCCCCGTCCTGGCCGTGCCGGCCGGCGATACCCGGCGTCAGGAAGGCCGCCCGGCGCCCCCGCCGGTGGACGAGCGCGCCCGTTCCCGGCACGCCTTCCAGAACGCGCGGCCGATCCAGGCGGCCGCGACGGTGACGCCGGTCAGCACGGTGACGCCGACGAGGAGCGGTACGGCCATGATTTTCCGCCTTCCGTGTGAGCGGGAGGGGCCGCGCGCCGCAGGGCCCGGCCCGCGCGGCCGAAGCGCCGGGCCCCGGGGCCCCTGCCGCGGTGCGGGCGGCCCGCGCGCGTTGTGGCGGGACTGTGACGGGCTCTGTAGCCGTCCGGTAGCGCAGTGTCAGTGCTTGCCCCTAGGCTTGTCCGCATGTCCCCCGATTCCGTGACCCCTGGTTCCGTGCGCTCTGCCGCAGAGCTGAACGAGCGGATCCGTGACCTGTGGCGGCGTGCGGGAGGGTCCCTGTCGGCCCAGGACCGCGCCGAGTACGAGTTGCTGGTCGTCGAGTGGGCGGCCGCCATCAGGGGTGAAGTGATCGAGGCGGCGTGAGCGGCACAGGCCCCCGGCGCCGCCGTAGCGGTTCCCGGGGCGGCGGCCGAGCGGTGCGCTCGCCGCCCCGGCGGCCTGCCGGGCCCGGGAAGGGCTTCCCTGCGGGTCGCCGGGCGGCCGCGTCACGGCCGCGGTCCGCCCGCAGGGCCCGCCCGGGCACCCGAGGCCGCCGCCGCTCAGCGTCCGCCCGCCACCCGCAGCACCGCCCCCGTCGTGTACGAGGCGTCCGCCGACATCAGCCACGCGATGGCGGCGGCGATCTCCTCCGCCCGGCCCGGGCGGCCCAGCGGGACGGAGGCCCCCACCCGGAAGGCGCGGTCGGGGTCGCCCATCGCGGCGTGCATCTCCGTGTCGATGGCCCCGGGGGCGACCGCGTTGACGCGGACCCCGTCCGGGCCCAGCTCCTTGGCCAGCCCCACGGTCAGCGCGTCGACGGCGGCCTTGGTCGCCGCGTAGTGCACGTACTCCCCCGGGCTCCCGAGGGTCGCGGCGCCCGAGGACACGTTCACGATCACGCCGCCGCCCCGCTCCGTCATGAGCTGCGCCGCGCGCCGGGAGCAGAGCAGGACCCCCATGAGGTTCACGTCGACGACCCGGCGCAGGTTGTCGGTGGCGGTGTCGGCGAGGCGGCCCAGCGGCCCGGTCACCGCGGCGTTGTTCACCAGGCCGGTCACCGGGCCGAGCCGCTCCCGCGTCACGTCGAACAGCCGCTCGACGTCCGCCTCCACCGCGGTGTCCACCCGTACCGCGACCGCGCTCCCGCCTGCCTCGCGCACGCCGTCCGCCACGGCCTCGGCCGCCGCCTCGTCCCGGACGTAGCCCACCGCCACGTCGTGGCCGTCCGCCGCGAGGCGCAGACAGGTCGCCGCGCCGATACCGCGGCTGCCGCCGGTGACCACCGTGACCGGACGTGACATGGGAACCTCCTGGAGCGGATTTGATCGATCATCGATCATCCTAGGGGCACAGGTGCGCGAGGTCACCCCCCTCCAGCGAATAGGGCCGCTCCTCGGGAAGCAGCACAGCGGCCCGTTCGAGCTCGCCCGCGCGGACCAGCGCGTGGATCTCGCGGGCCAGCAGCGTCACCTCCTCGATACCGGTGATCCACTCGTCGGCGTACCGCGCCGCCGCCTCGCCCCCGAGTCCCAGCTGGAGCGACCGGTGGGGCAGCGGATCGAGGCGCAGATCGCGTTCGGGGTCCCACTGCACCCGCACGGGGGTCCGCTTCAGCCGCCGCTTCCAGGCGGCCGTGTCACCGTGCAGGGCGGGGACGAAGTGGGACAGGCACGCGTGGCGCAGAGCCCAGGCGAAGCCCTCCCGGCTGATCTCCACGGCGAGGACGGTCTCCTGGTTGTCCTTGGTGCCCCAGCCACAGCGGTACATCATCCACAGGAAGGACGGCTTGACCCACGTCATGCGGTCGCGTTTCCAGGAGGACGGGAAGCGGCCGTCGCGGGCGGCGGCACGGCCGATGTGCGGGCCGTACGCCTGGTAGACGGTGACCGTGGTGTCGGTGTACCGCGCCCGTATCCGGTACCTGGGCGGCTGATCGTTCATGCGGCACAGCGTGGAGCGGTGCGGTTCCGGTCCGCCACCGAATATCGCCGCCCGGGGCGCCGCGCCCGCCTTCCCGGCGGGCGGCGGGCCGGTGTGATCAACTGAACAGGCGCCCCGGGCCTTCGCTCACCGGCAGGGCGCACACTGGAGGCACCCACGGCGTAGGGAGGCGCCCATGAAGACCCTCGGTCACCGGCTCGTCTCCCCGTGGTGGCGCTCGGCCGCCGCCGCGCTCGCGGGTGCGCTGCCCGTGCTCGCCTTCCCGGCCCCGGGCCTGTGGTGGTGGGCCGGTGCCGCCCTGGTCCCCTGGCTGCTGCTGGTCCGCGGCGCGCCGACCGGGCGGCGGGCGGCGTACGACGGCTGGTGCGGCGGGTTCGGGTTCATGCTGGCGATGCACCACTGGCTGCTGCCGAACCTGCATGTGTTCACGTTCGTCATCGCCGCGCTGCTCGGCGCGCTGTGGGCGCCCTGGGGCTGGCTGGTCCGCCGCACGCTGGGCGGGAGACCCTCGGCGGGCCGGGTGGCGGTGGCGCTGCTCGTCGTGCCGTCGGGCTGGCTGGCCATCGAGCTCGTCCGCTCCTGGCAGGGGCTCGGCGGTCCGTGGGGCATGCTCGGCGCCAGCCAGTGGCAGGTGGCGCCGGCGCTGCGGCTGGCCGCGGTGGGCGGGGTGTGGCTGCTCAGTTTCCTGCTGGTGGCGGTCAACACCGCCGTCGCCGCCCTGCTCGCGCTGCGCCGGGCCCGGGTGCCCGCGGTGGCCGGTCTGGCCGCCTGTGCGGTCGCCGTCTCGGCGGCCTGGGCGTGGTCCCCGCGCCCCGGCGCCGACGAACGGGTGCGGATCGCGGTGGTGCAGCCGGGTGTCGTCGCGGGCGCGCACAGCCCCGACCGCCGGTTCGACCGCGAGGAGGAGCTCACCCGCCGCCTGGCGGGCCGGGGCGTGGATCTGATCGTGTGGGGCGAGAGCAGCGTCGGCTTCGACCTGGACGAGCGGCCCGATCTGGCGCGGCGGCTCGCGGCGCTGTCGCGCGAGACCGGCGCCCGCCTGCTGGTCAACGTGGACGCGCGGCGTTCGGACAAGCCCGGCATCTACAAGAGCTCGGTGCTGGTCGGCCCCGGCGGCCCGACCGGGGACCGCTACGACAAGATGCGGCTGGTCCCCTTCGGGGAGTACGTCCCGGCCCGTTCGCTGTTCGGGTGGGCCACCTCCGTCGGCGAGGCGGCGGGCGAGGACCGCAGGCGGGGCTCGGCGCAGGTGGTGATGGACGCCGGGGACGGGCTGATGATCGGCCCCATGGTGTGCTTCGAGAGCGCGTTCCCCGACATGAGCCGCCATCTCGCCGAGGGCGGTGCCGAGGTGCTGCTCGCCCAGTCGTCGACGTCGACGTTCCAGCAGAGCTGGGCGCCGCGGCAGCACGCCTCGCTGGCCGCGCTGCGCGCCGCCGAGACCGGCCGGCCCATGGTCCACGCGACGCTGACCGGGGTCTCGGCCGTGTACGACGCGAGCGGGGCGCGCGTCGGGCCGTGGCTCGGCACCGGCGCGTCCGCCGCGCAGGTCCACGACGTTCCGCTGGCGCACGGCGGCACGCCCTACGTCCGCCTCGGCGACTGGCCGGTCCACGCGGCGCTGCTGATCCTCGCGGCGTGGGGCGCCGCCGAGGGGGCGCGGGCGCTGCGGCTCAGGCGGCCCGCTCCTGGACCTCGCGTACCACCCGCTCGCACAGTTCATGGGTCTCCAGCGCGTCCCGGGCGCTGAGCACCTTGCCCGCGCGCACCGCGTCGAGGAAGGCGAGCACCGCCTGCTCGATGCCGCGCTGCCGGGCCACCGGCACCCAGTCCCCGCGCCGCCGCACGGTCGGCTGGCCCTTGTGGTCGATCACCTCGGCGAGGTTGACCACCTGCCGTTTGGCGTCCCGCCCGGAGACTTCCAGGATCTCCTCCGCCGAGCCGCTGAGCCGGTTCATCACGCCGAGCGCGGTGAAGCCGTCGCCGGCGAGCTGGAGCACGACGTGGTGGAGCAGCCCGTCGACGGCGCGGGCCCGGACGGTGACGTCGTCGATCGGGCCGGGCACGAGGAAGCGCAGCGTGTCGACGACGTGGATGAAGTCGTCGAGGATCATCGTGCGCGGCCGCTCCGGCAGCCCGGTGCGGTTCTTCTGCAGGAGGATCAGCTCACGCGGGTGCTCGGCGCACTGGGCGTAGCCGGGTGCGTGGCGGCGGTTGAAGCCGACGGCGAGGCTGACGCCCCGCTCCTCGGCGAGCGCGACCAGCCGCCGGGAGTCGGCGAGTTCGTAGGCGAGCGGCTTGTCGACGTACGTCGCCACGCCCGCCTCCAGCAGCCGGGTCACGATCTGGGGGTGGACGTCGGTGGGGGCGTGCACGAAGGCCGCGTCGAGGTCCTGGGCGAGCAGGGCGTCGAGGTCGGCGTGGCGCCGCTCCGGCGGGAGGCGCAGGCCGTCGGCGACCCGGGTGAGGGTCGCCGGGGTGCGGGTCTGCAAGTGCAGTTCGACGCCGGGCTGGAAGGCGAGCACCGGGAGGTAGGCCTTCTGCGCGATGTCGCCGAGTCCGATGCAGCCGACCTTCACGAAGTTCTCCTCTGGTTACCGACCTGGGTGTGCTGCGCAGCATACGGCGGCCGCGGCGGCCCGCGGCGGCCAGGACCTCGGGGCCGGATGGTCACCGCGACGGGCGCCACGGACCCGGCGCGGCATGCGCTGTCGCCGGTGACGTGGGCGGACGGGCTCCTGGCCGGCCACGCGGCCGGGTCGTTCGGCGCCGGGCGCCGGACCGGGACGGCGTGCGGGCGGGCCCGCGGGAGCCGCCGGCCCGGGGATGGCGGCCCCCGCTGAAAACCCATGGCCGCGCGAGCGGCGGCGGGCGAGGATGCGGGCATGACGACGACCGAGCGCCGCATGCCCGCCCCCGACGCCGACGAACGCACCATGCTGGAAGGCTGGCTGGACTACCACCGGCACACGCTCGCCCAGAAGTGCGAGGGCCTGTCCGACGCCCAGCTCAGGACCGCCTCGGTGGCACCGTCCGAGCTGTCGCTGATGGGGCTGGTGCGGCACATGGCCGAGGTGGAGCGGAACTGGTTCCGCAGGGTGCTGGCGGGCGAGGACGCGGGCCCCCTCTACTACAGCGACGAGGACCGGGACGGCGAGTTCCATCCGACCGAGGCGGACACCTGGCAGGAGGCGTACGCCACCTGGCAGTGCGAGATCGGCGTCGCCCGGCGGATCGCGGCCGGGTTCGGCCTGGACGGCCTGTCCCGGGGGAGGAGCCGGTTCACCGAGCAGCCCTACAGCCTGCGGTGGATCTACACGCACATGATCGAGGAGTACGCCCGCCACAACGGCCACGCCGACCTGGTCCGCGAGCGCGTCGACGGCGCCACCGGGTACTAGCCAGGTGTGCTGTTCCGGGCGACGCCGGGGACCGCGCGGGACGCCGGTCCGTTCTCCCGGGACCGGGGATCACTCGTGCGGGGCATCCTGGGTCCGTCCGCCGTCGCCGACGTGCCGGAACCGGCAAAGTGGCGCGGGTGCATCGAACGACGACCACCGCGACGCTCCTGTGGGCCGTGGCAGTCTCGGCCCTGACCGGCTGTGTGACGCTCCAGCGCCCTCCCGCGCCGGACTCGACGCCGACCGTACCGCCCGCGCCGCGTCCGGACGGCGCGCCCGAACCACGGGTGGTGCAGGCCCCCGCCCGGGAGGCCCTGGTCATGATCGGCCCTTCCCGGCCGGTGGCACCGTCCCCGTCCGCGCCGCGCCGCGCCCCCGGGCCGGCCGCCGCGCCGCCACGCGAACCGCCGGCCGCCCGGCCGGAACCGCGTCCGCGCCCGGCGCGCCCGGAACCCCCGAAGCCGCCGTCGCCCGCCCCGCAGCTCCCGCGCACCGGTCTGCCCGGCGCCGGCAAGCCGGCCGGCCGCGTCGGGCCCGGGAGCGGGGGCGTGTGCTCCTTGGGCAGGACGTACGGCGGCTGGCGGGCCGACAGTCCGGAAGCGGTGATCTGCCGGCGGACGTACGGCCGTTGAGTCCGGGACCGCCCGGCGGGGCATCCGCCGCCGGAGCACCGGGCCCGTTCCGCCTGCCCGGCGTTCCCCTGCGGAGGCCGGCCCGTTCCGCCTGCCCCGCCGTCCGGCGGTCCGGTGAGCGGCCCGCGGGGTCTGTGGTCATCGCTGTGCGGCGCCCGTTGGCGGCCGTCTCGGCGCTCGGCCGCGGACACGCCGGAGCGGGTGCCCGCCGCCGTCGTGCCGACGGCTGTCCCGTTCCTCCCGGCGCCACGCGGGACGCGGGTGCCCCGCCTCACCACCCTTCCTGGGGCCGTTGCCGCGGCGGCCCCCACGGGCCGCCCTCCGGGGACGCTCCGCGCCACCCGTCCTCCTCCAGCCGCCGTGCCAGCCGCCCGATGGCCGTCCGTACGCCCTCGCCGTAGCCGTCGTCGCCCAGTGCCCCGGCCGCGCCCCGCGCCCGCCGCAGATGCGCGCGGGCGGCCTCGCGGTGGCCGAGCCGGGCGTAGTCCGCGGCCAGGTTCAGATGGAGGGCGGGGTACAGGGCGCGGGCGGCGAGCGCGCTCTCGTGCCCGGCGGGACGGTCCTGCGCGAGTTCCTCCGCGGCCGACAACGCGCGCAGGTCCCAGGCCAGTTCGTCGGCGGGGTCGTCCTGGGTGTCGGCCAGGTAGTGGGCCAGGGTGCAGCGGTGGAGCGGGTCGCCGTGCTCGCCGATCTCGGCCCAGAGGCCGAGGAGGCGCTGCCGGGCCTCCTCGCGGTCGCCCGCGTGGTGCAGCATGACGACCTGCCCGATCCGCGTCAGCAGGGGGTCCGGCGCCGCCTGCTCCTGTCCCTCGGCCACCGTGTCCTCCGCACCGCTCGTCGGCTGTCTGCGAACGACGCTAGCGGCAGACGCCGGCGATCCCGCTCAGGCGGCTCCGTACGGCCGCGGGGCGGGCCGGCCGGCGGACCGGCCCCGTGCGGGGCGCTCAGCCCAGGTTCGGAACGCGCCAGTCGATCGGCTCGTGCCCCTGCCGGGCGACGGCCTCGTTGATCTGCGTGAACGGACGGGAGCCGAAGAACTTCCTCGCCGACAGCGGCGAGGGGTGCGCGCCCTTGACGACCGCGTGCCGCGACTCGTCGATCAGCGGCAGCTTCTTCTGCGCGTAGTTGCCCCACAGCACGAACACCGCCGGGTCGGGCCGGTTCACCACCGCCCGGATCACCGCGTCGGTGAACAGCTCCCAGCCCCGCCCCTTGTGCGAGTTGGCCTCACCGGCCCGGACCGTGAGGACCGCGTTCAGCAGGAGCACGCCCTGCTCGGCCCACGGCATCAGGTAGCCGTTGTCCGGGATGGGCGTGCCCAGTTCCTCGTGCATCTCCTTGTAGATGTTGCGCAGGGACGGCGGGACCTTCACGCCGGGCCGGACCGAGAAGCACAGGCCGTGGCCCTGGCCCTCGCCGTGGTACGGGTCCTGTCCGAGGACGAGGACCTTCACCCGGTCGTACGGCGTGGCCTCCAGGGCGGCGAAGACCTCCTCGCGCGGAGGATAGACGGGACCCCGCGCGCGCTCCTCCTCGACGAACTCCACCAGCTCCTTGAAGTAGGGCTGTTGCAGTTCGCTTCCCAGCACCTCGCGCCAGGACTCGGGCAGCATGGCGATGTCGGTCACGTCGGCTTCCTTACCGTGTGCGGTCGCTTCCAGGCCACAGAACCTACAGGCGACCACTGACAACCGGTCCCCCGGGCCGGACACCCGGGCCGGGGCCCCGGGGCCCTACCAGCTCGTCTTGCGGTGCAGCTCCCACATCATCATCACCGTCGACGGGTCCAGTGCCCGCTCGGCGCCGGATATGTCCTCGCTGGCGGCGACGTACTGCTTGCCCTGCCACAGCGGCAGCAGCCGCACGTCGTCCACGAGGATCCGCTGGGCCTCCTCGAACTCCTCCACCACGGCGGCACGGTCGCTCTCGCGGCGGGAGCGGGGCAGCAGCTCACCGGTGATCTTCGGGGCCGGGTAGGGCGTGCCGAGCGCGTTCTGCTCGCCGACGAACGGGGCGATGAAGTTCTCCGCGTCCGGGAAGTCGGGGGACCAGCCGCGCCCGAAGACCGGGTACTCGCCCTTGCGGTACCCCTTGACGTACGTCTTCCACGGGCGGCTCTGGAGGGTGACCGTGAACAGGCCGGACGCCTCGAGCTGCCGCTCCAGCTCCTTGAACTGCGCGGCGGTCTGGGAGCCGTAGCGGTCGGTAGTGTACCAGAGGGTGAGCGGGACGGGCTTGGTGATGCCCGCGCCGGTGAGGATCGCGCGGGCCTTGGCGGCGCTGGGGTCGCCGTAGTCGTCGAAGAAGTCGGTGGTGTGGCCGGTCAGGCCCGCGGGGACCATCGAGTACAGCGGTTCGACCGTGTCCTGGTAGACCGTGTGCGCGATCGCGGCCCGGTCGACGACCTGGGCGACGGCCCGGCGCACGGCCTTGCGGCCCGCCCAGGGGTCGCCGGGGTCGAAGACCAGGTAGCTGATGTCGGTGCCGACGCCCTCGACCAGCTGGAGGTTCTCCTCCTTTCCTGCCCTGCCCTGGAGGGTGACGATGTCGTCCGGGGCCAGACCCCGGTAGGTCACCTCGATCCGGCGCTCCCGCAGCGCCTTCACCATCGAGCCGGAGTCCCGGAAGTAGCGGATCGTCACGGCGTCGTTGCGGCGCTCGGCGAAGCCCTTGTAGCGGTCGTTGCGCACGAGTTCGGCCTGCCGGCCCTCCTCGTACGACGCGAGCGTGTAGGGGCCGGAGCCGAGAATCTCGCCGCCCTCGCGCACCGCGTCGGCCGGATAGCTGTCGGGGTCCACGATCGACATCGCGGGCGTGGCCAGCACGAACGGGAACGTGGCGTCGGGCTTGTTCAGGTGGAAGACGACCTCGCGCTCGCTCGGCGCCTGGACGCGGTCCAGGCTGCCCAGCAGACCGGCGGGGCCGCCGTCGACGTCGATGGCGCGGATCCGGTCGATCGAGTGCTTCACGGCCCGGGCGTCCAGCGCTCCCCCGTCGGAGAAGGTCAGGTCCGACCGCAGCCGGCAGCGGTAGACCCGGTGGGACCCGTCGGTGAACGCGCACTCCTCGGCGGCGTCCGGCTGGGGGGTGGTCGCCCCGTTCGGGTAGCTCAGCAGCGTCTGGTAGACGTTGCGGAACAGTTCCCACGAGCTGTCCCAGGAGGCGGCGGGGTCCAGCGTGCTGGGGGCACTGGTCGTGCCCACGAGAACGGGGCCCTCCTCGTCCGGAGAGCCGGACGGCAGCAGGCCGCACCCGGCGAGCAGGGACGACAGGGACGCGATGGCCGCCACTCGCCGCAGGCATCGGTTCCGCTTGAACACGCGCACGCTCCTCGATCCGCCGTACCAAGGGTCGGCAGACCATACCGCAGCGTCCCGGCGGCTGAACCCCCTGTGAACGGCATCTGGATCAAGAGGGCGGCGGCGACGTCGTCCGGGGCGGGGCCGGGGCCTTGCCGGGGCCCGCCCCGGGGACCACGGGGCGGCGGAGCGGCAGCCCGGTCCGGGGGCGCGAGCAGGGTGCGGGCCGGGGAGCGGACCGGGGACACGGGCCGGCCGGGCGCCGTCGCTCGGCGCGGGGCACCGGCGCGGGGCCTCACGCCGAGCGGAGGCGGCCCCGCCGTGCGTCCCGCGCCGTGCGTCCCGTCAGGCCACGCCGGCGTTGAGGAAGATGCCGCCGTCGACGACGAGCGTCTGGCCGGTGATCCAGTCCGACTGCGCCGAGGTGAGGAAGGCGGCGGCCCCGCCGATGTCGGAGGGCACCCCGAGCCGGCCCAGCGGGTAGGCCGCGGCGGCCTCCGCCTCGCGGCCCTCGTACAGCGCGGCCGCGAACTTGGTCTTCACCACGGCCGGGGCGATGGCGTTGACCCGCACCCCGGGCGCGAACTCGTGTGCCAGCTGCGTGGTCAGGTTGATCATCGCGGCCTTGCTGATGCCGTAGGCGCCGATGAAGGGCGAGGCCGACAGGCCCGCGACGGAGGCGATGTTGACGATCGCGCCGCCGTTGTCCTTCTGCCAGGCGTGCCAGGTGCGCTGGGCGAAGCCGAGCGCCGAGACCACGTTGGTCTCGAAGACCTTGCGGGCCACGTTCAGGTCGAGGTCGGCGATCGGCCCGAACACCGGGTTGGTGCCGGCGTTGTTGACCAGGTAGTCGACCCGGCCGAACGCCTCCATCGTGCGCTCGACGGCGGCGGCCTGGTGGGC
Organism: Streptomyces sp. NPDC052020; assembly: GCF_040680575.1. Classification (NCBI taxonomy): domain Bacteria; kingdom Bacillati; phylum Actinomycetota; class Actinomycetes; order Kitasatosporales; family Streptomycetaceae; genus Streptomyces; species Streptomyces sp. NPDC052020. Next base: position 64,804 of record NZ_JBFAWY010000027.1, read on the forward strand.
CTCGTCGTGCGCCTTGCCCGCGACGCCGATGACCCGGTCGGCGCCGAGCTTGTCGACGGCCTCCTTCAGGGCGTCCTCGTTGCGGCCGGTGATGCACACGCGGTCGCCGCGCGCGACGAGCGCCTCGGCGACGCCGTAACCGATGCCGCGGCTGGCGCCCGTGACGAGCGCGACGTTGCCCGAGAGCTCGGGCAGTTCTGCGGAGTTCATGTCCCTGTCCCTGGCCGTTCCTAGTCGAGCGGTCCGCCGGCGACGTACAGCACCTGGCCGGAGACGAAACCGGCCGCCTCGCCCGTGAAGAAGGCGATGGCGTTGGCGATGTCGTCGGGCTCGCCGACGCGCTGCACCGGGATCTGGGTGGCGGCGGCGGCCTTGAAGTCCTCGAAGCCCATGCCGACGCGGTCGGCGGTGGCCTTGGTCATCTCGGTGGCGATGAAGCCGGGGGCGACGGCGTTGGCGGTGATGCCGAACTTGCCGAGCTCCTTGGCGAGGGTCTTGGTGAAGCCTTGCAGGCCGGCCTTGGCGGCCGAGTAGTTGACCTGGCCGCGGTTGCCGAGCGCCGAGGACGAGGAGAGGTTGACGATCCGGCCGAAGTGCGCGTCGACCATGTGCTTCTGGCAGGCCCGGGACATCAGGAAGGCGCCGCGCAGATGCACGTTCATGACGGTGTCCCAGTCGGAGACGCTCATCTTGAACAGCAGGTTGTCGCGCAGCACGCCCGCGTTGTTGACGAGGATCGTCGGCGCGCCCAGCTCCTCGGCGATCCGGGCGACGGCCGCCTCGACCCGCGCCTCGTCGGAGACGTCGCAGCCGACCGCGATCGCCTTGCCGCCCGCCGCGGTGATCTTCTCGACCGTGTCCTTGCAGGCGGCCTCGTCGAGGTCGAGTACGGCGACGGCACGGCCCTCGGCGGCCAGTCGTACGGCCGTGGCGGCGCCGATGCCGCGCGCGGCACCGGTGACGACGGCGACCCGCTGCTCAGTGGTGGACATTGCTGCTTCTCCTCGCCCTTGGGATGCGGCTCCTGCGGCCCGCCCTCTGGTGAGCGACCGCTTAGTACCTTCAGCAGACGTGACGCTAGAAGCCCCGGCACGCGGTGTCAACGGGACACCGGACGGGTGTGATCCATTACCTGTGCGTCCGCTGCCGCGTCCACCGCGCCGCGCCACCCGAACGGCCCAGCGCTCCGCGCCGTCGCGCCATCCGGCCCCTAGCGTCGAAGCCGCGAGCCACCCATGGCCGGAATGGCCGAATGGTCCGGAGAAGGACCGGAGAAGGAGGCGTCCATGCGTCCGAGTACCACCCTCGCGGGCCTGCTGATCGCGGTGACGGCGGCGGGCCTGCCGGCCGGCACCGCGTACGCCCAGGACCTGGACTGCGGGCACTTCACCTACCAGGAAGAGGCGCAGGCGGTGTTCGACAGCGACCGGAGCGACCCCCACCGGCTCGACGAGGACCAGGGCCCGTACGACGGCATAGCCTGCGAGGTGCTGCCGCACCGCGGCACCGGTGCCACCGTCTCCGCCACGAGCCGTCCCCCGCGCCCGACGGCGCCCACCATGGCCCCCACGACCAAGGCACCGAGCCCCACGGCGCCCTCCGTGACACCCACGCCGGCGCCCACGACCGCGCCGCCGCGTCCGGCGGTGTCCGCCACCCCGCCCGCCACGCGCGGCGTCCAGGGCGGGCTCGGCGGCGCGTCGACCGCCGGGCCCACCGGCTGGGACGTCGGGATCGGCCTGACGTTCGTCACGGGCGCCGCGCTCGCGACCGGCTGGATCCTGAGGCGGCAACGCCGGACCTGACACCCGGCGTGCGCGGTCGGCTCCGAACCCCGGGACCGGGGCCGGGAGCAAACCCGGGACCGGACCGGGGGCCGGGCGCCGAGCCGCCGGGCGGCGCCTACCGCACGAGCAGGTCGAGCAGCCGGTCCGCCTCCGCCGCCGGATCGGCCGTGAGGCCGGTGTGCACCGGGCCGGGCTGGACGATCGTGGAGCGGGGGGCGATGAGCCAGCGGAAGCGGCGGCCGGCGTCGTCGCGGGCGGCCTGTCCCGCCGCCTCGCCGCCCGCGCACACGTTCTCGGCGGCGCGCAGCGCGGCGCGGACGCCGGGCACGTCCGCGCCCGGGTCGAGCGCCAGCAGCCTGGCCTCGTCGAGGTGGGTGCGGGCGGCGACGAACGCCGTGGCCCGGCAGTACACCAGCACCCCGGCGTTGATGCACTCGCCGCGCTCGACGCGCGGCACGACGCGCAGCAGCGCGTACTCGAAGACGTGCCGGCCGGTCACCGGACCCCCTGGACGCGTTCGTGGATGACGGCGGCGCGGGCCAGCAGCGGGCGCGCGTACGCCCGCCGCAGGTCGTCCGGTGTGGCGAAGCCGGGTTCGTCCGCCAGCCAGGCGTCCGGGATCTCGGCGGTGACCTCGGCGAGGAGTTCCTCGGTGACCTTGGGGGCGAGTTCGGCGGCGGCCTCGGCGACATCCGGCGCGAAGGGCCGCAGGGCGTGGTCGGCGGCGTCGTAGGGGCGGGCGGCGGAGGTGTCGGCGGACGGCCAGTTGTGCTGCCAGATCATGGTGGCGCCGTGGTCGATGAGCCACAGCTCGCCCTGCCAGCGCAGCAGGTTGGGGTTGCGCCAGGAACGGTCGACGTTGTTCACCAGCGCGTCGAACCAGACGATCCGCCCGGCCTCCCGGGGGCTCACCCCGAAGGCGAGCGGGTCGAAGCCGAGGGCGCCGGAGAGGAAGTCCATGCCGAGGTTGGTACCGCCGCTGGACTTGAGCAGTTCCTGGACCTGCTCGTCGGGTTCGCCGAGGCCCAGCACCGGATCGAGGCCGAGCGCCACCAGCCGCGGCACCCGGAACCCCAGCCGGCGCGCGAGTTCGCCGCACACGACCTCCGCGACCAGCGTCTTGCGCCCCTGCCCCGCGCCGGTGAACTTCATGACGTACGTCCCGAGGTCGTCGGCCTCGACGAGTCCCGGCAGCGAGCCGCCCTCACGCAGGGGCGTGATGTAGCGGGTAACCGTCAGCTCTTTGAGCATTTTCCCAGGCAATCCATATCTTCAGCCTTGCAATCCACGACCAACCTCAGGGGGCTCAGTCATCACAGGAACCGCCCGTCGACGGCCCCGGGACGAACCCGGGGAGTGACGACCGGCATGCGGACCTCCCTGCCTCCCCGGCGGCCCGTCCACGGCCTTTTCGCCCTCGCTTCCGGCCTCCGGCACGAAGGGAGCATAGTAACCGAGGGTGATCACCGGCGAAGAGCGCCCCAGCCGCCCGTCACTCAGCAGCTCGCGGTAGGCCGCGAGACACGGCCTGCGCGGGGCAACCGATCCACCACCGCCGAGCGGCACTGCTCACGCTCTTGAGCGCCGGCCGTTCCCTTCCGTCCGGGAACATCCGCCCGGTGTGCCGGCGTGGAGGAGTGACGAGTGAGACGGCCGTCGTCCCGGCCTACCGCGAGGGAAGTGCTGGTGCGGCCGACGTCACGGAGCGCCGGGTCTCGGCGTGGACGGCGTGGCGGTTTCGCCGGACGAGGGGCCTTCGCGGCGGGTCACCCGGCGCCGCCGCAGCTCCTCCAGCCATTGCCGTACCTGTTCGTCGTCGTGCAGGTACGGCTCCCCGGGCCCTGGTCGCAGATCGATTCCGTACAGGAGCCCCAGCGCCCACCAGGACAGTTCGTCCCAGGCGAGGGTGGAGTCGACAACCCAGCGTTCGGCCCACCGGTCAGCGGCATCCCGGCTCACGCGCCCCTCGACCACGGCGGCCAAGCACGCTTCCATGTCGTCCAGGTCTGGCCGGCGGTCACCGCTCATGGACTTCACCGTATCCCGGACAGGGCCGACGTGGCCTGGTGCGGCATCGCGAGACGTGAGCACGCCCCCGTGGTCGTGTCGGTCCGGTCGGGGGTCACGCCGGTTCCAGCGACACGGCCGGCAGTGTCCCGCTCACGATGGCATCCCTCGGCAACGAGAGCCCGAAGAACTCCCCGACCACACCCAGCGCGGCGCGGTGGACCTCCCTTTGGTTCCGCTCCGGGTCGGGGAGGCCGGCGGCCGTGAGCCGTTCCCGCAGCCGAGTGGCTGTGGCGGGGTCGCCTTCGACCTTTTCGTGGCCCCATGACCGGTCCAAGTGCAGGTTGAAGGCGGCCAGCAGCCGGCCGTCGTGGAAACAGGCGAACCGGGGCGGCACCGGCTTGCCGTTCTCCTCCTCGTACTCCAGGAGGCAGACCTGCGCGCCGTCGCGCGAGACCGGCGTCAACGGTCCGAATGCGCCCTGCCAGCCGCCGTACGCGACCGCGTATGCCCACGCTCCCTCGGAGCCGAGGCGCAGCCCGATGTCGTAATCGTCGTCCATGAGCTCCAGGAGCGTGGTTCCCGTGTGGTCCCCCACCGGCACGACGATGTGCTCCGCGTCGTACAGCAGGGTCGCCGCGAGGCGCTCGGCGAGTCCCCGTGGGGAAAGCCCGCGGGCGAGTACCACGTGGTAGCCCCCGAAAGCGATGGACTGCCGGTCGGCGAGCCAGGTCGTTCCGTCTGTCATGACCATCATCTTGACCGCTGCCTCTGACAGCGCGGGCGGCGAGCCCGTCGCATCCGCTCCCTTCCCGCGCCGACGACGCCCTGGAGGGTGGAGCCGCGACCGCCGGCGCCGGTGGAGACGGTGCCGGGCCGGGCCCTCGCACCGGCGTCGGCGGCCAGACACCCGCCGGCCGCGTCACCACCCTGTCCGGAGACCCTGGCGGCCGGCGACCCGGTCCAGCGCCTCCTCGCCCTCGGGGAGCGCTTCACGCAACTGGTACCTGGACTGCGGTGCGCGCCGTCCGCGGGGCACCGGCCCGCACCGCGCAGCGGTCCCGTCCGCCGCCGGGCCTCACCCGGCCCCCACCCCCTCCCCCGCCGCCCGCAGCGCCCGCACCGCCGCCCGGATCGAGGGCCGGCGGTCGGCGTCCGCGCGCCACACGACGTACACATGCCGGCGCACCCGCTGCCTCAGCGGGACGGTGACGACGCCCTCCGGCAGCGGATGACGGCCGAGCAGCGGCGCGACGCACACCCCGAGTCCCGCGGCGACCAGCGCCAGCTGGGTGTGGGTCTCGGCGGCGCGGTGGCCGATGATCGGCTCGATGCCCTTGGAGCGCAGGGTGAAGACCAGCCACTCGTGGCAGAACTCGCCCTCGCCCCAGGTGATCCACTCGTCCTCGGCGAACTCCGCGAGGTCCGCCTCGCCGCGGCCGGCGAGCCGGTGGCCGGCCGGCAGGGCGACGTCGGCGGGGTCGTCCAGGACCGGCGCCTTGACCAGGCCGTCGGGGACCGGCAGCGGCTTGTTGTACCAGTCCAGGACCACGGCCAGGTCGAGGTCGCCGCGGACCACGCCGGCGATGCCGCGCTCCGGTTCCAGTTCGCAGGAGCGGAGGCGCAGCGCGGGGTGCGCGGCCCGCAGCGCGGACAGGGCGGCGGGCAGCAGTCCGCGCGCGGCGGTCGGGAACGCCGAAAGCCGCAGCTCGCCCACGACCTGGCCGCGGTGCGCCTCCAGGTCGGACTGGGCGAGGGCGACCTGCGACAGGATGCGCGCCGCGTGCTCGGCGAGCAGCCGTCCCGCGTCCGTCAGCCGTACGCCGCGGCCGTTCTTGGCCAGGAGCTGCTGGCCGACCTCGCGTTCGAGCTTGGACATCTGCTGGGAGACGGCCGACGTCGTGATGTGCAGCGCCTCGGCGGCGCCGCTGACCGATCCATGGCGGGCGAGGGCGTCGAGGGTGCGCAGGCGCTCCAGGTTCAACATGTAAGCGATGCTACGAGATATCGCTCGCGAATTCTCGATTGTGCTACGAGAATCCGTGCCCCATCGTGGCCCGCATGAGCAGTGAGATCACCGTCCCGCGCGCCCGCCCCCGCCCCTGCGCCCGCCCCGCTCTCGACTGGCGGCTGCGTTTCGCGGCCCTCTGTCTGGTCTGGGGCTTCAGCTTCCTGCTGATCAAGGTGGGCACGCGGGCGTACGCCCCGTTCCAGGTCACGCTCGGCCGGCTGGTGTTCGGTACGGCGGTGCTCGCGGCGGCGATGGCGGTGCGGCGGGAGCGGCTGCCGCGCGGCGCCCGGACGTGGGCCCATCTCGCGGTCGCCGGGTTCCTGCTCAACGCGCTGCCGTTCTCCCTGTTCGCCTACGCGGAACTGACGATCCCGTCGACGCTGGCGGGCATCTGCAACGCGACCTCTCCCCTGTGGGGCATGGTGCTGTCCTGCGTCGCGCTGTCCGAGGACCGGCCCACCCGGCTGCGGGTGGCGGGGCTCGGCATCGGCTTTCTGGGGGTGCTGACCGTGCTCGGCGTCTGGCACGGCTTCGACGGCCTGGACGCCACCGGCACGGCCCTGGCCCTGCTGGCCTCCCTCAGCTATCCCATCGGCTGGATCTACGTCCGCCGCACCCTGGCCGGCTCCGGCCACTCGAACCTGTCCCTGACGGGCGCGCAACTGCTGCTCGCCACCGTCCAGCTCGCCGTGGTGACGCCGCTGTTCACCACGGTGCCGGCCCGGTTCCCGGCCGTCCCGCTGCTGGCGGTGGCGGCGCTGGGCGCGCTCGGTACCGGGCTCGCCGTGCTGATCCAGTACGGACTGGTCGCCGAGGTCGGTCCGACGACCGCCCAGATGGTCACCTATTTCATCCCGGTCATCGCCACGGCCGCGGGCGTCGCCCTGCTCGGCGAGTCCCTGACGTGGTCGACACCGGTGGGCGCGCTGATCGTCCTGGCGGGCGCGGCGCTGACGCGGGCCCGGCCCCGCGGCGGCACGGGCCGGGCACCGGGCTCGCGGATCCTGATGCGCGGGAGCGGGCCGGCCGGTACCGGCGAGGCGCGCGCCGGACAGCGGGAGGAGGAGGCGCGTGCCACGGGCGCCTAGCGACGGCGGGGCCGCCCGGCTCAAAAAAAAAGGAGGCCTGCCCGCCCTCACCCGCTCAGACGTGGCCCCGTCCCGCCCCGGCCCCCAGCGCGGAGGCCACGGCGTCCGCCAGCGGCCCCGCCTCCCGGGCGCCCAGCGTCGAGACGGTGATCCGGATGCCGGGCGGGGCGTGCATCCGGAAGCGGGCGCCGGGGGCGACGGCCCAGCCGGCGTGCAGCAGCCGGGCGACGGCACCGGTCTCGTCCGGCACGGGGATCCAGACGTTCATGCCGCTGCGGCCGTGCGCCGTGACCCCGCGTTCCGCGAGCGCGCCGATCAGCGCGTCGCGACGCCGTCCGTACGCCGCCGCCACCGCCCGCGCGTCCACGGCGCCCTCGGCCCACAGCCGCGCGACGGCGCGCTGGGTGACCCGGCTGACCCAGCCGGGGCCCAGCCGCTGCCGTCCGCGGACCCGGTCGAGCGTAACGGCGTCCCCGGTGAGCACGGCGAGCCGCAGATCGGGGCCGTACGCCTTGGCGGCCGAGCGGACGAAGGCCCAGCTGCGGGTCGCGCCGGCGAGGGGATGCAGGGGCAGGTCGACGATCCGGTGACCATGGTCGTCCTCGATGAGCAGCGTCTCCGGATGCTCGCGGAGCAGGGAGCGCAGCACGCGCGCGCGTGAGGCGCTCACCGCCGCGCCCGTCGGGTTCTGCGCCCGGTCGGTGACGATGAGGGCGCGCGCCCCGCCGGCCAGGGCCCGGCGCACGTCGCCGGCGAGCGGCCCGTCGTCGTCGACACCGACCGGGACCGTGCGCAGCCCGAGCGCCGGGACGAGGTCGAGCAGGCTGCCCCACCCCGGGTCCTCGACCGCGACCGGGTCCCCCGGTTTCAGGTGGGCCGCCAGCACCCGCTCCATCGCGTCCAGCGAACTGGACGTGACGGCCACGGGCCCGCCGGGCACCCCGTCGGCGTCCAGCTCGGCCCGTGCGAGGCGCTCCAGCTCCGGCTCGACCGGCGCGTCCCCGTACAGGACCGGTTCCCGGTCGCCCCGCTCGGCCGCCGCGGCGAAGGCCGGCGCCAGCGGGGGCAGCAGCGCCGGATCGGGGTTGCCGGCGGACACGTCCCGCGTCCCCTCCGGCACCTCCACGCGGATGAACTCGCGCCCGGTGGTGGCCGGGGTGGACCGCACCCGGCTGCCGCGCCGCCCGGCGGTCTCGATCACCCCGCGCTCGCGCAGGGTGCGGTAGGCGGCGGCGACGGTGTTGGGGTTCACACCGAGCCGCTCGGCCAGTTCCCGCATGGGCGGCAGCGGTTGGCCCGGCTCCAGCTCCCCGCACGCGACCGCCCGCTCGACGCTCGCGGAAATCTCGGCAGCGCGCCGCCCGGTGATCCGATATTCTCCTAGCACAAAACCAATTATGCACTAGTGCAATGGAGACCGCCATGCAGGGGACGCAGCAGACGCCGTCCGGCGCCGCCACCGCCTACGCCCGCACCGACCGCACCGTCCCCACCCGCTCCGCGGACCGCGCCTCGTACGACAAGGACCTGGTGCACGCGATCCTCGACGAGGGCTACGTCTGCCACCTCGGCTTCGTCCGCGACGGCGCCCCGGTGGTGCTGCCGACGCTGTACGGCCGGGTCGGCGAGCGGCTCTACGTGCACGGCTCGACGGGGTCGCGCCCGCTGCGCATGGCCGGGCAGAACGACCCGGGACTGCCGGTGTGCCTGACGGTCACCCACGTCGACGCGCTGGTGCTGGCCCGCTCCGGCTTCCACCACTCGATCAACTACCGCTCGGTCGTGGTGCACGGCACCGCTCACGACGTGACGGACCCCGAGGAGAAGCTGCGGGCCCTGGACGCCCTCGTCGACCACGTCGTACCGGGCCGCTCGCGCGACTCCCGGCCGGCCAACAGGAAGGAACTGGCCGCCACCGCCGTCCTCAGCCTGGATTTGAACGAGGTCTCCGCCAAGGCCCGCACCGGCGGCGTCAACGACGACCCGGAGGACTACGCCCTGCCGCACTGGGCCGGTGTCGTCCCGCTGCGCAAGGGCTACGAGTCCCCGGTCCCGGACCCGCGGCTGGCGCCCGGCACCGAGCTGCCCGGCTATCTGGCGGACCTGTGAGGCTGATCCGCCCCTGGGACGCGCCCCGCGAGGACACGGCGTGGCGGCGGCGGCTGTCGGTCCACGACTCCCGCGGCTGGAAGTGACCGGCGTCCGGGCCGCGTTCACGTACGCGGGCCAGCGGACCGAGGAGGTCCAGGACCGGATCGCGGCCGAACCCGCGCGGCGGGGCGGCCCGGGCGACGCGGCGGCGCGCGCCCACCTGCCGCACCGCCGCGAAGCCTGACCGAAGGGCCCTTCCACCGGAGGGGCCCTTCACCGCCGGCGCGGCCGCAGGGTCACCCGGCGGCCGCCCGCGCCGCCCGTGCCTCCCCCACCGCGAGCCCCGCGACCGAGCCGAGCAGCAGCAGGGTGCCGGCCAGGGTCGCCGCCGTGAGGCGCTCGCCGAGCAGGAGCACCGCGAGGGCCGCCGCGGCGACCGGCTCCAGCAACATGATCACGGACACGGTGGCCGACCGTACGACGGCGGCGCCCGCGAAGTACAGGCCGTAGGCGAGGGCCGTGGGGATAGCCGCGACATAGGCCAGCAGCCACAGCAGCCGGACGGGCTGAACGGTGTGCGGCACCAGCCCCTCGGCCAGCGCGAAGGGCAGCAGGCACAGGCTGGTGACGGCGAACGCCCCGGCGGACGCGCTCGCGCCGTCCGTCCCGCCGTCCCGGCCCCACCGCCGGGTCAGCAGCGTCATCACCGAGTAACCGGCCGCGGACAGCAGCGCCCAGATCACGCCCCAGGGGCGCACGGAGGCGTCACTGCCCCCGAGGACGAGCACGGCGAGCCCCGTCAGCGCCCCGGCGACGGCGGCGGTCCCGCCCCGGCCGAGACGCTCCGCGAGGGTCAGCCGCGCGCCGATCGCGATGAACACCGGGCCGGCGCCCAGGGTGACGACGGTCGCCACGGCGAGCCCGGTGGACCGCACCGCGGCGAAGTACGCGGTCTGGAACACCGCGAGGCCCAGCCCGGTGGCCGTGGCCCGCAGCAGACGCCCGCCGAGCGGCGCGGATCCGGCGGACCCGGCGGACCCCCCGGCCCGGGCGCGCGGGCGCAGCAGCGGGCGGGCGGCGAGCAGCAGCACCAGCCCGCAGGCGCAGCGCCAGAAGGAGAGGGCGACGGGCCCCATGTCACTGGCCCGGTAGACCAGCGAGGCGGCGGCGCCCGCGGTGCCCCAGGCGGCACCGGCGATGATCAGGTAGAGGAGGCCACGCCCGACGGGCAGGCCGGAGACGGCATTCGACACGAGTTCTCTCCGCAGACGCGCACAGGGCGCGGACGTTCGGAAAGGACCCCGGGCGCACATCGGGCCGCGCGGGGTCCACGGACCACGTCTGCGGGCAGCACGGTCCGGCCCGGCGGCCTGCCGGGCTGCTTCCAGGGGCCGCCCGCCTCAGGCGGCCGGGGGCGGAAGAACGCGTGCGTCCGAATGCATGATCGGCACCTTAGGCCGCGGGGCACCGGATTTCCACAGCGGCCACCGGACCGGCCAGAGCCCGGCCACCCCACCGGCCGTGGTCTGGCCACGGACCGGACACGGGCACCAGTCAGGGACCGGCCACCGAACCGGCCACCCACCGAAGCCACGGTCCGGCCGCCGAACCAGTCACGGACCGGCACCCGGCCACCCACCGGCCACCCACCGGGTCCACCGCCGGTTCACCGACCCGCCCCCGGGCAGGGCGGCAGGCACGGTCCGGCCGAAGGGCGCCGCCACCGGCCAGGGCCGCGCCGGCCGCTCCGCCTCAGGCGGCCGTACCCCGGGTGGACAGTTCCCGTTCCGGGCCGCCGCTCGCCACCGGGTCCGCGCCGCCCTTCGCGGGTGCCGACGCCTGCGCGATGAAGGCGCCCAGCAGGACCACCGCGCCGCCGAAGAGCTGCGGCGCCGAGAGGTGCTCGCCGAGCAGCACCCAGGCCAGGACGGTGGCGATGACCGCTTCCAGGCACGCCACGACACCGGCGACCTGCGGCGAGAGCCGGCGCACGGAGAGCACGCCGGTGACGTACGCGGCGACCGTGGCGACGAGCACGATCCAGGCCAGCAGCACGACGGCGGCGACGGGGGTGCCGTTCATGGAGGCGGTGCCCGCGAGCACGGACCAGTCCATGCCCCAGGGACGGGCGACGACGGTGAGCACCACGGCGCCGACCAGCAGGCCGTACGCGATGACGCCGAGCGGGTCGGGCGCCTCGTCGCCGGCGTCGCTGCCCTGGTCGGACAGGACGAAGTAACCGACCTGGCAGCAGGCGGCGCCGAGGGCCAGCAGCAGGCCGAGGGCGTCGAAGCTCAGCCCCGACCAGACCTGGACGACGCAGGCGAGCCCGCCGACCGCCAGGACCACGCCGAGCGCGGCGGCGCGGGTTACCGGCCGCCGCTGCACGAACCGGACCCAGCCCAGCACCAGGGCGGGCGCCAGGTACTCCACGAGCAGGGCGACGCCGACGGGGACGCGGGAGATCGCGGCGAAGTAGCAGGCCTGGACGCCGGCGACGGCGAGCAGCCCGAAACCGGCCAGCAGCCCCGGGCGGCGCCGCAGCAGCGCGCGGTGCCGCACGGCGAGCGGCAGCATCACCAGGGCCGCGCCCGCCACGCGCAGCCACACCACATGGAGGGGGTCCAGACCCGCCTCGATCAACGGCTTGGCCGCTACACCGGAGCCCCCGAAGGCGACCGCGGACACGAGCGCGAGACCGAGCCCGACGCCCTTGCCGTGGCTGCCGCGACTGCTGTCAGACGTATGCACCGGCACATGATGACAGGCAATGACATGAGCGTCACCCCTCATGACACCTGTCTCACGCGCTGGACGTGCCGGGCCGCGCCCGGCACTCCGTCACGGGTGGGGCCCGGCATGCTCCCCGGCGCGTGCGAACACCGCCCGGGGATCGATCCCGGCGCGGTCCAGCACCTCGACGGCGCGGGCCTGGGGATCGACGACGATCGCCGCGAGCAGGTCGACGCCGCGGGCCCCGGCACCGCCCCGGCGGGCCGCGCGTTCGCCCGCGTACTCCATGGCCGCGGCGGCCAGCGGCGAGAAGCCCGCGGCCTCGGTCACGACGGGGACGGCGCCCGAGTCCTCGACGCCGCTCTGCCAGCGCAGGCCATAGCCGATGCTGCGCTGCACGAGGTAGCCGAGCAGGCGGGCGAGGTGCGGTCCCTCGCCGAGCACGGCCCGCGCCTCGGGGTCGTATTCGAGGAGCGAGTGCAGCAGATGCGCCGTGTCGACGTGCCGGTCCCCGTCCCGCACCGCACGGCGGCGCGCGGCGGAGACCACCGATGCCAGCTCGGCGCCGGCCCGGACACCGTGACCGCCGCCGTCCGGGCGCCGGCCGTCTTGCTCACCGGCCGACTGCCGGGGGATACGGGAGTGCACATCTCCCAGCTCATCAGCCGCTAACGGCCAGGTCATCCCCAAGGGGAAGCATTTCCACGTCCCACGCGGAGTGGACATCACGGGCCGGTATCTCCTCCTCAGGGATGAGATCAAGCCCCGGCCGCGAGCCGAGCAGGAGCGGGCCCGGCGACTCGCACCTGGCTCCCCGCGGATCGCTCCACGGGGCGCCGCGCCGGATCTCCGCCCGGCACCGGGCCGTTCAGTCCTCGTCGGCCAGGATCAGGTACAGCTTCTTGCGGGCTTCGCCGATGACGGCGAGCGCCTTTTCGCGCTGCTCCTTGCTGCCCGTCTTCCACACCTGCCCGAAGGCTTCCATCAGCCCGAAACCGGCCTGCCGGATGTCGTTGAGGGCCTCCCAGTCGACCCCGCGCGTGGCCTCCTCCCAAGGCGCCTCGCGACCTTCGCCGGCGGCGGCGCGGCCCGCCTCGGTGAGGGAGAACAGCTTCTTGCCGCCCTCGCTCGCGCTGACGATCAGCCCCTCGTCCTCCAGCAGCTGGAGAGTGGGGTAGACCGAGCCGGGGCTGGGCTTCCAGGCCCCGCCGCTGCGCTCGGCGATCTCCTGGATCATCTCGTAGCCGTGCATCGGCCGGTCCTTCAGCAGGGCCAGGATCGACGCCCGTACGTCACCGCGACGGGCGCGGCCCCTGGGACCGCCACGCCCGCGCCCGCCCCAGGGCCCGGGGCCGAAGCCCGGCCCGAAGCCACCGGGGCCGCCGGGCCCGCCGGGCCCGAACGGGCCGAAGGCCGCCCGCAGCCCCTCGAAACCGCCTCGGCCGTGCCCGAACGGGCCGCCGTGTCCACCGTGTCCGCGCTCGTATCCGTGGGTACGCATCGCTCTCACTCCATTCCATCATTGATCTGTCGCGATGCTTCAACGATATATCGTTACTCTCCTTGCGACAACCCCCGGCCGATGACGCGCCCCTGCCCGCCCGTCCAACCGGTCTCCCGCGAACTTTCCCCGGCAGCAAGGCAGATGACCCGTTTCCCGATGGCACCCCAGGTCTCGGTGGACAGCGCGCGCCACTATGGTGGAGCGATGGCGTCGATCAAGCAGTTCCAAGTCACTTTCGACTGCGCGGACCCTGAGCGCGTCGCTCGTTTCTGGTGCGAGGTGCTGGGGTACGTCGTACCGCCGCCGCCGGAGGGGTTCGCCAGCTGGGCCGATTTCGATCGCTCGCTGCCGCCCGAGCGACAGGGTTCGGCGTTCGCCTGCGTCGATCCCTCAGGCGTGGGCCCGCGACTGTTCTTCCAGCGCGTTCCCGAAGGCAAGGTCGTCAAGAACCGGGTGCACCTTGACGTGCGGGTCGGCACCGGGCTCGTGGGTGAGGAGCGGCTCGCCGCGCTCGAGGCCGAATGCGCGCGACTGGTCGCGCTCGGGGCGGTACGCGTGCGGCTGCTGCGCGCCGATGGCGTGAACGAGTCGTGCATCGTGATGCAGGACGTCGAGGGCAACGAGTTCTGTCTCGACTGAACGAGTTCCGTCTCGGCTGAGGGACGCGAACGGTGCGGCGCACCGGCTCCGGCCCCGGCCCGCATGCGGGCCGGTCCGCCGTCTCACCCCATCCGGTCCGGTGTCACGCGCCCCCCGGTCCGCGTCCCGGGCCGCACGCTCCAGCCGGCCGCGGTGGCTCTCCCGCCACGCGGAGTCGCCCGCGGCCGGCCCGTCGTCGCCCTGGTGCACCCCGACGGCGCCGTCGATCAGTTCCCGGACGATGCCGGCGTGCCCGGCGTGCCCGGCGTGCCCGGCGTGCCGGTGCGCGTCGGCGAGTACGCGCACGACGGCTTGTTGCAGCGTCACCTCCTTCCGGCCGTCCGGCCACCACGGCACCGTGCCGACCGTGTCCAGCGCCGGCGCGTCGATCGTCGCGTCCGCACGCGCCCATGCCCGCCGGTACAGCGCCACGGCGGACGCGCGTGTCTCCCCGGCGGTGGCCCACATGTCCGCGTGGGGTTCGGTGCCGTCCTCCAGCCAGGGCAGCGGTTCACCGGACGGCCGTCCGAAGACGTCGCCCAAGTACCCCAGTTCGATGGCGGCCACATGCTCGACCAGGCCCAGGAGGTCGGTGCCGGTCGGTGTCAGCGGGCGGCGGACGTCGTACTCGCCGAGCCCGTCCAGCTTCCACAGCAGGGCGTCGCGGGCGGACTGGAGACAGGAACGGAGGTCGCCCTTGGCATTCGATGCGATCATCGCGCCGGCCTGCCGCCCGCGCCCCCCGCCGTCACCACGCCAGGCGTCCGCCGGCCGCCGTCCGCCGACCGGTCCAGTCGACGCCGATTGGCCTTGGCGCGGGCCTTCGCGCAGCCTTTAGCGTCCTGCCATGCGCATTCGAATCGTCGACGCCTTCACCGACCGGCCCTTCGCCGGCAACCCCGCCGGAGTCCTGCTTCTCGACGTCTTCCCGGACGACGACTGGCTCCAGCAGGTCGCCCTGGAGGTCAACCACGCCGAGACCGCGTTCGCCCACCGCCTGCCCGAGGGCGGCGAGGCCGACTGGGCGCTGCGCTGGTTCACGCCCGCCACCGAGGTGGCGATGTGCGGCCACGCGACGCTCGCCACGGCCCACGTCCTGCACACCACCGGCGCCCATGAAGGCCCGGTGCGGTTCGCCACCCGCAGCGGCGTCCTCGTCGCCACACCGCGCGAGGACGGCTCGATCACGCTCGACTTCCCCACCGCGCCCCTGACACCGGTCCGGATCCCGCAGGGCGTCGCCGAAGCCCTGGGCACCGAGCCGCGCGCCGTCCTCGACACCGGCCCCAACCTCGGCGACCTGCTCGTCGAGGTCGCCGACGAGAAGACCGTGCACGGCCTCGCACCCGACCTCAAGGCCCTCGCGGCCTACTCGGAGCGGGGCATCATCGCCACCGCCCGGGCCGAGGACCCCGCCCTCGGATACGACTTCGTCTCCCGGTGCTTCTTCCCCAACGTGGGCATCGACGAGGACCCGGTCACCGGCAGCGCCCACACCGCCCTCGCCCCGTTCTGGTCCGAGCGCCTGGGCCGCCCCGGCCTCACCGGCCTCCAGGCCTCTCCCCGCTCCGGCCTCGTCCGCACCGAACTGCACGGCGACCGCACACTGCTGAGCGGGCACGCGGTGACGGTGATCGAGGGCGAGCTGCTCGCCTGAACACCCGGAAGGGCCTGAACAGCCGGAAGGGCCTGGGCAACGGAACCCCGGCACACAGAAGGGGGGCGTACGCGAAGCCCGTACGCCCCCCGGGGCCCGAGCCCCGGTTCCCGGCCCCGTACATCCCCCGGTGCTCTCCCGCAGCCCTCCGCTCCCGTCGGAACCCCCGCATTCCCTTCGCCCCAGGCTCACGCCGTCGGCAGCCAGCCCACCTTCCCCGCCAGCAGCGCGTAACCGACGAACGCCCCGATGTCGAGCAGGGAGTGCGCCACGACCAGGGGCCCCACCCGGCCCCAGCGGCGGTACAGGTACACGAAGACCACACCCATGGCGAGATTGCCGACGAAGCCGCCGATGCCCTGGTAGAGGTGGTACGACCCGCGCAGCACCGAACTGCCCGCCAGTGCCGCGCCCGGCGACCAGCCCAGCTGGTCCAGCCGCCGCAGCAGGTAACCGACGACGAGCACCTCCTCCAGGACGGCGTTCTGCACCGCCGACAGCACCAGCACCGGATACTTCCACCACACGTCGGGCAGCGCCTCGGGCACCACGGTGAGGTTGAAGCCCAGTCCCCGGGCGGCCAGGTAGAAGGCGATGCCGGTGCTGCCGATGACGGCCGCGATCACCGCCCCGCGGCCCAGGTCCGGCCACGGCCGGGCGCGGTCGAAACCCAGGGTGCGCAGGCTCGCCCCCTCACGGAGCAGGAAGTGGGCGGCGAGGGCGACCGGCACCAGCGCCGTGGCGATCCCGAACAGCTGCCAGGCGAGGTCCAGCCAGGGACGCCCCGGCGCGGCCGAGGCGTTGAGGGTCGCCGCCTGGTCCTTGAGCCCGCCCGGCCTGGTGACCGAGCCGATGAAGCTGATCAGGGCGGAGACGCCGCTCGCGCCGAGCGACAGGCCGAGCACGAGCAGGGTCTCGTCGCGCAGGGCCCGCCGTGTGAGCCGTTCGTGAGCAATAGTTCCGGCCACCGCCGCCCGCCTCCGCCCGCACACTGCCTTCAGGGCACACCGTCATGGGTGTCACAGCTTGCCCCATCCGTATCAGGCGGCCCCCGGCGGCCCTCGGTCAGCCCAGCGGCACCGGCTCCGGCAGGCCCACCGGCCACAGGTGGACCGGCTCCCCCTGGCGCATGAGCTCGTGGTACCGCCGGGTCGTGGCGGCCAGCGCGGCCTGGCGGGACAGACCCGTCTCCAGCGCCCGGTGGAAGGTGGCGGACTGCCAGGACGCCCCGTTCACCCGGCGCCGGCACCGCTCGTCGATCACGCCCAGGTACAGGTCCCGGTCGGCCGGCTCGATCCCCCAGGCGTCCAGCCCGGCCTCCGCCAGCGGGAGCAGTTCGTCGCGTACGAGGCTGACGGCGTCGACCTCCGTCGTGCCCCCGTAGCGGCCGCGACGGGGCCAGGTGAAGCGGGCGTCGATGCCGTGGCGGCAGGCCGCCTCGAAGTTGGCGGCGGCGGCCTCGAACGGCAGCCGGGTCCACACCGGCCGCGACTCCTCGGCGAGGGCGCGGACGACGCCGTAGTAGAAGGCCGCGTTGGCGATGACGTCGGTGACGGTGGGGCCGGCGGGCAGCACCCGGTTCTCCACGCGCAGGTGCGGCACGCCGTCGGCGATGTCGTAGACGGGCCGGTTCCAGCGGTAGACGGTGCCGTTGTGCAGGACCAGTTCGGCGAGCTTGGGGACGCCTCCCGCGTCCAGGACCTCCAGCGGGTCCTCGTCGTCGCAGATCGGCAGCAGCGCCGGGAAATAGCGCAGGTTCTCCTCGAAGAGGTCGTACGCCGAGGAGATCCACCGCTCCCCGAACCAGGTGCGGGGCCGCACGCCCTGCGCCTGGAGCTCGGGCGGGCGCGTGTCGGTGGCCTGCTGGAACAGCGGGGGCCGCGACTCGCGCCACAGCTCGCGGCCGAACAGGAAGGGCGCGTTGGCGCCGACGGCGATCTGCGCGGCCGCGACCGCCTGGGCGGCGTTCCACACACCGGCGAAACGGTCCGGCGTCACCTGGAGGTGCAGCTGCACGGAGGTGCACGCGGCCTCCGGGGCGATCGACCTCGAGGTGCACGTCAGGTGCTCGACACCGTCGATGTCGAGCCGGAAGTCCTCGCCGCGGGCGGCCACGATCTGGTCGTTGAGCAGGGTGTAGCGGTCGACCTCGGAGAGGTTGGACGAGACGAGGTCGTCGCGGTCGAGCGTCGGCAGAATGCCGATCATCACGATCCCCGCGGCGAGCTCGCCGGCCTTCCGGTCGGCATATGCCAAAGAGGTGCGGATTTCCTCGGACAACCGGTCGAATACCCGTCCCCCCAGCCGATGGGGAGCTATGTTGACCTCCAGGTTGAACATCGCGAGTTCGGTTTGGAAGTCGCGGCTCGCGATACGTTCGAGGACTTGCGCATTCAACATCTTGGGCATGCCGTCGGAGCCGACGAGATTCAATTCGATCTCCAGCCCCATCAAGTTCTTCGGACGATCGAACCGCTGCTCCGCCAGGAGTCGCTCCAGGCCCGTCAGGCACCGACGGAGCTTGCCCCGGTAGCGCTGGCGATCGGACAGGTCGAACTGACCCGCCACGACCTTCTCTCCCATCGAAGCATCCCTTCCTCGGAGTCGGCGCGCCGACGGCCGTGCGCCGTTGTCGCGGTCACGTGGGATGATGCCCCGCCGAAGCGATCGATAACGTCCCCGCGGCGCCCCGGCACCCGCTACGCTGGGCCGATGTGACCGGTGGCACATTCACCGGGCATGCCGCATGCCGCAGTTTCCGGGTCTCGGCAACTCGTGAAAAACGCCGACGACAATTGGCCGACCGCCCGCTGCGCATTTCCCGAGGTCACGGCCGCGCAGCTGGCCTGGAATCCGGATGATTCCCGCATACCGCCGACCGAATGTACCCTTGTTCTGCTTGCCGGGAACGGCTAGATGAAACACAGGCTGAACACATGTCGTATAAACTCCGCGACACGGCAGCAGGTTGGCGCCCACGGTCGAAGGATCCGGCCCCTCGGCGTGACGAGCGGCAGGCCTCGCCTCCCTCGCATTCTCAGAGTTCTCAGAACCCAGACCCGGCCCCTGCCTCTCTGCCCTCGTGAGCTGACAGCGTCGTCCGCCCCGCCCACGCACGCCCTCGCGCCATCGTGCCTTCGAAATGAGAGGCGACCCATCATGCCGCTGCATGTCCCCCCGGCTCCCGCGCCCGCACTTCGCTCCGTGCTCACCGCGCTCTCCTCTCCCACCGCGGTCCGCGAAGCCCGAACGCCCTCCCTGCTGGCCGCCCAGGGGCCCGCGACACCCGAGCTGCCGCTGCCGGTGCACGTACTGGACCGGATCTCCGCCGACGGCACCCTGGTGACCCGGCTGACCGGCTGGCGCTTCCTGATCCGCTGCGGCGATCACGCGGTGGCCGCGGCCGAGACGATGCTCACTCCCGACGGCTGGGCCTTCTCCCACTTCTTCGAGGGCCCCTACGTGGCCTCCACCGAGCGCGCCCTGCGGCAGGCCGAGACGGTGCCGCAGCCCTACCAGCCGCGGCTGCTGTCCGTTCCGGGCCGGTACATGCTGACCCTGTGGCTGCACGGCGACTGCGCCGCGGACGCCGCCAGCGGCCACCCGGCCGCCACCGACGTGCTGGTCCCGCTGGCGCCGGCGCCGCCCGGCATCGCGGCCCATCTGCCGGTACGGGTCGCCGACCTGCTCCCCGTGCTGACCCACCGGGAGCCGCCGACGCCGCTGCTCGGCTCGCCCGCCTGACTCCGGCCCGACCCGCTCCCGCCCGCGCGTCCCGGCGCCCCGTCCCGGCGCCGGGGCGAGCGGGCCCGCGCGTCTTCGTGCTCGGCGGCTTCCAGCCCCGCCCGGCTGGACCAGGGGCCGGTCGTCGAACTCCCGTCGTCCGCCCGAAGGACGGGTCTCGCGGCGTCAGGTGCGTGCTCTCGCCGTGCCGGGCCCTGACCCTCGTACTCGGACGTACGTGGGCCAGGGCCCGGTGCGGCGAGAGGGCGTGCGCGGCGCCGCGAGGCAGACGGGAGTTCGACGACCGGCCCATAGCCCCATCCGGCTAGCCCAAAACCACCCGGACGGGTGTCCCCCCGGGCCGAACCGTCCGGGCGGGTGACGCGTCCTGAACCTGTGAGTAACGCTGCTGCGAAATCCCTGCGGACGGACGCCCGTAGGGCAACACTGGGTTCGGACCGACCTACACAACGGGGGAGGCGGCCATGAACGACGCTTCACGCCGCGGGACAGACACGACAGCGATCCCGGACACCACGACAGAGCGAAAGATCCCTGCCATGTGCCAGCACCAGCCACCGTGCCCCTCAGCCGCCTCCGCCGACCGGGAGTCCGCCCGTCTCGTGGTGCACCACCCGGAGCAGGGATGGAGCCTGCTGTGCAACGGCGTCCTCCTCTTCGAGGACACCGGCGAGCTCCTGCCGGACGGCCGTGTCATCGCCCCCCACCGCCCGGTGGGGCCGGGCCAGGTGATGACGGCGGCCTGAGCCCCGCCGGGCGGCGCGACCGTGTGTGCCGGCCGCCCGACCCCGCAACCACCGCCGGCCGTCGGCCGCCTATCGTGACCGGCATGCAGTCCTACACGATCGGCCAGGCGGCACGGCTGCTCGGCGTCAGCCCCGACACCGCCCGGCGCTGGGCCGACGCGGGCCGGATCACCACCCACCGCGACGAGAGCGGGCGCCGGCTCGTCGACGGCCGCGACCTGGCCGCCTTCTCGGTGGAACTCGCGCGGTCCGGCGACGGGAAGGAGGACGTCGTCTCCCACACCTCGGTCCGCAACGCCTTCCCGGGGATCGTCACCGCGATCAAACTCGGCGACATCGCCGCGCAGGTGGAGATCCAGGCGGGCCCCCACCGGCTCGTCTCCCTGCTGACCCGGGAGGCGGTCGAGGAACTCGGCCTGGAGGTGGGCATGGAGGCCACCGCCCGTGTGAAGTCGACGAACGTCCACATCGACCGCGCCTGACCCCCGGCCAACCGCCCCGAGCCCCTTCCGTACGAACGCACATGCCAGCCACTCCCCCACCCTGCTCTGGCTCATGCGATACGACAGCAGACGCGCGCCTCGCAGATGCGGAATTATGATCGACGCATCGGCGGAGCACCGAAGGCGCGTGCCCCGGACCCGGCCCGTCGTGCCCCGCCCAGGAGGAGAGAGGGAGAGTGGCCCCGTGACGACCCGTTCCGCGCGCCGTGTCCGCCGCACCCTGCCCGCGGCCGGCGCAGGTGTCGCCGCGCTGCTGGCGCTGAGCGGCTGCTCCTCCGCCGGCTCCGGCGATCCGGGCTCCTCCTCGAAACCGTCCGGCACGATCACCGTCTTCGCCGCCGCCTCCCTCCAGGAGAGCTTCACCAAGCTCGGGAAGACGTTCGAGAAGGAGCACCCGGGCACCAAGGTGACCTTCAACTTCGGCGGCAGCGACACGCTCGCCGCGAGCATCGCCAGCGGCGCCCCCGCGGACGTGTTCGCCGCGGCCAGCACCGGGACCATGCGGACCGTCACCGACCAGGACGCCACGGCGGGCCGGCCCCGTACCTTCGTCCGCAACCGCCTGGAGATCGCCACCCTCGCCGGCAACCCCGACAAGATCGGCTCTCTCGGGGACCTCACCCGGCCGGGCCTGAAGGTGGTGCTGTGCGACAGGACGGTGCCGTGCGGCGCCGCCGCGCAGACCGCCCTGAAGACCGGCGGCCTCCGGCTCACCCCGGTGTCGTACGAGGAGGACGTCAAGAGCGCCCTGACCAAGGTCGTGCTGAAGGAGGCCGACGCCGCCGTCGTCTACCGCACGGATGTGAGGGCGGCCGGCGACAAGGTGGAGGGCGTGGACTTCCCCGAAGCGGCCGAAGCCGTCAACGACTATCCGATCGCCCTGCTCAGGGACGCGCCCAACCCCGACACGGCCGGGGCCTTCATCGACCTGGTGAAGTCGGCCGAGGGGCAGAAGGCGCTGACCGCCGCCGGGTTCCTCACCCCGTGACCGGGGCCGGCCGGCCGGAGCCCGGCACCGCCGAGCGGGGACCGGGCCCGCACCGGCCACGGGCCGGCGGCCGGCGGGTGCCCCTGCCCCTGCTGATCCCCGCGACGGCCGGGCTGGCGTTCCTCCTGCTGCCTCTGATCGCCCTGCTCGTACGAGCTCCCTGGCGCAGTCTCCCGGAGCAGCTGACCAGCGCGGAGGTGTGGCAGGCGCTGCGACTGTCCCTGGTCTGCGCCACCGCGGCGACCGCGCTGAGCCTGGTCATCGGCGTTCCCCTGGCCTGGCTGCTGGCCCGTACCGACTTCCCCGGCCGGGGCGTGGTCCGCGCCCTCGTGACGCTGCCGCTGGTGCTGCCCCCGGTGGTGGGCGGCGTGGCGCTGCTGCTCGCCTTCGGCCGCAACGGTGTCATCGGCCAGTGGCTGGACTCCTGGTTCGGGATCACGCTGCCGTTCACCACCACGGGCGTCGTGCTCGCGGAGACGTTCGTGGCGATGCCGTTCCTCGTCATCAGCGTCGAAGGCACGCTGCGGGCCGCCGACCCGCGCTACGAGGAGGCCGCCACGACGCTGGGCGCCTCCCGTTTCACCGCGTTCCGCCGGGTCACCCTGCCGCTGATCGCCCCGGGCATCGCGGCGGGCTCGGTCCTGGCCTGGGCCAGGGCGCTGGGCGAGTTCGGGGCGACGATCACCTTCGCCGGCAACTTCCCCGGCCGGACCCAGACCATGCCGCTCGCGGTCTACCTGGCCCTCCAGAACGACCCGGCGGCGGCGATCGCCCTGAGCCTGGTCCTGCTGGCCGTCTCCATCACGGTACTGGCCGGACTGCGGGACCGCTGGATGACGGCGTCCTGAACCGGCGGCGCCCCGCCGCACGACGACCCCTCCGAGGCGAGACGGAAGACGAAGATGCCGGTGAAGAAGACGGCGACGCGAGACGGCGAGGAAGATGACCACCACGACCCCCGCAACGATGACCGCGACGGCTCCCACCACGACGGCCACGGCGCCGGCGACGATCACCCCGACGGCGCGAGCGGACGCTCCCGCATGACCCCTCCCGGCGACACCGCCCCCGCCCCCGCTCCCGCACGCGGCGAGGGCCTCGACGCCCGCCTCGTGGTGGACCGCGGCGCCTTCCGCCTCGACGTCGCACTGACCGCGGCCCCGGGGGACGTCGTCGCCCTGCTGGGCCCCAACGGCGCCGGCAAGACCACCGCCCTGCGGGCGCTCGCCGGCCTCGTCCCCCTCACGGACGGCCATCTGCGTCTGGACGGCGCCCTCCTGGACCGCACGCCGCCCGAGTCCCGCCCCATCGGCGTGGTGTTCCAGGACTACCTGCTCTTCCCCCACCTGACCGCCCTGGACAACGTCGCCTTCGGGCCGCGCTGCCGGGGCGCCGGCAAGGCGGAGGCCCGCGCCCGGGCCGCCGAGTGGCTGGACCGCATGGGCCTGGCCGAGCACGCCGCCGTCAAACCGCGCCGCCTGTCCGGCGGCCAGGCCCAGCGGGTGGCCCTCGCCCGGGCCCTTGCCACCCGGCCCCGGCTGCTGCTCCTGGACGAGCCGCTCGCCGCGCTGGACGCCCGCACCCGGCTGGAGGTGCGCGCCCAGCTCCGCCGCCACCTGGCGCGGTTCGAGGCCGTCGCCGTGCTGGTCACACACGACCCGCTGGACGCCATGGTGCTGGCCGACCGGCTGGTCGTCGTCGAGCACGGCCGGGTCGTCCAGCAGGGCACCCCCTCCGGCATCGCCCGTCATCCCCGCACGGACTACATCGCCCGGCTCGTCGGCCTGAACCTCTACCGCGGCCACGCCGAGGGCCACACCGTCCGGCTCGACGCGGGCCCCGCCGTGACCACCACGGAAGACCTCACCGGCCCGGTCTTCGTCGCCTTCCCGCCCAGTGCGGTCACCCTGCACCGGGAACGCCCCACCGGCGCGAGCGCCCGAAACCTGTGGCGCTGCGAGGTCGCCGGCCTGGAGACCCACGGCGACCAGATCCGCGCCGACCTGACCGGCGACCTGTCCCTGGCCGCCGACCTGACCACGGTCGCCGCGGCCGAGCTCGGCCTCCACCCGGGCGCCCCGGTCTGGGCGACGGTCAAGGCGGCCCAGACGCACGCGTACCCGGCCTGACCCACCGCCTTCGCGCGGAAGACGCCCGGGGGCTTTGCCCGGCCGCACACCGCGGCCGGGCGGAGCCCCCGGCGAGGACCGGCGCGGAGCGGCGCCGGCCGGTAGCCGTCAGTCCTCGTACGCGTCCAGCGGCGGGCAGGAGCAGACGAGGTTCCGGTCGCCGAAGGCCTGGTCGATCCGGCGCACCGGCGGCCAGTACTTGTCGGCGGCGGCCACACCGCCCGGGAAGACGGCCTCCTCGCGGCTGTAGGCGTGCTCCCACGCCCCGCCGAGCGCGGCGGCCGTGTGCGGGGCGCCCCGCAGCGGGTTGTCGTCCGCGGGCCACTCGCCGGAACCGACCCTCTCGATCTCCGCGCGGATGGCGATCATCGCCTCGCAGAAGCGGTCCAGCTCGGTCAGGTCCTCCGACTCGGTCGGCTCGATCATCAACGTGCCGGCCACGGGGAACGACATCGTCGGCGCGTGGAAGCCGTAGTCGATCAGCCGCTTGGCGACGTCGTCGACGCTCACGCCGGTCGCCTTGGTCAGCGGCCGCAGGTCGATGATGCACTCGTGTGCCACCAGCCCGCCCGGGCCGGTGTAGAGCACCGGGTAGTGCGGCTCCAGCCGCTTGGCGATGTAGTTGGCGGACAGCACGGCCACCTGTGTGGCCCGCTTGAGGCCCTCCCCGCCCATGAGCCGCACATACGCCCACGAGATCGGCAGGATGCCCGCCGAACCCCACGGGGCGGCCGAGATCGGGCCCACGCCGGTCGCCGGGCCGGCCGCGGGCTGCAACGGGTGGTTGGGCAGGTACGGCGCCAGGTGCGACCGTACGGCGACCGGGCCGACGCCGGGGCCGCCGCCGCCGTGCGGGATGCAGAAGGTCTTGTGCAGGTTCAGGTGCGAGACGTCGCCGCCGAAGTGGCCCGGCTTGGCGAGGCCCACCAGCGCGTTGAGGTTGGCGCCGTCGACGTACACCTGGCCGCCCGCCTCGTGCACCCGCGCGCAGATGTCGGCGACGTGCTCCTCGAACACGCCGTGCGTCGACGGGTAGGTGATCATCAGTACCGCGAGCTCGTCACGGTACTGCTCGATCTTGGCCCGCAGGTCCTCGACGTCGATCTCGCCGTCCTCGGCGGTCTTGACGACGACGACCTTCATGCCGGCCATGACGGCGCTGGCGGCGTTGGTGCCGTGCGCGGAGGAGGGGATGAGGCACACGGTCCGCTGCTCGTCGCCGTTGGCGCGGTGGTAGCCGCGCACGGCCAGCAGGCCGGCCAGCTCTCCCTGGGAGCCGGCGTTCGGCTGGAGCGAGACCTTGTCGTAGCCGGTGACCTCGGCCAGACGCTCCTCCAGCTCGCGGATGAGCGTGAGGTAGCCCTGCGCCTGC
The DNA here is from genome assembly GCF_040680575.1 of Streptomyces sp. NPDC052020. Lineage (NCBI taxonomy): Bacteria > Bacillati > Actinomycetota > Actinomycetes > Kitasatosporales > Streptomycetaceae > Streptomyces > Streptomyces sp. NPDC052020. The sequence goes on from NZ_JBFAWY010000027.1 coordinate 89,803, forward strand.
TCGGCGGGGGCGAAGGGGTGCAGCTGCCCGAACTCCGGCCAGGTCACCGGCTCCATCTCGGTGGTGGCGTTGAGCTTCATGGTGCAGGAGCCGAGCGGGATCATGCCGCGGTCCAGCGCGTAGTCGCGGTCGGCCAGCTTGCGCAGGTAGCGCAGCATCGCGGTCTCGGAGCGGTGCCGGCGGAAGACCGGGTGGGTCAGGTAGTCGTCGGTGCGCAGCAGCGCCTCGGGCAGCGCGTCCCCGGTCACCGCGTCCAGCGCGTCGATGTCGGCGTCGACCCCGAACGCCGACCAGACGACGCCCAGCCGACCGCGCGTGGTGGTCTCGTCGCAGGCGGCCGACACATGGTCGGCGTCGACGAGCCGCAGGTTGACGCCGTTCTCGCGGGCCGCGGCCACGACCTCGGCGGCCCGGCCCGGCACCCGCGCGGTGACCGTGTCGAAGTAGCCGCCGTGGACGACCTCGACGCCGCCGGCCTCAAGCCCGGCGGCGAGGATCGCGGCGTAGCGGTGCGTGCGCCGCGCGATGCCCTTCAGGCCGTCGGGTCCGTGGTAGACGGCGTACATGCCGGCCATGACGGCCAGCAGCACCTGCGCGGTGCAGATGTTGCTGGTCGCCTTCTCCCGGCGGATGTGCTGCTCACGCGTCTGCAAGGCGAGCCGGTACGCCTTGTTGCCGTCCGCGTCCAGGGAGACGCCCACCAGCCGCCCGGGCAGGCTGCGCGCCATCTTCTCCTGGACGGCCATGTAGCCGGCGTGCGGGCCGCCGAAGCCCATCGGCACACCGAAGCGCTGGGTCGTGCCGACCGCGATGTCCGCGCCCAGCTCCCCGGGGGACTTCAGCAGGGTCAGCGCGAGCAGGTCGGCGGCGACGGTGACCAGCGCACCCAGGTCGTGCGCCTGGTCGATGACCGGCTTGATGTCGCGTACGGCACCGGAGGCGCCGGGGTACTGGATCAGGACGCCGTTGATCTCCCGCTCGGCGACCTCGGCCGGGATGCCGTCGCTGAGGTCGGCGACGACGACCTCGACGCCGGTCGGCTCCGCGCGGGTCTGGATCACGGCGATGGTCTGCGGCAGCGCGTCCGCGTCGACCAGGAACAGGCCCTTCTTGTTCTTGCCCATGCGCCGGGACAGCGCCATGGCCTCGGCGGCGGCGGTGCCCTCGTCCAGCAGCGAGGCGCCGGAGGTGGGCAGGCCGGTCAGGTCGGCGACCATGGTCTGGAAGTTCAGCAGGGCCTCCAGCCGGCCCTGGGAGATCTCCGGCTGGTACGGCGTGTAGGCGGTGTACCAGGCCGGGTTCTCCATGACGTTGCGCAGGATGACCGGCGGCGTGAACGTGCCGTAGTAGCCCAGACCGATCATCGAGTCCAGGACCTGGTTGCGGTCGGCGAGGGACCGCAGCTCGGCCAGCACCTCGGCCTCGGTGCGCGCTCCCGGCAGGTCCAGCGCGTCGGCGTTCTTGATCACATCCGGCACCGCGGCGGCCGTCAGCTCGTCGAGCGAGCCGTAGCCGACCTGCGCGAGCATCTTGGCGCGGGCCTCGTGGTCGGGGCCGATGTGGCGCTGCTCGAAGGGCGTTCCCTGTTCCAGCGCGGAGAGCGGAATGCGAGGGGCGGTCATTGCGGAGGCCTCCTGGTCTGACGCGACCTGCGAGGGGCACCACGGCGCGGGTACCCGGACGGCCTCCCCCTCTGTCATCTCAACCTGAGAGCTTCACCGGGCCACCCGAGGGCTCCCGGCTTTCACCGTCGGTGAGAGCGGACACCGTCGGCGCCCGCCCTGCTTTCCAGAGTGACCTCGTCCGTGCGGTACAGGGGCCTGAGAGATTCCGGGGAGGATTTGCTCCTTCGGCGCCTCCGATGAAGCCTGGAGGACTCTCCCGCACGGGGTCAGCAGCCGTTCGTCAGCCTACCAGCGAGGTCAACGCCCGGACGTTCGAGTGGCCGCCTTCACGATTGTGCTCTTTCGTGGTGCTTACGGATGACTCGCCGGATGTTTGCGACCCAGTGGAGGGCCCGTGCGTACCGACATCGATCCGCGCAACCTGATCGGCCGCAAGGCGTTCGACCGGGACGGCAACAAGATCGGCACCATCGACGAGGTCTACCTCGACGACGCCACCGGGCTGCCCGAATGGGCGGCCGTACGCACCGGCCTGTTCAGCAGGGACGCCTTCGTGCCCCTGGAGCCGAGCGAACTGGTCGACGGCACCCTCCGCGTGCCCTTCGACCGGGCCCTGATCAGGGAGGCCCCCGACTTCGGTGTCGGCCGCCACCTCTCACCGGACCAGGAACTCCAGCTCTACCACCACTACGGTCTCGACGTCGCCGCACCGCCCGCGCTCCCCGGCCACGGCACCGGCAGGCTGGCCGGCTCGGAGGAGACCTGAGACCTGACGGCCGGCCCGTCTCAGCCCGCGGCACCCCGGTCGGCGGCCCGGGGTCTTCGCGGTGCCGACGGCGGCAGCGGCACCAGCGGCAGCGGATCCGCCGGCTCCAGGTCCGGGTCGTCGACCCGGAAGGTCCGCACCCGCCCGGGCCCGGAACCGGGCGTCTCGAACCGCACGGTGACCCGCCCGAGCCCGCTGCCCTGCACCCATCCGTGCCCGTACGCCGCGTGCCGCACGTCGTGCCCGGCGGGCCAGCGGCGCTCGGCGGGCCCCTGCCGCTCCTCGGCCGGCTCCTCCCGCTCGGGCTCCTCGGCCGGCGGCTCCGCCCGCTCCCCTGCCGCCTGCGCGAACAGGTCCTCCTGCGTGTAGTCGGCGAGGCCGCTGACACCCACCCCGAGCAGCCGGACGCCGCCCGTGGTGTCCACCGAGTCCAGCAGCCGCGCCGCCGCCTCCCGCACCACCGCCAAATCGTCGGTGGGCCCGCGCAGTGTCTCGGAGCGGGTCAGCGTGGAGAAGTCGTACCGCCGCACCTTCAGCACGATGGTCCGCCCCGACAGCCCGGCCGCGCGCAACCGCCGCACACACCGGTCGGCCAGCCGCTGCACCTCCAGGCCCACCCGCACCCGGTCGTGGATGTCCACGTCGTAGGTGTCCTCCACCGACACCGACTTGGCCTCCCGCTCGGCCACCACCGGCCGGTCGTCCCGCGCCAGCGCCATCGCGTACAGGGCGTGCCCGTGGGCCTTGCCGAGGAGCCGGACGAGTTCGTCCTCGCCCGCCTCGGCGAGCTCCTCGACCGTGGTGATCCCGGCCCGCCGCAGGTGGTCACCGGTCGCCGGGCCCACCCCGGGCAGCGTCCGCACCGACAGCGGCCCCAGCAGGGCCCGCTCGGTGCCCGGCTCGATCAGCACCAGCCCGTCGGGTTTGGCCTGCTCGGAGGCGATCTTGGCGAGCATCTTCGAGGCGGCGAGCCCGACCGAGCCGGTGAGTCCGGTGACGGCCCGGATGTCCGCGCGCAGTCCGGCCCCCACCCGGCGCGCCGACTCCGCGTCCCGCGCCGTGCCCCCGGCCTCCAGGTCCACGAACGCCTCGTCCAGGCTCAGCGGCTCCACGAGCGGCGACAACGCCCGCAGCAGCCCCATCACCTGCTCGCTGACCGAGCGGTAGAGCGCGAAGCGCGGGACGAGGTACGCGGCATGGGGCGCGAGCCGCCGCGCCTGCGCCATGGGCATCGCCGAACGGACCCCGAAGACCCGCGCCTCGTACGACGCGGTGGCGACCACGCCCCTGGGCCCGAGCCCGCCCACGACGACGGCCTTCCCGCGCAGGCTCGGTTTGGACGCCTGCTCCACGGACGCGTAGAAGGCATCCATGTCGAGATGCAGGATGGTGGGCGCGCTTCTCACATCTCCGATGCTGCCCTACGCCACTGACAACGGCCCCCTGCGCCCGCCGGGAAAGTGGTAGCGCTCCCAGCGGCCCCGTCCGGGTCCGCCGCGCCTCGCTCAGACGGCGCGGTTGCGGCCCGCCCGCGCCTCGCTCAGACGGCGCGGTTGCGCCGCCGCGCCAGCTCGTCCGCGGGATTGTGACCGATCAGCGTCTCACCGGTGTCGACCCGCTCCCCGTGCAGCTGCGACAGCGCGCTCTCCACGTCCCGCCACACCACCCCCACGGCGATGCCGAAGATGCCCTGGCCGCCCTGGAGCAGCGCGTGGACCTCATCGGGCGAGGTGCACTCGTAGACGGTGGCACCGTCGCTCATCAGCGTCATGCGCTCCAGATCGCGAAAACCGCGCTCCCTGAGGTGCTGCACGGCCGTGCGGATGTTCTGGAGCGACACCCCGGTGTCGAGGAACCGCTTGACGATCTTCAGCACGACGACGTCGCGGAAGCTGTACAGACGCTGTGTCCCGGACCCGTGGGCGGGCCGCACGCTCGGCTCGACGAGCCCGGTGCGGGCCCAGTAGTCCAGCTGGCGATAGGTGATCCCGGCGGCCGCACAGGCCGTGGGGCCGCGATAGCCGATCTGCTCGGACGCCATGGACGTCGCCCCTCCGCTGCTCGGCACGGCCGCCGGTCGCTGCGGAGCGCGATCGGCCGCACTCTGAAGCGGGTACGGACCGCTCGCCCCGAGAGTGCGTCCGGGGGCACCCCCAGCCGTACCGTCGCCGCTGATTCTCACGCCGACCTCCGTCCTTGACCTGCCTTCCCGACGGTAGGCAGTCACCAAGGGTGCGTCAACGATCGCCACACTCGGCACGCCGAGTGATAATCACCCTACGAGTGGTTTCCCGTGCCCCACCACGGGGAAAGGCTAGCCGAATGTGCCCCGAGGGGCCGCGCGACGCCCGCACCGGCCGCCGGCATCTGCCCGGCTTCCCGCCGTCACACGCCCGGCCGCCGGCCGTCGCCCGCGCGCGGGCCCGCCACCCGCCCACCGGGCGGCCGTGGACCGCCGCGTGCCTCACTGGCTGCTGGAGCCGAAGTCCTCCGGCGAGATCTGGTCGAGGAACTCGCGGAACTTCTCCACCTCGTCCTCCTGCTCATCCGGGATCGCGATGCCTGCGTCGTCCAGCACCGTGTCACTGCCGTAGATCGGCGTTCCGGTGCGCAGTGCCAGTGCTATGGCATCGGACGGCCGGGCACTCACCTCGACTCCGCTGGCGAAGACCAGCTCCGCGTAGAAGACCCCCTCACGCAGGTCCGTGATGCGTACCTCGGTGAGCTCCTGGCCGACGGCTTCCAGCACGTCCTTGAACAGGTCATGGGTCAGCGGCCGCGCCGGAGCCATGCCCTGCTGGGCGAAGGCGATCGCCGTCGCCTCTCCCGGTCCGATCCAGATCGGGAGGTAGCGGTCGCCTCCCACTTCACGCAGCAGCACGATCGGTTGGTTGGAGGGCATTTCGACCCGGACACCTACGACATCGAGCTCGTTCACACAGCAACCCTAGGCCGTGCCCGGGACGTTTGGGTAGTCGGGCAGGGAACGCGTGGCCGATCCGGGCCCGCCCATACACCCCCTTCAGGGGAGGCGCACCCCGAGCGCGGTCTGCACGAGCGCGGCGTGCAAGCGCACCGTGAGCCCCGCGAGCTCCTTGGTGCGCGCCTCGGCATGGGCCCTGGTCTGCGGGTTCCGGTGCCGTCTGAGCGGCGCCACCACCTGGTCCACCAGCCCGGCCTCCCGGTCCGCGGCCGCCTTCATCACCCGCAGATGCCGTGGCTCGATCCCGAACCTCCCCAATTCGACGACGAGGGAGGCCACCGTGGCCGCCTCGGCGTCATACGCGCCGTCGGGCAGCGGAGCGAGGAGCCCGTACGACTCCCACTCCGCGAGCTCCTGTTCCTCGATCCCCGCCGCGGCGAGCAGCTCGGCCCGTCCGATCCGGGCCGTCGCGGGCCCCTCGGGCCGCTCCGGCGGCGCCTCCCCCTCACGCTGCCGGCCCAGTTTGGGCAGGGGCAGGGCCTCACCGCGCTCCATGGCGTCCAGGTGCTCCCGGATCACCTTGAGCGGCAGATAGTGGTCCCGCTGCATCCTCAGGACATGGCCGAGACGCTCGACGTCGCTCGCGCTGAACTTGCGGTAGCCCGCGGGGGTCCGCTGCGGTTCGACGAGCCCCTCCGACTCCAGGAAACGGATCTTGGAGATCGTGATGTCGGGAAACTCGTCACGCAGCAGGTTCAGCACCGTGCCGATGCTCATCAGCTCGCCGTCCGTGGCGGCGGTGCCGTGACCGGCACCGCCGCTCGGTGTTTGAAGCATGGACCTTCCCTGGGGATCCCCGGACGGACTCCGGGGGGTCAATAGCCCCGCTGGCTCGTGTAGAAGACCAGCCGGTACTTGCCGATCTGGACCTCGTCCCCGTTCGACAGAGCGACCTGGTCGATCCGCTCCCGGTTCACGTACGTGCCGTTCAGGCTGCCCACATCGGCCACCGTGAACGTGCCGTCCTGACCGCGGCGGAACTCCACGTGGCGGCGGGAGACCGTCACGTCGTCCAGGAAGATGTCGCTCTGCGGGTGACGCCCGGCCGTGGTCAGCTCACCGTCCAGGAGGAAGCGGCTGCCCGAGTTCGGCCCGCGGCGCACCACGAGGAGCGCGGAGCCCAGCGGCAGCGCGTCGACGGCCGCCTGGGCCTCGGGAGACAGCGCCGGCATCTGCGTCTGCCCCGTGGCCTCGGCGTCGTAGGCCTCCAGACCGGAGATCGAGATCGTGGACGTCGTCTCCGACGAACGCTCCGCCGCCACCCCCGGCCGCAGCGGCGCGCCGCAGTGCGAGCAGAAGCGGCTGCTCTCCGCGTTGCGGTTACCGCACCTCGTACACACCAGGGCCGACATGGAAGGATCCTCCTGCCGCGGCTGCCCCGGGGCGTTGGACGCGTACGGACCGGGGGCAAACCCTGCACCCGTACCTGAGGTTGACGGTTGCCCGAAACCTATGCCGCCGGACTGCGCAGGGTCAACAGACGGCGCGCCCTGACCACCGGAAATGTCACCGCCCGGACCAGCCACCTGGTCCCGGAACAGCGGACGCTGGCCCTCCGCACCGGGCTGTGCGCGATGACGCGCGGTCGCGTTGCTGTCGCGGCCCTCTCGCGCACTCTTGCCGAACAACTTCGCAAACAACTTCACGGGCGATTCCCCTTGACCGAAACAGACCCGCCCGTGGGGCAGGACGAACCCTGACTGAACGTACTGGCCGAACCGGACATCCTCACAACGTCCGTCTCCACCAGACAGTTTCCACCACGCACCACCCATTCGGTGCGCCGACCCCCCGCAACCTCATGCCCTTGCCGGATGACCCCCATGCACCCCCGGTTCACTGGGAGGACGACCGAGCGTAGTCAGGCCGCTTCGCCGCTCGCAAGGCGTCCACGACGATCTTGCTCGACCGCTCAACGGTAACGGTGGCCTGTTCCTTCTCCAGAGTCTGCACCACACCTCCTGGGATGTTGAGGGCCGGCTCCAGATCCTGCGGCTTGCCGATGACCTTGAAACGATACGGCGCGTTGATCTTGTTCCCGTCGACGCTCACGCCGTTTCCCGAATCCGTCAGGTACGTTCCGGCGACGACCCGTACGCCGTTCACCTGGATCGCCTCCGCCCCCGCGGCCCGCAGCTCCTGGATCGCGTCGAGCAGCATGTCCGCCTCGACCGTTCCCTTCGTGTCCTCGATGGTCATCGTGATGCCGGGGCCCTGCGCGGCCACCGTGCCCGCCAGAATGCCGAGTTGCCGTTCCTTCTCGATCGTCTGCCTGCGGGCCTCCTCGGCCTGGTCGGAACTGTTCTCCAGCTCGTCCCGCTGCTTCTCGAGCCCTTGCTTCTCGTCCTCAAGACGCTGCGTACGGTCGTCCAGTTCATCGAGGATGCGAACGAGATCCTCCTGACGCGCGCCCCGCAGAGCGCTGTCGCCGTCGCTGTTGGACGCCACCTGGACCGCCAGCCCGAAACCAAGCCCGAACAGCAGCAGGGCGACGATGAGTTGAGCCCGCGTGAGGCGCGGCGGCCACAGCCCCTTGACCAGCCGCTGCCGGCCGGTCAGCCGGGGCTGCTCCTCCTCGCGGCCCTCCCTGGGCGAAGGAACCGCCGCGGGCACCTCCTCGGGCAGTTCCCTGCGCAGCCCGGGCCCGGGTTTCCCGGCGCCCTCGCGCTCCTGGTGTTCGCTCATCGCCCTCACGCCCGGAACACGTGCCGGCGGATCGCCGCGGCGTTGGAGAAGATGCGGATGCCGAGGACCACCACGACACCGGTGGACAACTGCGCCCCCACGCCCAGCTTGTCGCCCAGGAACACGATCAGCGCGGCCACGACCACGTTCGACAGGAACGACACCACGAAGACCTTGTCGTCGAAGATGCCGTCGAGCATGGCCCGCAGTCCGCCGAACACGGCGTCGAGCGCCGCCACGACGGCGATCGGCAGATAAGGCTCGACGGCCGCCGGAACCTCGGGCCGGACCAGCAGGCCCGCCACGACTCCCAGGACGAGGCCCAGTACGGCGATCACGATGTGCCCTTCTCGGATTGCTCTGTTTCTTCGGTTTTCTCCAGGTGCGGCTGTGCCGTACGCACGATCACACTCGGTGCGGCGGGGATCCGGAGTCCGTCCTCCACCGAGATCGCGGTCCGGATCCCGTAGTTCTCCTGGAGGGCATGGAGATACAGCCCGTCGAGACTGTCCTGGAACCGCGTGCTCAGCCGCTTGCCGTCCCCCACCGCCAGCACCGTGTACGGCGGCACCAGCGGCTTGTTGTCGACCAGTATCGCGTCCCCCGCGGCCCTGATCGCGGACAGGGCGGTCAGCCGCTGTCCGTTGACGGCGATCGCCTCGGCGCCCGACGCCCACAGCCCGTTGACCACCCGCTGCATGTCCCGGTCGCGCACCCGGCCGGTATCGGAGAACCCGGACGTCCCACGGGCCTCGCCGTCACCGCCGGTACCGGCGTCCTCGGCGTCGTTCACGACGAGCTTCACCCCGGGACCGTGCACCTCCACCGCGCCCGCGAGAACCCCCACCAGATGCGGCTCGCCGCCCCCACCGCTCTGCTCCAGCGCCTGCCGCTGCCGCGCGCTCACGTCGTCGCGCAGTTCGTCGACGCTGTCCTCCAGCTTGTCCGCCGCCTCGGTCTCCCGGTCGATCCGGTCGATGAGCTCTTCGCGCTCCTTGGCGACGACGGGCGCCGCGACCCGCGCCTGCGCCGCTCCCACGGTCACGACGAGAGCGGCGAGCACCAGCCCGGCGGCCAGGCCGAGCCTGGCCCGGAGCGTCTTGGGCATGCCGCCGGTGCCGTCGGCCTGCCGTCGCGCGGCGGCCTCGGCGTATCCGTCGTCGAGGCTGTGGTCCATGACATTGGTGAGCAACGACATGGACGCGTCCGGGCGCGCGGGCCGCGTGGGACTGCTCCGAACGGGGGGTTGCTGCGGCATGCCGCACATCGTCGCACGTCGGGGCCGCTGCCCGTGAACGGCCCCACCGGCGTGCCGGACAGGCCCCCTTGGGGACACTTGTCCGGCACGCACGCGTGCAGGGTTTTTTACCGGCCCGCGCTGTCCACGACCGCGGACCACTCGTCGAGCAGGGCCTGCGCGGAGGCGTCGTCGGGACCCTCGGCCCACAGGTGGGTGACGGCCTCGGCGGGGTCGGGCAGCACCATCACCCAGCGCCCGTCCGACTCCACCACGCGCACGCCGTCGGTGGTGTCCACGAAGCGGTCTCCCGCCGCCTCGACGACCCGCCGCATCACGAGCCCCTTGACGGCCCACGGGGTCGCCAGGTCCCGCTTGAGGACGTGCGCACGCGGGATGCGCGCGTCGATCTGGCTGAGCGTGAGCTGGGTCCGGGCCACCAGCCCGATCAGGCGTACGAAGGCCGCCGTGCCGTCGTAGACGCTGCTGAACTCGGGGACGATGAATCCGCCCTTGCCGTCGCCGCCGAAGATGGTCCCCTCCTCGCCGCCGACCCGCGTCAGGTCGTCCGGAGAGGTGGTCGTCCACTCGACCTGGGTCCCGTGGTAGGCCGCGACCTGCTCGGCGATCCTGGTCGTGGTCACGGGCAACGCCACCCGGCCGCTGCGCCGCTCGGCGGCCACCAGGTCCAGCATGACCAGCAGCGCCCGGTCGTCCTCGATGATGCGGCCCTTCTCGTCGACGAGCGAGATCCGCTCGCCGACCGGGTCGAACCGCACGCCGAACGCGGCGCCCGAGGAGGCCACGATCTCACCGAGGCGGACCAGTCCGGACCGCCGCATGTCGGCGGTCTCCGTCGGCCTGGACTCGTCGAGACCGGGATTGATGGTCAGCGAGTCGACACCGAGCTTGCCGAGCAGGCTGGGCAGCACGAGACCCGCACTGCCGTTGGACGCGTCCACCACGACCTTGAGCCCCGACTCGGCGATCCCGGTCGTGTCGACGTTCCGCAGCAGCGAACCGGTGTACGAGTCGAACACACTGGCCGGGAAGTGCAGGTCGCCGATCTCGCCGGGGAAGGCACGCCGGTACTCCTGCCGCGCGAAGACCCGGTCCAGCTTGCGCTGACTGCCCTGCGACAGGTCGGCGCCCTGCCCGTCGAAGAACATGATGTCCACGGAGTCCGGCACACCGGGCGTGGTACGGATCATGATGCCGCCGGCGCTGCCCCGGGCGGTCTGCTGCCGCGCCACGGGCAGCGGTACGTTCTCCAGGTCGCGTACGTCGATGGCGCTGGCCTGGAGCGCCGAGATGACCGCCCGCTTCAGCGCCCGCGCGCCGCGGGAGTGGTCGCGGGCCGTGGTCACCGTGGAGCCCTTCTTGAGGGTCGTGGCGTAGGCGCCGGCGATACGCACGGCGAGCTCCGGGGTGATCTCCACGTTGAGGATGCCGGAGACGCCGCGGGCACCGAAGAGGTGTGCCTGGCCTCTCGACTCCCAGATGACCGAGGTGTTGACGAAGGCGCCGGCCTCGATCGTCTTGAACGGGTAGACCCGCACATTGCCCTGCACGATCGATTCTTCGCCGATCAGGCACTCGTCGCCGATGACGGCGCCGTCCTCGATCCGCGCGGCGCGCATGATGTCGGTGTTCTTGCCGACGACGCAGCCCCGCAGGTTGCTGTGCGGCCCGACGTACACGTTGTCGTGGACGACGGCCTTGTGCAGGAAGGCGCCGCTCTTGACGACTACGTTGGAGCCGACGACGGTGTCCTCACGGATCTCTGCGCCGGCTTCCACCTTGGCGTAGTCCCCGATGTACAGCGGTCCGCGCAGCACGGCGTCGGGGTGGACCTCGGCGCCCTCGGCGACCCACACTCCGGGAGAGATCTCGAAGCCGTCGATGTCGACGTCGACCTTGCCCTCGAGGACGTCGGCCTGGGCCTTGACGTAGCTCTCGTGGGTGCCGACGTCCTCCCAGTAGCCCTCGGCCACATAGCCGTAGACCGGCTTGCCTTCCTTCATCAGCTGAGGGAAGACGTCGCCGGACCAGTCGACGGGCACATCGGGCTCGACGTAGTCGAAGACCTCGGGCTCCATGACGTAGATGCCGGTGTTCACGGTGTCCGAGAAGACCTGGCCCCAGGTCGGCTTCTCCAGGAAGCGCTCGACCTTGCCCTCCTCGTCGACGATGGTGATGCCGAATTCCAGGGGGTTGGGCACCCGTGTCAGACACACGGTGACCAGGGCGCCCTTCTCCTTGTGGAAATTGATCAGCTCGGTGAGGTCGAAGTCGGTCAGGGCATCACCGGAGATGACGAGGAAGGCATCGTCCTTCAACGCCTCTTCGGCGTTCTTGACGCTTCCGGCGGTACCGAGTGGCTTCTCCTCGTTGGCATAGGTGAGCTCCATTCCGAGCTCTTCGCCGTCACCGAAGTAGTTCTTGACCATGGAGGCCAGGAACTGGACTGTTACGACGGTTTCATTGAGCCCATGCCTTTTGAGCAGCCGCAGCACGTGCTCCATGATCGGGCGGTTCGCCACGGGCAGGAGCGGCTTGGGCATACTCGAGGTCATGGGACGAAGGCGGGTGCCTTCGCCTCCGGCCATCACGACGGCCTTCATGTCGGAAGCGTCCTCCTCTAACAGACGACGGTCTAGCCGACTTCACCCACCATGATTGTCCCGCACTTTTCGGTCAGGGGCCATCGCGCGGCTGTGGCCGCGCCAATCAGTGAGTTCAATCGGCCGGGGCGTCCGCACGAACCAGGCGGCGGACTTGGACCATATAGAGGACTCCTGCCCACCAATACAGCGTTGTACCCCATCCGGCGAACGCCCATCCGAAAATAGCAGCGAGTGACGAGATCCATCCAGTTCCGTCACTGAGCAGGAGCAAGGGGAAGGCGTACATCAAGTTGAACGTCGCGGCCTTCCCCAGGAAGTTCACCTGCGGCGGCGGGTAGCCGTGCCGGCGGAGGATGCCCACCATCACGAGCAGCACCAGCTCCCTGGCGAGGAGTACGGCCGTCAGCCAGAGAGGCAGAATCTCGCGCCAGGTGAGGCCGATCAGGGTGGACAAGATGTAGAGCCGGTCGGCCGCCGGGTCGAGCAGTCGGCCGAGGCTGCTGATCTGGTTCCACCGCCGGGCGAGCTTGCCGTCCAGGTAGTCGCTGATTCCGCTCAGGGCCAGTACCAACAGCGCCCAGCCATCACTTTTCGGCCCTCCGAACTCTGGCCTGAGGATCAGCCAGAGGAACAGGGGGACGCCGACGAGACGTGCCATGCTGAGGATGTTGGGGATGGTGAGGACCCGGTCGGTCTGAACACGGGTCTCCTGGACCTCCACCCGGGAGCCTCCTGTGGGAAACGAGCCAACGATGCTCCCCGACCTTACCTCAACGCGAAAAAGCTCCGGCTCCCGGGCTGTAAGCCTGGGAGCCGGAGCTGAATAATCGTTCGGCGGCGTCCTACTCTCCCACAGGGTCCCCCCTGCAGTACCATCGGCGCTGTAGAGCTTAGCTTCCGGGTTCGGAATGTAACCGGGCGTTT